>NZ_KB892180.1:0-435080 GCF_000373685.1 Streptomyces sp. PsTaAH-124 | reverse complement strand
CGCGTTCGTGGCGTTCCTGGCGGGCGCGGTAGTCGGCGCGTACCTGGCGGCGTTCGCTGAGGGTGGTGGAGTAGGCGCGGGACTTGGTCATGAAGTGGCCGCGGAAGCCGAGCATGTGGGCCCAGCGCCACAGCAGCCGGTCGGGGTAGGCGTCGTCCAGGGNGTGGCANGCNTCGATCAGGCGGCGGGTGTGCGGGGGCAGTGGCAGGCGGTCGAGTTCGGCCAGCTCCCCGATCCGGCGGTCCACTGTCTCGGTGGCTTCGGCGGCTTTGGTGGCGTATTTGGCGACGTAGGAGGCGACCGCCGTGTCGGTCAGTTCGACACCCTGCAGGCTGCCGATCGGCTGCACGTCCACCTGGGAGCCCCAGCGCAGGGTGCGGGCGGGGAAGTCACCGCCCGCGGGGACCGGTACGGCGACCCGGGCGGCAGCGGCCTTGATGGCGTCGTCCAGGAGAGCGGTCGTGGCCCACGCGGGCGGAAGGTCGTGCGGTCCGTCCGGGCCGTCGAGGCGGACCACGGCGTGGAAGTGCACGGAGCCGCGTTTCTGGAACTCGGCGACCTTGCCGAAGGAGACCCGGCACACCTCCCGCATGGCCGTCTGGGTGAGCCCGGCACGGGCGGCGATCTCCCGGCGCAGGTAGATGGTGAAGCGGCGCCACAGGTCCCCGGCGTGGTTGTTCCACAGCACGGCCCCGGCGTAGTCGTAGCGGGCCGGGTCGAGGGCTGTGCCCAGGGCCGGAGCGTCTTCGGTGTGGGAGCTCCCGCAGCGGCAGCGGCCGGAGGACGGTCGGTTGTGGACCGGCCCGAACGACGGGGCCGTCAGGGTGGCGAACACGCCGGGATGCTGCCGGACCCTGTCGGTGATGCCCATCCGGGGGTCGCCGGTGATCCCGGCCCGGATCAGGTGGTACACGTCCCCGGCATACGTCCAGGCGCACGCGGGACAGCGCGAGGCCCGCCGGTTGCCGCAGGCCACCCGGAGCATGCCGCCCGGCTCGTGCTCGGTGCTGTAGGAGTAGAGGACGTCGCCGGTGGCGCGGTCGCGGGTGACGGTCTGGCCCCTCAGCCGGATCGGCTGGGCACAGCCACCGGTACGGCGCACCTGTTCCTGCCAGCGGTCGAAGCCGGGCAGGTTCGCCACCCGCAGCAGGTCGGCCAGGGTCACGGGGTCGATCCCCGCCGAAGCGGGCTGCGGTGCCACCTCGGACGGGGGCACGGGGAAGGCGGTCATGCGGGCACCCCCGCCGGGCAGGCCGGGGCAGTGGCCAGCAGGACCCAGACCAGGGGCCAGGGCAGTCGGTCGCCCTTGCCGCTGTTGCAGTCGGTGCAGGCCAGCACCAGGTTCCGGGCCCACCACGTCCGCCACAGCGAGTAAGGGATGTAGTGGTCGAGAGTGGCGTCCGTGTCCGAGGTGAACGGGGTGCGGCAGTAGAAGCAGCGGCGGCCGTCCCGGCACAGCAGGCGCTGCCTCATGTCCCTGACACGGCGGGAGTTGGGACGGGTGCGGCTCATACGCCCACCTCGTCGATGTCGTCGCCGTAGGCGCGGTAGATCTTGAAGGTGTCGTCCCCGACCCAGCCGGATTCCGGCTCCACGTCGGCCAGACGGTAGGTGAGCATGGCGGACGTCCGCTCCGCGCACTCCAGTCGCCTGCGGTCGGGGAAACGGCGGCGCACACCACGGCGCACCTCAGCGGTGACCCGGCCCGCCTGCCGCAGAACGCCGTAGTAGCGCACCTCACCGGCAGCGTCGTAGACGTCCTTGAACCCGAGACGGGCCACACCCTGGAGGACCCAGGCCATCACCGTGCCGTCATCGCCCCGGCCGAAGCGGTACCCGCCGGGCATGTCGGAGGCGTACAGCGCGACCGCGCGCTCACCGTTCGTCAGCCCCGTCACCCTCACCACGGGTGAGGACGGAACAGCCGGGACAACGTGCTCAGCAACCACAGTTGCAGGCATGATGGAAGCTCCCTCTATGGGACGGGGAGCGGCTGACTACTTGGCGGTGGGAGGCCGCTCCCTGGCTTGTGCATCCAGACCTGTTGGCCAGCATGCTCAACTTGTTGGTACAAGTGAGAGCGTGCCTGACCCTGTGTGATTCGTCAAGCACTTTGGCGCTACATGTACCAACAAGTTGAGCGAGTGCGTCATGATGGGTGCATGAGCAAGCAGCCGAAGTACCAACAGGTCGCCGATGCACTGCGCCGTGAGATCGACAACGGCACCTATGGGCCAGGCGCGCGGCTGCCCTCGGAGGCCGAGTTGGCGAATCGCTTCACTGCTTCCCGGAACACTGTCCGTTCAGGGCTAGCTGTGCTGGTAGGCGAAGGGCTCATCGCGTCGAGCCAGGGCCTGGGCTACGAGGTCCGGAAGCACGAGGTCTTCGAACTGAACGCTTCACGCTTCGAGAACTTGGACTTTCCGCAGAACGGCGACGCGTACTCGACGGACGTGACGAATGCTGGCCGACGCCCTCACCAGACGTTCCGGGTCGAGGTGACCACAGCGTCCGAGTACGTTGCTCACCGGCTCCGGGTGGAGGCGGGTGAACGGGCAGTTCTCCGATTCTGTCACCGCTTCGTGGACGATGTCCCCTGGTCCACACAGGCGACGCACTACCCGGATTGGCTCGTCAAGGACGCGCCCCGGCTTTCGGAGCCCGGCGACATTGACGAGGGGACGACACGCTACCTGGCCAGTCTGGGAGTCGAGCAGATTGGGTACGCCGACGAGATCGCCACGCGGATGCCGACGCCAGAGGAAGCACGGTTGCTGGAGATCGGCCCCGGTATCCCGGTGCTGCTGTGGACCCGTACCGGATACACCGCCGAGCGTCCGGTGCGTTGCACAGTCACTACCTTCCGAGGCGATCTCAACCGCATGAACTACGAGATCGGCAACCTGTCCGCCCGAGAGAACGAAGTTCAGTGAGAGTCACCGCCGCAACACCTGCCGACCTTGAAGCGCTATTGGCCTTCCGTATCGAAGCCTCCGCCTGGATCAGCAAACTCGGAAGCGACCAGTGGAGTCGGCCGTACCCGGCGGACCGCCTCTTGGCCACCATTGAAGGGGGCACAGTCTTCATGCTGCGGGACGGGGGAAGGACCGCTGGCACCATCACAGTCACCCCAGAAGCCGAAGAGGGGCTGTGGTCGGAGGAGGAGCTGGCTGAACCGTCGATGTTCGTCAACAAACTGACGATCTCTCGCGACTATGCGGGGCAGAACCTCGGTGGCAGGCTGCTGGATTGGGCTGGCGACCGGGCTTATCGGGCGGGTGCCCGATGGCTGCGACTCGATGCGTGGACCACGAACGAGCGGCTCCAGCGCTACTACCTTGATCAAGGCTTTCAGTACGTGACGACCATCCGCGAGGGCGGCGCTGTCAACGGCGGACCGCGAGTCTCGGGCTGGCTTGCCCAGCGTCCTACCGGCCTTGCCGATCACGGATTCACCGACGAGACGCCCGTTCCTGACCCTCTGAGTGCCTGAGCGGTTACAGGTTTCTCTACCTCATCAAGCCCCGGCTGCGCTCCGCTCCGCCGGGCGCGCCCTGGCTCCGCTCCGCCGCCGCTCCTGCCTTCGGCCCGCTCCGGCGGGCTGCGCCAACGCGCGCCCACGTGAGAGGCCGGGGCAATAGGTGATCACCGTACGCATGCCACGGTCAAGACGATGCCTCCGGCGGGGGATCGGCCGGCACCGGGATGGAGGGGGCGCCGTTCCCGCCCGCGGGTCCGTAGGGGCGTGCGCGGGGAGCTCCCATCCCGACCACCGTCGACCCAGGCAGAGCCGAGCAGACGCGGCCCAGGGCGTCCAGGTCGTTCGTACAGTGGCGCGCTCCACCTGGACGCCCTGAACCACGCCCGCTCCACGGTGTGTGGGTCGACGGCGGACGGGATGGAAGCCGGGGTGAGTGGTGGGTCGGAGCTGGTGGCGAGCCGTCAGCTTTCACAGATGGTGGGGCACAGCACAACCCATGTGCGCTACGATTCCGCCTAGTTGTAACTAGGCAACGCCAACTAGCCGCATGCGCGAACCCGTCAAAGTTAGGCGCACTACGGCTAAGGCGTGGCCAACAGACGCCATGGAGGCAACATGAAGAAGGAACCCCAAGGTCAGTCCATCGGACTGTCTAACGCATGGCAATGCAATGCGTTAGTTGGTACGAGACATTACAGCGGCATCATGCACGCATGCAAGCCTATCGTGCACGCGTGCACGCTCGACATGCACGCCAACACGCTCGACATGCATGCACGCACGCCCGTCGAGCAAAGTTGCACGCACACCAAGACCGCGAAAGTGACGCAGATCCTGCAACTGATTTCGACGGTGGTAGCTCTGCTGCTGATGGTCGCCCCCCTGGTCAGCAGGTTGGGGTAGCAGCGGCGGATCGTGCCCTTGGCGTGCCCGCCAGGCAAGGGACGGGCGGGGAGCAACGGGGAGTCACAGGCCGAGACACAGGAAACAGCAGATCAGCAACTCCCCAGCTCGGCGACAACCCGCGTACGCGATCTTCCAAACTAGGGCTCTTGGCCAGCGTCCGGACCATGGCCCCTCGCCCCATGCCAGTTCCCGCTCAAAGCCGATATGTCAGCCGCGCGATATCGTGCTCCGCTCAGCGTGGGGATGCACAGGGAGGAGACCGATGGCGGCATGGGTTCGAGTCCGGCTGACGTCCAGCGGAGCCGACGGAGCGATCTACACGTGGGCTGACGATGAAGGGCACACGGGCTGGCTGCTCTTCGCCCCAGCGGACGGCAGCTTCCGTATCTGCGATAGCGCGGGCCAAGCGCCGGCAGACGCGATGAGCCTCAACCTTGAGACACAAGATCTAAAGCACCGGGACGAGCAGTGCTGGCGTTCGTTCGTGCAAGCGGCCGTTGGCATCTGGCGGGCGTACCAGCTGCACCGGAGCTTCCCCAAGGTAGTCGATCGCCATTTCTACTGAGTCTGGACGGCGTGGCCGCCACGTGCCCGAAGGAGCGGGGATCCACGGGAAGAGGGGAACCGGTATTGATCAGGAAAGCGACCGGACCCCGACCGTCCTCGATGGTCGGGGTCCGGTCGTTTGCTGGTGACGGCACCAAGGTTCGAACCTGGGTAGGCAGACTCGGCAGATTTGGCATCTGTCAAGGCCGTCGGTTGGAGCTGACACCAGCGCCTGACACCAACAGCGGCGAACGGCGGCGGTCAACCAGGGATGGCAGCGGACTGCAGATCGAGACACGTAGCGGGTGCACCGACCGCGAAGGCGCTGCGTGATCGACCTGATAAGGATGAGGCCACAGGTTCAAATCCTGTTAGCCCCACAGCAGCAGTGAACGAAGAGAGCGGGTGCCCCGGATGGGGCGCCCGCTCTCTTCGTGTGTGTGGGGGCGGACGGTGCCGTGCTGCCGTGCCGCAGTGGGAGGCGGAGCGGGACCGCGCCGTGCGGCGGGCGGTCGGTTTGGGAGCCGGGGCCGCAGGGTGCAGGTACTCGTGGTGCTCGGCGTGATCGCCGTACTCGCGCCGTGCTCGGCATGTTCGGCATGTTCGGCGGGGTTCTCAGGGGTGTGCGGGCATGGGGAGGACCCGGTCGGCGGGCCGACCGGGTCTTCGGGCTGACGGGGTGGTGCGGTGCTGCGGTGGTGCGTTTCGGGGAGGCCGTACGCGCTTCGCCGTTACGTCAATGGGTGCTGAGGAGGGCTCCGGCGGTGCCGGGCGGTTCTGTCAGCGCTGGAGCGGGATGCTGGGGCGGGCCGGAGGTTCGTCGGGTTCGCATTCCGGGTCGGTGGCGAGCGACTGCGCGTCCGCGAGCGGGCGGTGGCGGCAACTCGGGGACTTTCCGTGCGCCTCGGCGCGGATCCGCTGTTTCATCGTGGGGGGCAGGGACCGGGCGTGGGCTCTGGGCCTGTTCGCCGTCGTCTGGGCCGGCACCCTCGCCGTGGTGCTCTTGGGCGCCGTCTCGGGCTGCGGAGCGACCGTGGCCGCGGTGGCGGTCGTGGTGACGAGTCCGAGCGCCGTGCAGAGCGCGAGGAAGGCGGTGACGATGGCGGTCCACAGCTTCATGACCCTGTGCTGGTCCATGGCCCCTCACTTTCGGGTTGGGCGATTTGCGTACTTTGCTCATCATGTGTATGAGCGACGCGAAGTGGTGGACCGACGCCCGTGGCGCGGGGATCTTCGGATGAACACCACTCGGATGGACGCATGAGCGGCGAAAAGCTCCGGAGATGGGATGAGGGTGGGCAAATGTCACCGTCCGTGCGGGTCTGATCACCCTCCGATCGGAACGTTTCGACGGCCGTCTACTGCGTTCCGCTACCGGACAGTTGAGGGCGGACGCAGGTCACCGATCGGTATCGGCCGGTGTGTATAGTCGGGCGCCAGAGGTCCCCTACGTCAACGAAAGACGAGGTCGCGCGGTGAAGAAGCTTCTCCTGGTCGCACTGGCCGCCATCGGCGGGCTCCTCGTGTACCGCCAGATCCAGGCGGATCGCGCCGAGCAGGATCTGTGGACGGAGGCGACTGACTCCGTGCCCACGGGTTCGTGAGCACCGACCACCGGTCCTGAACAGACCCCGGCCGCCGCAGCGGTCGGGGTTTTGTGTGTCCGGAGCCGATCCCGTGTTGCGGACCCGGACCGCGTGAGGTAGCCGTGGGGTGGCTCCCGCCTCCCGACCCGGATGTTTCGGACGTCCGTACGCGATACGCGGATGGCGCAACCCCGCCCGGGGCAGGATGGCCGACGTCCGAAGCGGCGGCGGCGAACGCGAGGGGTGGCGCGGGGATGAGACGGCCCACGACGGGACGGGGGCCCCGCACGGGCGGTGCCGGGACGAGACCGACGCGTCCGAGGGTGCGCCCGGTGGTGGTGGCGGCCGCGGCCGCGGTGCTGGGCCTGGTGGCCGCCGTGGCGGCGCCGGGGGCGCTCGCCGCCGGGACACCGGACCCGTACGCCTTCGCCGCCGGTGCCCGGTCCGTCGCCGGAGCGGCGTCCCCGGGCGGCGCGCCCCGCCTCGAACCCGGCCGCACCTACCGCAGCGCCCTGCCCGGCGGCGGCCGGCTCTACTACCGCCTCGACCTCGACGCCGCGACCACCGCCTATGTCTCCGCCACGGCCGTTCCCGCACCCGGCGGCGCGGTCGCCGCCACGGACGGCCTCCGGGTCACCGTGCGGGACGCCCACGGCACCTCCTGCTCCTACCAGACCGCCCGCTTCGGCACGAGCCGCAGCCCGCACCCCATCGCCGCCTGGGGCGCCCGGGAGGTCTCCTCCGGGCAGGCGCTGTGCCAGGGCGCCGGCGCGTACTACGTGCTCGTCGAGCGCATCTCCGCCGAGGGTTCCGCACCGGAACCCTGGCCCCTGGAGCTGACCGCGGCGTCCGAGCCCGGTCTGGAGCGGGCGGCCGGGGCGACGGACACCCCGCCGGCCGTGGACTCCGCCTCCCTCGCGCCTGTCACCGGCCCGGTGGCGGACCGGGCGGGCGGCGCCGGGTTCGAGCGGGCCGCCCCGGTCGGGCAGGGCGTCTGGCGGGACCGGATCCGGCCCGGCGGGACGCTCTTCTACCGGGTGCCCGTGGACTGGGGGCAGCGGCTGGACGCCACGGCCGGGCTGGGCGGTGCGAGCGGCGGCAGCGGATACGCCGACGGGGCGCTGACGCTGTCGCTGTACAACCCGGTGCGCGGCTCGGTGGAGGAGGCGTACGCCGGTTACAGCGGGCATCCGGCGTCCGCCGTGCTGGCCCCCCTGCCGCCCGTCGCCTACGCCAACCGCCACGGTTTCACCGACCCGGCCAAGGGCATGCGGTTCGCCGGCTCGTACTACCTGGTCGTGCATCTCGCCGCGCAGACGGCCGGTGTGTTCGGGGACGGTCCCTACGACCTGACCCTGCGGGTGCGGGTGAGCGGCGCCGCGGGACCGGGGCCGGGGTACGCGGGACGCTCCGAGCCCGCGGGGCTGTTCGAGGTCACGGCCCGCGACCGGGAGGCGGCGGTTGGGGGCCGGGTCCCCGGTGGCCCCGGCGGCCCGGGTGCGGCGGCCGGTTCCACGGGGCTGCGGGTGCTCGCCGCGGCCGGACTCGGCACGGGGACCGCGCTGCTCGCCGTCCTCGGGGTGTGGACCCTGACCGCCCGGCGGGCGGCGGCGGCCGGGACGGTGACCGGGGCGGGAACCAGGGCGGGGACCGGGGCGTAATCCGGGTGGGCTGGCCCCACGGCTCCCATGGCTCCCGCGGTCCCCACGGCCGACGACACCTCCACGGCCCTCACAGCCGGAACAGCGCCCAGAGGCCGACGGCGTAGCAGGCCAGCGCGAGCAGGAGCAGCGTGATCGCCACGGCGGTGGGCGGCCCGGGGCGCCGGGCGCGGGCGGCGCGGTGCCGGGAGAACTCCCGTGACCTTCGGGGCGGCTCCTGCGGGGTCGCGACGGTGTACGGCGCTGTGGAGGTGTCGTCGGCCGTGGAGGACCGGGCGGCGGGAGTTCCCGGAGGGCCGGAGCGGCGGGGCGGCGCCAGGGGGAAGCCGCCGGTGTCCGGCATGGCCGCGCCCTCCCTCCGCGCGGAGGGAGCGGAGGGAGGGGAAGGGAGGGGAGCCGAGGGGGCGGCGCCGGGGCGTACGGGGAGGGCGGCGGGATCGGGCGGGGGGAAGCCGCTGCGGGCGACTTCGCCAGGCTGACGCAGGTGCTGCGGGCCGTACCCAGGGGGCAGTGGCGGGGGCAGCGGCCCGCTCGGATCGTGTCCGGGCGCCCGGGTGCCGTCCTGCACCGCGGGACCGGTCGTCGGGGAGACGGACGGTCCCGGTCCGGGCGCGCTCGATCCGGGCGGCGCAGAGCCGACGGGCGGGGCCGGGCGCGGCACCGGCCGCCCCGGCTCGACCGCGGGCGGCAGCGGTACGCCCGAGCCGGTCGCGTCCGGCGGTGAACCGCTCGCCCCCGCACCGCGCGGCAGTGAACCGCTCGGTTCCGCCGCACGCGGCGGCGGACCGCCCCGTCCCGCCCCGCGCGGCGGCGGAGCGCCTCCGCTGATGGCGGCCGCGTCGGGCAGGGGGCCGGGGCCGGGAGCGCCGGGCCCGCGCGGGGGTGGGCCGGCCGGGCCGAAGTCCGGGGGGAGGGGGCCGAGCTGGTCGAAGATCTCGATGGGCTCGTCGTCGGGGCCCGGGGGCGGGAGGAGTTCGAGGGCCGAGGCGAGGGCCTTGCGGGCTCCGGTGGCCGTGCGGAACCTGGCCCGGGGGTCCGGCTCCAGCAGACCGGCCACGACCTGCCACAGCGGCTCGGGGATGCCCTGGGGCGCGCCCGGTGTCCCGTGCTCGGCGAAGTGCTCGACGAGCGCACGGGCGTCGGGCCGGGCGCCCTGGAGCAGATAGAGGGCGACCAGGCCGGTGGCGAACAGGTCGGCGGGGAAGTCCGGGTCGGCACCCATCAGCTGCTCGGGTGCGAGATAGCCGGGCGTCCCCACGACCAGGTCGGTCTCGGTCAGCCGGGGCTCGCCCAGCCGCATCGCGACGCCGAAGTCGGACAGCCGCAGCCGCGGCCGCGCGGTGCCGGTGGCCTCCAGCAGGATGTTCGCGGGCTTGATGTCCCGGTGCACGACCCCTTCCGAGTGCACCGCGGCGAGCCCCGCGAGCAACTGGTCCAGGAGGACGCAGACGAACCGCGGCGGCAGCGGGCCGTAGTCCCCGACCAGATGGACCAGCGAGCCGCCGGCGACCAGGTCCATGGTGAACAGGACCTTGTCGTCGTCGGCGGCCCAACTGGCCGGTGCGAGCACATGCGGATGGTCGATCCGCAGCGCCTGTTCCCGCACGAAGCGCAGCAGGGAGTGCGCGTCGCTCTGCTGGAGGACCTTCGCGGCCACGTACCGGCGCCGGCGGTGGTCCCAGGCGCGCCAGACCGCGCCGACCCCACCGCGTCCGATCGGGTCGGCCAGCTCGTACCGGCCGGCGAAGACCTCACCCATGGCTGCGCGTCGCTCCTCCCCCAGGGGTCACCTCCCCTTGGCTTCCCCCGCGACGCGCGCTACGACCCTTTCCGGTGGGGTCAGTTCTGGTGTGACTGGTAGTGCGCCACGGCGTCGGAGGTGCGGCCGGCGCCGTACACCCGCAGGAACTCGGCCAGTTCGGGATGGGTGGCGGCGAGGCTGTCCGCGGCCTCGATGATGTCGCCCGCCGCGGCGACCGAGCGCAGCAGCGACTGGATCTCGCGGACCACGCGCTTGACGGTGGGAGCGCCCGAACCGCTCGTCGTCTGAGTGGTGTTGCTGAGCACCGAGCCCCCCTGCGACCTCTTGATCTCTTCCATGCGCTCGGTCGCCTCGGCCGCGCTGACGCTGCCGTCCGCCACCTGCCCCGCCAGGTCCTGGAGCAGCTGCACCCGCTGGACCACCGCCGGATTGCCGATCTTCGCCCGCTGGCCGCTCATCAGCTGCGAGAGCATCGGCGCGGACAGCCCCAGCACCCCCGCCAGACGCGCCTGGTTGAGCCCCAGATCGTCTATGAGCTTACGGAAGAGCGCCCCCAACGGCTCCCCGTACCAGTTCCGCTGAAGTTCCCGCGCTCTCGCGGTCGCTTCCTGCTGTGCGGCGTCCATTGCGTCTCCCCATCGCTTCCCCAAGTACCGCGGTTCGCTGTCGCGAACCACGCCGAGCATCTTACGGAGAGTGGTCGGTCGCGGGGAGCCCCCATCTTTTTGCGAGATCCGGGGGGTGACCCGGTACTCTGGTCTGCGGCACCCGGACGGCAGGCGGTTCACCGGACGGATGCTTCTCTTCCGGGGCCTTAGCTCAGTTGGTAGAGCGCTGTCTTTGCATGGCAGATGTCAGGGGTTCGACTCCCCTAGGCTCCACTTCTTCCACCCCCTCTGATGTGCGGGAACGCGATCAGAGGGGGTGTTTTTTGTCCCTCCTTCAGGCGAGGCGGCTGCGGCGTACGGTCGCGCGGCCGAGGGTGTGCAGGCGGGTGGCGGCCCCGGACGGGGGCAGGTGGGGGGACAGGGCGGTCCAGGCCCGTTCCACCAGGTGGTCGGCCTCCTCGCGGGCCGCGCGCAGGGCGCCCGAGGAGACGAGGGCGGTGATCGCCTCCCGTACGGTCCCGGGGTCCGCTCCGGGGGTCCGTACGCTCTGCCACAGCGCGGTCAGCTCGGTGCGCGGGAGCAGGGCGACGGCGTGGGCCAGGGGCATGGTGACCTTGCCGTTGCGCAGGTCCTCGCCGATCAGCTTGGTCGGGGCGCCGTCGCGGACCACTCCGGTGAGGTCCTGGACGTCGTCGGTGATCTGGTAGGCGGTGCCGACCGCTTCGCCGTACCGGGCGAGGGCCCGGTGCAGCGCGTCGTCCGTCCCGCACGTGTGGGCGACCAGTTCCATCAGGCAGCGCACGGGAGCCCCGGACTTGAGGCGGTGCGTCAGGCGCACCGCTTCGAGCACGGGCCGCGCGTCGCCGGTCGCGGCCGCCGCGTCCATCGCCTCCCGGTGACCGGCGATGTCCAGGCCCTGGCCCGCGTGGGCCGAGCGGAGCGCCGCCATGAACGACCGGTACATGGCCACCTGGGTCAGCGGGTCGCGGGACAGGTCCGGCAGCACCCGGTCGAGGGAGAAGTAGGCGGCCGTGCCCGCGTTGAGGGCCGCCGCCAGGCCGAACTCGACGTGCGCCGCCGGTGCGCCCCGGCGCCGTACGGCTCCGTCCTGGACGTCGTCGACGATCAGCGAACCGGTGTGGAGGATCTCCGCGGCGGCCAGCAGCGGGCCGAAGCCCGCCGGGTCGCCGCCCAGGGCCTCGACCGCGGCCGTGGCGAGGCGGGGCCGCCAGCGGCGGCCGCCCCGCTCGATCAGCCGGCGCACCGGCCGCACCAGGGCGTCGTCGAGCCGGACAGCCGTCTCCGGCGGCAGCGCGCAGTCGTCCGGCAGTGCGGAGATCTCCCGTAGCTCCGCCTCCCCGGGCCGCGCCGGGTACAGGGCGTCGATGTGCGCGCGCAGTCCGGCCGCCGCGTCCGCCCGCTCCTCGGCCCCGCTCGGCGGGGCAGGCGAGGGGACGAAGGGAGGGGCGGGGGAAGGGGCGGGGACGCGTACGGGCTCGGCGGCCTCGGGCCCGTCGCCTGTGCCCGTGCCCGGGGCCGTACGCGGCCGGGCGGAGGTCATGTCCGTCATGCGGTGCCCCCGTCCGCCGTGCGGTGGACGCGGTGCAGGAACGGGATGCGGTGTCTGCGGTCGTGGGTGCGCAGCCGGAAGGCGAGGCCCGCGACGGCGACGGTGCCCAGGAACCACAGCGGGCCCAGCAGCAGATGAGTGGCGGGCACGGTGTGCAGGAAACCGGCGGTGATGCTCGCCTGCATGGGGCCGTAGCAGGGCAGGAAGCGGACGACGGCGCTGCCGGAGTCCGGGTTGGAGACGGGGTTCTGGAGCCCCGTGTCGATGATGCTGAGCATGATGATGAGGAACATGCCTTCCAGTTCGCCGCGCAGCAGCGCGCCGAGCATGACGCCGATGCCGCCGAAGGCCAGGGCCGCTCCGAAGACGGCGAGCCAGAGCACCCCGGGCTGCCGGGGCGTCCAGTACCAGCAGATGACCGTGACGGCGTAGGCGCAGATCAGCGCGGACACGGCGACCAGCGAGGTGAGTTTGGCCGCGAGGAGGTGGGTGCGGGGGTACCCGGCGCCTGCCAGCCGGTGGTCGAAGTCGGCGGACCGGTAGGTGACGATGAACATCATGAAGCCGACGATCAGCGTGACGGCGTTGAGCGCGCCGGAGAGCTTGCTGGCGTCGTTGCCGTCGACGGTGATGGTCTGGTGGGTGGCCCGCACGAGGAACGGCACGTCGGCGTCGGTGATCACGAGGACGACCAGCGTGATCCACAGGGGGATGAAGAACACCACCAGCGCCAGGGCCAGCCGGTTGCGCAGGTGTTCGACGACGGCGTATCCGGCGGCGGTGGAGTAGCGGGTCCAGGCGCGTCGCATGTCAGCTCCCCGCCGCTACGGGGCGTGCGGTGCTCCGGCCCAGGCGCCCGCCGTCCAGCCGCCACACCTGGTCGAAGCGGTCGGTGTCGAAGGCGATGTGGGAGATGGCCAGGATCGAGCGGCCCCGGGCGCGCAGGCTCGCCGCGAGGTCCCAGAAGCTCTCGTAGGTGTCCCAGTCGAAGCCCTGGTAGGGCTCGTCGAGCAGGAGCAGCGGCGGGTCGTGCATGAGGGCCAGGGTGAGGTTGAGCTTCTGCCGGGTGCCGCCGCTGAGGGTGGTCACCCGGTGGCGGCGGTGGCCGGTGAAGCGGAGGATCTCCAGCAGCTCGTGGGCCCGCCTCAGGTCCGGCAGGTCGTAGGCGACCTGGAAGAACCGCAGGTGCTGGTCGACGGTGAAGGCGGGGTTGAGCACGGTGTGCTGGGGGCAGTAGCCCAGGCCGCCCCGGTGCTCGACGCTGCCCCGGTCGGCGGTGAGGCGGCCGGCGAGGATGCGCAGCAGGGTGGACTTGCCGGAGCCGTTCTCGCCGACGACGCCGGCCAGCAGGCCCGGCGGCAGTTCGAGGTCGACCCCGCGCAGGACGCCGCGGTCGCCGTAGGACTTGTGCACATCGCGGACGCGGAGCGTGGGTGGGGGAGGCGTCATACGTGGTCTTCCTGGGGGTGGCGGTCGCGGTCGAAGGGCCCGGTACGGCGGCTCCCGGTGCGCGGGTGACGGTGTGACGGCGGCGCGGCGGAGGCGTTGTACGGCAGGTGCCACTCGGCATAACGCGCAAGAGAGCGAGCGGTGTTGGGGCGGTGTGCGCGCGGCGGATTCCATCTGCCCTGCGCATCAAGGCGGATGAGTGCCATGTCGCCGCGTTCTGTGACGAACTGCCCTTCCGTAGAGCTCTGTCTGCCCTTCCGTAGAGCTCTGTTCGCCGCCGTCCGAGCCGGTGGCGAGCGCCCCGCGCTGGTCACGTTCGAACGGGTGCTCTCCTGCCGCGCGCTCGGCCGGAAGCCCGACCGCGTCCGGGACGCGCTCCTGCGGTCCGGCCTCGGCCCCGACCCCGGCCCCGGCGCGGTCGTCTCCCTCGCCCCGCCCCACGGCTGGGCCTGGGCGGTGGCGCTGTCGGCGGTCCTCAGGTGCGGCGCCGTGCTCGCGCCCGCAACAGCCCGCTCACCGCCGACGGGACCACGGCCCTCACCCCGGAGGCGTTCGCCGCGCCCCGGACCCGGCTGCTCCTGGCCCGCACCGGCACGACCGCGCGCCTGCTCCGGGAGCTGCTGGGCGCGCCCCTCCGGGTGCGCGTGCTCCGCTGCTCCCCTGGCGCGTCCGGGCTGCCCGGTCCGGACGCGCGGGCCCCGCTCCGCCTGCGCGCGAGCGAACGCGTGGCCGTCCGCCGGACGCTGCTGCTCCTGCCGGGCGGGACAACGGTGTCGGCCAGGCGGGTCCTCGGCGCGGTCGGCCGCCGTCCCTGGACCGGCCGCGCTCCCGGAGAACACCCGGAGAACACCCGGGAACCCCTGGGGGCGGCCCTCGCGCCGACCCGCCGTCCCGGTGTTCCGCCGGGCTGCGGCCTCGCCCGCCAGGACGCCGACGACGGCGGCCGCCCGGCCGCCGTCAGGCACTGTCTGATCCTGGACCGGGACCGGCGGACACCGGCCCTTTGCATCCAGGAACGTTTCCACCCGGCTCTCTTCGATCCGACGACCCTGCCCCGCCCGGCCGGTTCCCGCTCCGGCCGGAGCGTCGCCGACCGTCCCTGACCAGGACGGATCATCCGGTTCGCAGCGGCCGGGAAGCCCTACTCGTCGCGGTCCTTCTCCTCGTCGTCCTCCTCGTCCTCCTTCGCGCGGACCTCGGGGTCCAGCACGCTCCGGCCGCTGCCGTCCACCGAGGACAGCCGGCCGGTCTCGGGGACCTCGGTCGGGGCGGGCGGCTCCACCAGCCAGTCCGGGTTGGCCTGCCGGTCCCACCACTTCCAGGCGGCGAAGGCGCCGCCCGCGACGACACCGGCGATCACGAACACCTTCGCGACACGCCCGGCCCGCGCCCGGCAGCTCTGCCGGCGGGCCAGCTTCTGGATCTTCCGGGCCGGGACCTGGCCGCGCAGCGCGGCCAGCGCGGCGGCCCCGCGCGCTGCGGCCTCGTCCGCGACCGGTGCCGCGGCGGCCCTCGCCTGCTCGATCCGTGGCCTGGAGTACTCGGCGGCCTGGCGGGCGGCCCTGCGGGTCCGCTCGGCGGCCTCCTGGGCGGCCTGGTCCAGCTTCGGCGGGACATGGGTCATGGCCTGGGTGCGCGCCTGCTCCAGCCGGGGTGCGACGTAGGCGCCGTACTGGACGCGGGCCTGGTCGGCGGCGAGCGACACCTTCGGCACGAGCCGTACGCGTGCCTCGTGCGCGTAGTGCGCGGCCCTGTCCCTGGCCGTGTCGGCGTAGGGCGCCACCACGTCCGCGGCGTGCAGCACGCTGTCCCTCGCCGAGCCGGTCGCGGCGCGCACGCTGTCGATGCGGGTCACGGGTTCCTCCTCCTCGGTGGCGTACGGTCATTCGACTTTCCACCCTTTTACGGATCATGCCTGCGAACGGCCCCGAAGGCATGCGAGGACGCGCATCCGGGTCATGCGCGCGCCCCCTGGACCGGCGCGCCGCACGCCCCCCGGACCGGAGCGAGCCGCCCCGGATCCCGCAACCGGTTCCGGCGGATCGGTGCCCGGAAGCGGCCGCCGGGCGACGCGGGGCGCGCGCCGTGCGAGGATCGGGGAGTCACAGGAAGACAACGGAAGGCAGATCGTGGCTGAGCAGCTCTACGCCACCCTGAAGACCAACAACGGCGACATCCAGGTGCGGCTCCTGCCGAACCATGCCCCCGAGACGGTCCGCAACTTCGTGGAACTCGCCAACGGTGAGCGCGAGTGGACGCACCCCGCCACCGGCGAGAAGACCACGGACCGGCTGTACGACGGCACGGTCTTCCACCGGGTGATCAGCGGTTTCATGATCCAGGGCGGCGACCCGCTGGGCAACGGCACCGGTGGTCCCGGCTACCAGTTCAAGGACGAGTTCCACCCGGACCTCGCCTTCGACCGCCCGTACCTGCTGGCCATGGCCAACGCCGGTCCGGGCACCAACGGCTCGCAGTTCTTCATCACCGTCGCCCCGACGGCATGGCTGACCCGCAAGCACACCATCTTCGGTGAGGTCGCCGACGACGCCAGCAAGAAGGTCGTCGACGCCATCGTGGGCACGCAGACCAACCCGCGCAACGACCGTCCCGTCAAGGACGTCGTCATCGAGTCGGTCGTCGTCGAGACCCGCGACGCCTGAGCCGGGAGCCACTCCCGGCACCGCGCCCCGAGGGAACCAAACGCCCCGCTCGTCCGTAAGGATGAGCGGGGCGGTGCGTTGCCCGCGGTGAGCCGTACTGAGCCGTGCACCGTCCGTGACGAACGTGAGGGGACCCGATGGACCAGGCACCAGGCAGCCCGCAGGTCGGCCAGGGCGGCCAGGGCGTGCCCACCTGCTACCGGCACCCGGACCGCGAGACCGGCATCCGCTGCACCCGCTGCGAGCGGCCGATCTGCCCGGAGTGCATGGTCAGCGCCTCCGTGGGGTTCCAGTGCCCGGACTGCGTCCGCAGCGGGTCGGGGACGGGGCACACGCCCGCGGCGTCCCGGCCGCGCACGGTGGCCGGGGGTGCGGTGAGCGCCGATCCGCGGCTGTTCACGAAGATCCTCATCGGGATCAACGTCGCGGTGTTCATCGCGGTCTCCGCCGACAAGTCCCTCCTGAACCACCTGGTGCTCTTCGGCGCCTGGCCGCCGGCGCCGTTCACGCCGACCCAGGGCGTCGCGGGCGGTCAGTGGTACCTCCTGGTGACGTCGATGTTCACCCATCAGCAGGTGTGGCACATCGCCTTCAACATGCTGAGCCTGTGGTGGATCGGCGGCCCGCTGGAGGCGGCGCTGGGCCGCGCCCGCTATCTGTCGCTCTACTTCGTCTCCGGCCTCGCGGGCAGCGCGCTGACATATCTGCTGGTCGATCCCACACAGGGCACGGTCGGCGCCTCCGGCGCGATCTTCGGTCTCTTCGGCGCCACCGCCGTGCTGATGCGCCGCCTCCGCTACGACATGCGGCCGGTCCTCGTGCTGCTGGCGATCAACCTGGCCTTCACCTTCGGCCCGGGGCTGAACATCGCCTGGCAGGCGCACGTCGGCGGGCTCGTCGCCGGTGTGATCACCGGCTACGCCATGGTGCACGCGCCGCGCGAGCACCGGAACCTGGTGCAGTACGGGACCTGTGCGCTGGTGCTGGCGGTCGTGGTGGTGCTGACCGTGGTCAGAACCGCCCAGCTCACCTGAGCCCGCTCCCGTCCGAGCCCGCTCCCGTCGCCCTCCGCGCCGCCCGCTGTGCCCTGCTCGCACGGTTGTCCACAGCGGGTGCGCGTCCTTGTGCACAGTGTGCGGGAACAGCTGTGCCCCCTGTCGCTCACCTGTGTCTGTGCAGGTCAGGCAGGGGGCAGTCAGCTACCAGCGGAGTGGTGCGACAGTCGTACCGGCGTCAACGGCTGATGAGTTATCCACAGATCGTCGGCTTTTCCCCAGGCGTTGTGTGGAAATTCGGTCCGACCTGTGGATAACTCAGCGGATACCCGTGGGCAGAGCTGTGTTCACCGTACGGCGAACCGCGCTTCCACCGGGCCCGGCGGAGTCGGCCGCCGCTACTTCCACTGCGTGGAGACGCCGAACCCCGCGGCGATGAAGCCGAAGCCCACCACGATGTTCCAGTTGTCCAGCGCGTCGATCGGCAGCGAACCGTCGGTCACGTAGAAGACGACGATCCAGGCCAGGCCGATGACGAACATGGCCAGCATCACCGGGGCCACCCAGCCGCGGCTCTCCAGCTTGATGACCGTGCCCTGCTTGGCGGGCGGCGGCGTGTAATCGGCCTTCTTGCGGATACGTGACTTCGGCACGAGGGTCTCTCCTGTCGATGCGCTGCGTGGCCGCGCAGGAATCTGGACTGGCTCCGGGGCAGCGTACAAGGGCACTGCGTGGGGACGACGAGTGCTCCCCCGGGGCGTCCGTTAGCGTAGTGCTTCCGCGGTGCCGAAGGAGATAAGGGTACGTTGAGCAATTCCGCCGACTCTCCGGGGCCGGGTGCCGACCGGGACCGCGTCCGCCGCTTCCCGCCGGTGCGGATCCTCACGGCGGCCGTGTTCGCGCTCGCCGGGCTGATCTTCTTCACCAGCTTCGACACGGCCAAGGGCACCAACATCCGCACGGACACCTCGCTGCTCAAGCTGTCCGACCTGGTCCAGGAGCGCAGCCGCAAGAACAAGGAACTGGACGAGTCCAACGCCACCCTGCGCGGCGACGTCGAGTCCCTCGCCCGCAGCGACGGCGGCGGCACGAAGGCGCAGGACGAGAAGCTCTCCGGCCTGGAGGACAGCGCGGGCACCCGGCCGCTCAAGGGCAAGGCCGTCAGCGTCACCCTGAACGACGCCCCGCCGAACGCGACCGCCAAGCTCCCCGGCTACCCCGAGCCGCAGCCCGACTACCTGGTCATCCACCAGCAGGACCTCCAGGCCGTCGTCAACGCGCTGTGGAACGGCGGCGCCCGCGGGATCAAGGTGATGGACCAGCGGCTGATCTCCACCAGCGCGGTGCGCTGCGTGGGCAACACCCTGATCCTCCAGGGCCGCGTCTACTCACCGCCGTACAAGATCACGGCGGTCGGCGACCCGGACCGGCTGAAGAAGGCGCTCGCCGACTCCCCGGCGATCCAGAACTACATGGTGTACGTCAACGTCTACGGCCTCGGCTGGAAGGTCACCGAGGACGGGACGGCCACGCTGCCCGGCTACACCGGGGCCGTGGACCTGCACTACGCGCAGCCCGTCGGCTAGTCACGGCGCCCGCGTCCCGGACCGGAGCCGGACCGGGACCGGACCGGGAAGGGGGAACTGCTCCCGGAAGGCCGGAAACCGAGGGCATCGCGCCGTTAGTCTGGTGCGGTACGGCGTGCATCGGGTGCCGTGGGGAGACGGAAGGGACGGCATGTACGGCTGGATCTGGCGGCATCTGCCGGGCAACGCGTGGCTGAAGGCCCTGATCTCACTCGTGCTGGTCCTGGCCGTGGTCTACGTCCTGTTCCAGTACGTCTTCCCCTGGGCGGAGCCGCTGCTTCCCTTCAACGATGTGACGGTGGACAACCAGTGAGCGCGCGGATTCTCGTCGTCGACAACTACGACAGCTTCGTCTTCAACCTGGTCCAGTACCTCTACCAGCTCGGCGCCGAGTGCGAGGTGCTGCGCAACGACGAGGTGTCGACGGCGCACGCCCAGGACGGTTTCGACGGCGTGCTGCTCTCGCCGGGGCCGGGCACGCCCGAGCAGGCCGGGGTCTGCGTGGACATGGTCCGGCACTGCGCCGCCACCGGCGTCCCCGTCTTCGGCGTCTGCCTGGGCATGCAGTCGATGCAGGTGGCGTACGGCGGTGTGGTGGACCGGGCGCCCGAACTGCTGCACGGCAAGACCTCGCCGGTCGAGCACACCGGCAAGGGCGTCTTCGCCGGGCTGCCCTCCCCCTTCACCGCGACCCGCTACCACTCGCTGGCCGCCGAGCCCGCCACCGTCCCGGCCGAGCTGGAGGTCACCGCCCGCACGCACGACGGCATCATCATGGGCCTGCGCCACCGGGAACTGCCGGTGGAGGGCGTGCAGTTCCACCCCGAGTCGGTGCTGACCGAGCACGGGCACCGGATGCTGGCCAACTGGCTGGCGGAGTGCGGCGACACGGGTGCCGTGGCGATGTCGGCGGGGCTCGCCCCGGTGGTGGGCAGGGCCACGGCGTGACCGCGCTGCGCCCCGAGCGCGAGTCCGGCGCCGACCGGTACGGCACGGAGGCGTACGCCTCCGGGGACCCGTACGCGGCGGCGCCGTACGACTCGCACGCCTCGGCGGCGCCCGGCTTCCGCGCCGGACCGCAGCCCGGCCCGGCGCCGGCCGACGACGAGACGATGGCGCTGCGGGTCGCCGGTCCCACCGCGGCGGCCGGTCCGGGGGCGGGGACGGCACCCGGGGCGCGAGGGCGCTCAGCGGGCGCCACGGCCTCTTCCAGCTCCTCGGCGGACCAGGAGCCCCACGAGGGGCGCGCGGCCCGCAGAAAGGCCGCCAGGAGCCGTCACAGCCGTCACAGCCGCCGACGGGGCACCGGCCCCGCGGCCGGACCGTCCCCGGCGGACGGCGGGCCGTCCGCGCCGCTGACCCGGGTGGAGGCCCGCAGGCGGGCACGGGCGCGGCGGCCGTCCCCCGGTGTCGTCGTCAGCCGGATCGTCGGCGAGCTGTTCATCACCACAGGTGTGGTGATGCTGCTGTTCGTCACCTACCAGCTGTGGTGGACGAACATCCGCGCGCACGCGCAGGCGGGCAGCGAGGCCCACCACCTCCAGGACGACTGGGCGAGCGGCAGGCGCAACCCGGGCACCTTCGAGCCGGGGCAGGGCTTCGCCCTCCTGCACATCCCCGCGCTCGACGTGGTGGTGCCGGTCGCCGAGGGCACCAGCAAGGCGCAGGTGCTGGACAAGGGCATGGTCGGGCACTACGGCAAGGGCGACTTCGACACGGCGATGCCGGACGCGAAGACGGGCAACTTCGGGCTCGCGGCCCACCGCAACACCCACGGCGAGCCCTTCCGGTACATCAACCGGCTCAAGCCGGGCGACCCGATCGTGGTGGAGACACAGGACGCGTACTACGTCTACAAGATGACGTCGACGCTCCCGGTGACCTCGCCCGGCAACACCGCCGTCCTGGACCCGGTGCCCAAGGGCTCGGGCTTCACCGAGCCCGGCCGGTACATCACGCTCACCACCTGCACCCCGGAGTTCACCAGCAAGTACCGCTTGATCGTCTGGGGCAGGATGGTCGAGGAACGGCCGCGCAGCAAGGGAAAGCCGGATGCGCTCGTCAGCTAACTCATCGGCTAAAGGGCAGTAAAGAGCAGAGGGAACAGTGGCAGCGACCGCCGACGACACGGCAGAGCACACAGAGGACGGTCCGGCACCGGGCCGGCGCCGCCGGCGCGGCGGCCGGGTGGCGCTCGCCGTCAGCGTGTTCGGTGAACTCCTCATCACGGCGGGCCTGGTGCTCGGCCTGTTCGTCGTCTACTCCCTGTGGTGGACGAACGTCATAGCGGACCGCAAGGCCGACCGGCAGGGCCACAAGGTCCGCGACCAGTGGGCGCACTCCGCGCCCGGTCCCGGTGCCCTGGACACCAAGGACGGCATCGGCTTCCTGCACGTCCCGGCCATGCACAACGGTGAGGTGCTGGTGAAGAAGGGCACCTCCACCGACATCCTCAACGACGGCGTGGCCGGCTACTACACGGACCCCGTCGCCGCGGCCCTGCCGGTGACCGGCAAGAAGGGCAACTTCACCCTCGCCGCGCACCGGGACGGGCACGGCGCGAAGTTCCACAACATCGACAAGATGCGCGAGGGCGACCCGATCGTCTTCGAGACCCGGGACAAGTGGTACGTCTACAAGGTCTTCGACATCCTCCCGGAGACCTCGAAGTTCGACGTCGGCGTCCTGGACCGGATCCCGGAGGAGTCCGGGGTGAAGAAGCCGGGCCACTACATCACGCTGACCACCTGCACGCCCGTGTACACCTCCCGCTACCGGTACGTGGTCTGGGGCGAGCTGGTCCGCGTGGACCCGGTCGACGGCAAGCGGACGCCGCCGAAGGAACTGGACTGAGCCCGGTCTCTTCCCCCTGCGGTCTCTCTCCCCCCCCCCCCCGGCTTGCCCCGCGCTCGCCGGGGCGGCACGACGGAGCCCCGGCCCTCATGGACGAGGACCGGGGCTCCGTTCACCGGACGGGCCGGGCCGGTCAGGGGAAGAAGCCGCCGTGGTCGCCGCCGTTCCCGCCGTTGCCGTTGTTGCCGCCCTGACCGCCGACGGTCGTCAGCGTGATCTGCGTGCCGCCCGGGTTGTCGGTCTGCTGGCCCGGCTGCGGGTCCTGGTTGATGACGAACGCGTTGTCGTCGCCGCCGCTGCCCGCGAACTGGATGTTGGTGAAGCCTGCCGCGTTCAGGATCTGCTTGGCCTCCGAGACCTTCTTGCCCCGCACGGAGGGCACCTGGGTCTGCTGCGGCTGCTCGACCTGCTTGCCGATCTGGATCGTCACCTTCGAGTCCTTGTCGACCTGCTGGCCGGGGCCCGGGACGGTGTTGATGACCTTGCCGGCCTGGTTGGGGTCGCTGTTGTCGACCTCGACGCAGTCGCCCTGGAGGCCGTTGGCCTGCATCTGCTGCTTGGCCGCGTCACAGCTCTGGCCGTTGACCTGGGGGACGGTGGCCTTCGCGACGGGCTTGGCGACCGTCAGGGTGATCGTCGCGCCCTTCTCGACCTCCTTGTCGCCGCCCGGATCCTGCGAGATGACGACACCCTCGGGGCGGTCGGCGGACTCCTGCTCCCGCTTCTCGACCTTGAGGTCCTTGTCGGTCAGCTGCGCGGAGGCCTTGTCGAAGGTGAGGCCGGTGACGTCCGGGACCGTGACCTTCGGCGCCCCGGTCGACATGACCAGGCTGACCGTGTCGCCCTTCTTGACGTCGGCCTTGGGCGCGGGGTCCTGGGAGCAGACATGGCCCTTGGGCTGGTCGTCGCACTCCTTTTCGCTGAACGACAGCTTCAGGTTGACGTTGTCCGCGGAGGTCTGCGCCTCGGTCTTGGTCTGGCCCACGAAGTTCGGCGCGGGGATCGATTCACTGGTCGCGCCGTGGCCGGTGAAGACGTACTTGCCGATCAGGATGGCGCCGATCAGGACCAGCACGGCGGCGACGATCAGGAGGATCGTCGAGGTGTTGGACTTCTTCGGCTGGCGGCTGCGCCGGTCGGGCCGGTCGTCGTAGCCGTAGCCGCCGTCGTCCGGGTTCATGGGCGGCAGCATCGTGGTGGCGGGGGCCCCGGCGTCGGAGCGCAGCGCGGTCGTCGGCTGGTCGTCCGGGTAGCCGCCGTAGCCCACCGCGCCCATCGCGGCGGTGGCCGCGACCGGCTGGCCGTCGAGGCACGCCTCGATGTCGGCGCGCATCTCGTCGGCCGACTGGTAGCGGTAGTCGGGGTCCTTGACCAGCGCGCGCAGCACGATCGCGTCCATCTCGGGCGTGATCTCGGGGTCGAAGACGCTCGGCGGCTGGGGGTCCTCGCGGACGTGCTGGTAGGCCACCGCCACCGGGGAGTCGCCGACGAACGGCGGCCGGACGGTGAGCAGCTCGTACAGCAGGCAGCCCGTCGAGTACAGGTCGGAGCGGGCGTCGACCTGCTCGCCCTTGGCCTGCTCCGGGGAGAGGTACTGGGCGGTGCCGATGACCGCGGCCGTCTGCGTCATGGTCATGCCGGAGTCGCCCATGGCGCGGGCGATGCCGAAGTCCATCACCTTGACCTGGCCGTTGCGGGTCAGCATGACGTTGGCCGGCTTGATGTCGCGGTGCACGATGCCGCTGCGGTGGGCGTACTCCAGTCCCTGGAGGATGCCGATGGTCATCTCCATGGCCCGCTCGGGCAGCAGCTTGCGCCCGCTGTGCAGCAGCTCACGGAGGGTGGAGCCGTCGACGTACTCCATGACGATGTACGGGATCGAGACCCCGTCGATGTAGTCCTCGCCCGTGTCGTAGACCGCGACGATCGCGGGGTGGTTGAGCGAGGCGGCCGACTGGGCCTCCCGGCGGAACCGGGCCTGGAAGGAAGGGTCGCGCGCCAGGTCGGCGCGCAGCGTCTTCACCGCCACGGTGCGGCCCAGGCGGGTGTCATGCGCGAGGTACACCTCCGCCATGCCACCACGGCCGAGCACATGGCCCAGCTCGTACCGGCCGCCGAGGCGACGCGGCTCTTCCATAGCTACCTACCAGCCCTCTCCGTCGGTCCCGGCGGGCACGGCTTGTGCCACCGGAGCTTCCGTCCGGGCCTACCGTACCCGGCTAGTTCTGTGGGACCCGGCCAAGCCCGTCACCCGATACAGGACCGGTACCGCACCATGCACCGTTGTGAAGGACCCGTGACGGAGATCACCGCTTGGAGTTGATGACCGCCTGCATGACGCTCTTCGCGATGGGCGCCGCGAGGCCGCCGCCGGAGATGTCCTCGCGGCTGGCCTCCTTGTCCTCGACGACCACGGCCACGGCCACCGGCGCGCTGCCGTCGCTCGTCTTGGCGTAGGAGATGAACCAGGCGTACGGCTTCTCCTTGTTGTTCACGCCGTGCTGGGCGGTACCGGTCTTGCCGCCGACGGTGACGCCGCCGCCGATCTGCGCGTTCTTGCCGGTGCCCTTCTCGACGACCGTCTCCATCATGTCCTGGAGGATCTGGGCGTTCTTCGAGGACAGCGGCCGGCTCAGCTCCTCGGGCTGGGTCTGCTCCAGCGTGTCCAGGTTCGGCGACTGGAGCTTGTCCACCATGTACGGCTTCATCAGCTTGCCGTCGTTGGCGACCGCGGAGACGACCATGGCCATCTGGAGCGGGGTGGCGGCGGTGTTGAACTGGCCGATCGAGGACTGCGCGACCTGCGAGGGCTCCATGTTGTCGGAGAACACCGAGGCGTTGGAGCGCACCGGGGTGAACTGCTCACTGGTGAAGCCGAACTTCTTCGCCTCGTCCAGCATCTTCTTGTTGCCCAGGTCGGCGCCGATCTTGCCGAACACGGTGTTGCAGGACCAGCGCAGCGCCTCGCGCATGTTGGCGTTCTTGCAGGGGATCGTGCCCTCGTTGGGCAGCGGGGTGGTGGTGTGCGGCATGATCCACGGGTCCGGCGAGTCCGTGTTCTGGTCGGCCGAGGTGTACAGCCCGTTCTCCAGCGCGGCGGCGGCGGTGACCACCTTGAAGGTGGAGCCCGGCGGGTAGGTCTCGCGCAGTGCCCGGTTCAGCGTCGGGTCGTCCGGGTCGTTCTCCTTCTGGAGCTTGTTGCGCGCCTTGCCGTCCGCGGTGGAGGCGCCGGCGAAGGAGCCGGGGTCGTAGGACGGGAAGGAGGCCAGCGCGAGGATCTTGCCGGTGGACGGTTCGAGCGCGACGACGGCGCCCTTGCCGCGGCCCTTCAGCCCGTTGTACGCCGCCTTCTGCGCGGCCGCGTTCAGCGTGGTGACGACATTGCCGCCCTGCTTGGGCTTCCCGGTGAGCATGTCCAGGGTGTTACGGAAGAAGAGCCGGTCGTCGTTGCCGGTGAGGATCTTGTCGTCCAGGTTCTCCAGCTGCGTGGTCCCGAAGGCCTGCGAGGCGAAGCCCGTGACGGGCGCCCACATGGGGCCGTCCTTGTACGTCCGCTTGTACTTCAGGTCGTCGATCGCGCTGGTCTTGGTCTCCACCGACCCGGTGATCGGCGAGCCGCCGACGATGATGTCACCGCGCGGCGTGGCGTAGCGGGCGATGGTGACGCGACGGTTGTTGTCGTCGTTCTTCAGGCTGTCGGCCTTGGCGTACTGGAGCCAGTTGTCGCGGATGAGCAGCGTGAGGACCAGCAGTCCGCAGAAGATCGCGATCCGGCGCAGGGGCTTGTTCACATCCGGCCTTTCCACAAGCTGACAGGTGCGCCTGCCGCTTCAGTCTCTCGGTGCCGTCGGTGCTGACGCTCATCCATGGCCGGCCCCAGTTTAGAGGCAGTGTCTGTGCCTCCCGGGCGGGGCCGTCCGCCGCCACTGGTCCATAGACGCGGCCGCGGCACGGCGGGTTCCGGAAAACCGCGGACGGCTTCCGGAACGGGGCGGGTGCCGGTTCCGGAAGCCGTGGCGGGCGAGGTCACTCCACGGGCCCGGCGCCGCCGGGGCGGACCACCTGGGTCATCTCGGCGTCCGAGTTGGAGGCGGGCGCGGGCGCCGGGCGGCGGGCGGTGTCGCTGATCCTGATCAGGATGCCGATCAGGGCCCAGTTCGCGATGACGGAGGAACCGCCGTACGCGAGGAACGGCATCGTCATACCGGTCAGCGGGATCAGGCCCATCACACCGCCGGCCACCACGAAGACCTGGAGCGCGAAGGCGCCGGACAGGCCGACGGCGAGCAGCTTGCCGAACGGGTCGCGGGCGGCGAGCGCGGTGCGGATGCCGCGTTCCACGATCAGGCCGTAGAGCAGCAGGATCGCCATCAGACCGGCCAGGCCCAGCTCCTCGCCGAAGGTGGCGAGGACGAAGTCGGAGTTGGCGGCGAACCGGATGAGGTCGGAGTGGCCCTGGCCGAGGCCGGAGCCGAGGGTGCCGCCCGAGCCGAACGCCCACAGCGCCTGCTGGAGCTGCTCGGAGTGGCCCACCACGCCCTTGTGGCTGAGCAGGTACTCGTTCATCGGGTCCAGCCACGCCTGGACGCGCTGGTGGACGTGCGGCTCGACGCTGGCCACGCCGAACGCGCCGACCGCCGACATCAGCAGACCGAAGACGATCCAGCTGGTGCGCTCGGTGGCGACGTACAGCATGACGACGAACATGCCGAAGAACAGCAGCGAGGTGCCGAGGTCCGTCTCGAAGATCAGAATGAGGATCGAGATGACCCAGACCACCAGGATCGGGCCGAGGTCCCGGCCGCGCGGCAGGTACAGGCCCATGAAGCGGCGGCTGGCCAGGGCGAGCGCGTCCCGCTTCACCATCAGGTAACCGGCGAAGAAGACGGCCAGCACGATCTTGGCGAACTCACCGGGCTGGATGGAGAAGCCGCCGACGTGGATCCAGATCTTGGCGCCGTAGACGGGCAGACCGAGGCCGGGGACCAGCGGCAGCAGCAGCAGGACCAGCGCGCCGACCATGGAGATGTACGTGTAGCGCTGAAGGACGCGGTGGTCCTTGAGGAAGATCAGCACGACCGCGAAGAGCGCGATGCCCATCGCCGTGTACAGCAGCTGGGTGGGCGCCTTGTCGCCGGCCTGCTTGATGTACTGGAGCAGTTTCGACTGGTCCAGACGCCAGATGATGACCAGGCCGAGCCCGTTGAGCAGTGTGGCCAGCGGGAGCAGCAGCGGGTCGGCGTAGGGAGCGAACTTGCGGACGACGAGGTGGGCGACGCCCGCCATCAGGCCGAGGCCCAGTCCGTAGCTCAGCAGACCGGCCGGGATCTCGTTGCTGATGGCCAGGCCCACGTTGGCGTAGGCGAACACCGGGATGGCGACCGCGAAGACCAGCAGCGCCAGTTCGGTGTTGCGGCGGCTGGGCGCTCCGATGGCGCCGATCGTGGACGTGTGGTGCGTCGGTGAGTTGGTAGTACTGCTCATCGTGTGACAGGGCCTCTCACGGCTTGCCTACTGCTTACCGCACAGCGAGACGACCTTCTGCTCTTCCTCCGAGAGAGTGGGGCCGGGGCTGGACGTGGTCGCGGTCGCGGTCGTGGACGTGGACGGATCCTGGGACGAGGGGGACGAGGGGGCACCGGACGTCGAGGGGTTCGGCGTCGACGCCGTCCTGGACGTGAAGGCGGCCGGGGTGGTTCCCGAGGTGCCGCCCTTCTTGCCGTCGCCGCTCTTCCCGCTGTCCTTGCCCTGGTCGGCCTTGTCGGTCTTGTCGGCCTTGTCGCCGTTCTTGGCCTCGGCGGCGCGGCGCTCGGACTCCTTGCGGCACGCGGAGGCCTGCACCGACAGCTCGTCGACCTTCTTCTGCGCCTCCGGGAGACCGCCCTCGGCGATGGTCGCGGTGACCTGCTTCTGCTGGTACGGCGGCAGGTCCTTGAGCGCGATCTCGGGATGGTCCTTCTCCACCTCGGACAGCTTCACCCAGGCCAGATCCTGGCTGATGCCCCGGTAGAGCGCCACGTGGTCGTCGTTGGTGCCGACGTAGTACTGCGTCTGCGTCCAGCGGTAGCCGCCGTACAGACCGCCGCCGATGACGGCGAGCGCGAGCACCGTGTACAGGGAGACCTTCAGCCACCTGCGGCCCCGGCGCGGCTTGGCGAAGTCGTCCTCGCCGTAGTCCAGGCCGTCGGTGGAGATGAAGCCGGTGGTGTCACCGCCGGAGCCGGGCGGGCCGAACTCGCCGCCCCCGCCGCCCTGGCCGGGCACCTGGCGGCCGAGGCCGGAGGCACGTCCCGCCGGGGTCTGCATGATGCCGTTGTCGTGCAGGTGGTGCTGGTTCTCGGCGACCGCGCCGACGACCACCGGGGTGTCGGAGAGCTGCCCCGCGAGGGTGTCGCCGGTGTCCAGGTCGAGGACGTCGGCGACGATGACGGTGATGTTGTCGGGGCCGCCGCCGCGCAGCGCGAACTGGATCAGCTCCTGCACGGTCTCCTGCGGGCCCTGGTAGCTGGCGAGGGTCTCCTCCATCGTCTGGTGGGAGACCACGCCGGACAGGCCGTCGGAGCAGATCAGGTACCGGTCGCCCGCCCGCACCTCGCGGATGGACAGGTCCGGTTCGACGTGCTCGCCGCTGCCGAGGGCGCGCATCAGGAGGGCGCGCTGCGGGTGGGTGCTGGCCTCCTCCTCGGTGATGCGTCCCTCGTCGACAAGGCGCTGCACCCAGGTGTGGTCCTGGGTGATCTGGGTGAGCACGCCGTCGCGCAGCAGATACGCGCGCGAGTCGCCGACGTGCACCAGGCCGAGGCGCTGACCGGTCCACAGCAGGGCGGTGAGCGTGGTGCCCATGCCCTCCAGCTGGGGGTCCTCCTCGACCATGGCGCGCAGCTGGTCGTTGGCGCGCCGCACGGCCGTGCCGAGCGAGGTGAGGACGTCGGAGCCCGGGATGTCGTCGTCGAGGGGCACGATGGTGGAGATCACCTCGGAGGAGGCGACCTCTCCCGCGGCCTGGCCGCCCATGCCGTCGGCGATGGCCAGCAGCCGGGGACCGGCGTAACCGGAGTCCTCGTTGCCCTCGCGGATCATGCCCTTGTGCGATCCGGCGGCGAAGCGCAGTGACAGACTCATGCGCACCTCGCCCGACGGCTCCGGGTACAGCCGATCGTGTCGAGCCACACTGCCCACCCTCCGGTCGGGAGCGCGCCGCGGCCCTGGGGGCCGGCCGCCGCCGCGTGCTCGCTCCGCTCGCGCTCATTCATGACGTAGCACTACTTCCGCAGCTCGATGACGGTCTTGCCGATGCGGATCGGCGCGCCCAGCGGGATCGGTGTGGGGGTCGTCAGCCGGGACCGGTCCAGGTACGTGCCGTTGGTGGAGCCGAGGTCCTCGACGATCCACTGGCCGTTCTGGTCCGGGTAGATCCTGGCATGACGGCTGGAGGCGTAGTCGTCGTCCAGCACGATCGTGGAGTCGTGCGCGCGGCCCAGGGTGATCGTCTGTCCCTGGAGCGCGACCGTGGTGCCCGTGAGGGTGCCTTCGGTCACCACCAGTTTGGCGGGGGCGTTGCGGCGTCGGCCGCCGCCCTGCTGGCCGCGCTGCTGCGGCGGCGCGGCCTGTTGGCGCGCGGCCTGCCGGCCGGTCTGCTGGGGCCGTGCGGCCTCCCGGCGGGACCCCCGCTGGGTGACGCGCGTACCGAACAGGTCGCTGCGGATGACCTGCACGGCCACGATCACGAACAGCCACAGTACGGCCAGGAAACCCAGCCGCATGACCGTGAGGGTCAGCTCTGACATTGCCCCCGGTTCACCCTTCGGCTTGCCTATAGATAACGGTGGTGCTGCCCACGACGATCCGCGAGCCGTCGCGGAGCGTAGCGCGGGTGGTGTGCTGCCCGTCCACCACGATGCCGTTGGTGGAGCCGAGATCCGCGATCGTCGAGGGCGTTCCGGTCCGGATCTCACAGTGCCGGCGGGACACGCCGGGGTCGTCGATCCGCACGTCGGCGTCGGTGCTGCGGCCCAGCACCAGCGTCGGGCGGGAGATCTGATGGCGGGTGCCGTTGATCTCGATCCAGTAGCGGGTGCGGCCGCCGGCCGCCGGGGCCTGCGGGGGCCGCTGGGCGGCGGCGGGCGGGTAGCCGTGGCCGCCGGGCGGCGGTGCCGCGGGCATGGGGGGCGCCGCGGCGGGCGGTGCGGCCGGCGGGTAGCCGTAGCCGCCCGGTGCGCCGGGGCGGCCGGGTGCGACGGGACCCGGCGGGGGCCCCTGCGGCGGGGCCGCCTGGGGCGCCTGGCCCTGCTGGCTGCTGGACGAGGCGAGCGTACGGCTGCGCACCCGGTACAGACCGGTGTCCAGGTCGTCCGCCTTCTCCAGGTGGACCTTGATCGGGCCCATGAAGGTGTAGCGCTGCTGCTTGGCGTAGTCGCGCACCATGCCGGCCAGCTCGTCGCCGAGCTGTCCGGAGTAGGGGCTGAGCCGCTCGTAGTCGGGCGCGCTCAGCTCCACGATGAAGTCATTGGGTACGACCGTGCGGTCGCGGTTCCAGATGGTCGCGTTGTTGTCGCACTCGCGCTGGAGCGCGCCCGCGATCTCCACGGGCTGAACCTCGGACTTGAAGACCTTGGCGAAAGTGCCGTTGACCAGACCTTCGAGGCGCTGCTCGAACTTCTTCAGGACTCCCATGGGGCACCTCCTCCGTCGTGGCCGTCGCTTCTGGTCCTGCCGGTGCTGCGGATGTTGCGGGTCTTGCCGTCGTGCTGCTGCGTCCTGCTTACCTGGTACTGCTTACTGATCGTATCCACGCGCCGGTAAATCGGCTGGTTCCCCCTGTCGGACCCGTCGACGGGTCGTCGACGCCTGGTGGTCGGTTCGTACCGCTGAGTACTCCTTCGGGTCCTTCGGGGAGTACCCCTCCGTACTTCTGCTCCGTACTTCTGCCCAGGATCGTAGAGGCGGCCACGGACCAGTGTCCCGCACCCGGCGCCGCTCGGCCCCGGCTCCTGGGGAGACGGGGCGGACCGGTACGAGGTTGATACGCGAACAAGCACTGGTTGATACGGACGGGCGGATGGACGGGCGGGCGGTACCGGCTGCCCGGGGGCGGTGCCACGCGGTGCGGCGAGGGGCCGTGGGGCTGGGCTCGTCCGGGGCGTGGCCGGGCGTGGCCGGCGGTGGCGGTGCGGGAGGGGCGGTGGTCGGCCGCCGGGCTGGGGGGCCGGGGCAGGGCCGTCGGCCCAAGGTCCCTGACCTGGTGGTCCCCTGGCCCGGCAGGCCCGTCTGCCCCCGGGAAAGGAATGTGAAACCACCCGGCGCGGCGTGCTAATGTTCTGCATGTCGGAAGGCGCCGGGCCCGCAAGGGAGCGGCACCGGAGGACACACCCAATGCGCGGGTGGCGGAATAGGCAGACGCGCTGGATTCAGGTTCCAGTGCCCGAAAGGGCGTGGGGGTTCAACTCCCCCCTCGCGCACAGCTGAAAGCCCCGCAGGTCTCGGACCTGCGGGGCTTTCGCATTGCCCGGGAAGTGCCGCGGGCGGGGCCGGGGTGCGGCCGTGCTGTGAGGAAGGTCTCAGGGTCCGGCGGGCGCGGTGCGCGTCGTCGGGGCCCCACCGCCTCCGACTCACCGTCCGGTGGCTGACGAGCGCTCGTTGAAGCGAGCCGAAGCCTCTCGCTAGCGTGTCGTGGGCACCTCATGATCGCGAACGTCCCCCTCCAACAGGCCCGTGCGGCCCGGAAGGCAGTGCGTCATGACGGATACCCGGCGTCCGGGCCGCGCTCGTGTCGTCGTCATCGGAAGCAGCATCGCCGGCCTGCTCGCGGCGGCGGCCGTCAAGGACCGCGCCGAAGCGGTCGAGATCATCGAGGCCCAGGACGTACCGGCGGGTCCTGGACCGCGTGCGGGTGTTCCCAGGCCGCCCACATCCACTTCCTTCAGACCGGTGGGGCCGAGGCAATCGACCTCCTCCTCCCCGGCTGCACGGAGCTGCTGCTGGCCGCCGGCGCCCACCGCGTACCGGTGACCACCAACATGGTCGTCTGCTCTCCCGAGGGCTGGTACCGGCACTGGAAGCGCTCCACGCACCATGTGATCACCGCCGGCCGGGACCTGACCGACTTCGTCGTCCGCGAGCGGGTCCTCGCGGATCCCCGGGTCGGGGTGCGCGCCGGGACCAGGGTCGTGGGGCTGCTCGGCGACCGCGGACGGGTCACCGGGGTGCGGGTGCGTGGAGCGGACGGTACGGAGTACGCGCTCGGCGCCGATCTGGTCGTCGACGCCTCCGGGCGCGGCACCCGTATGCCCCGGTGGCTCGCCCGGCTGGGTGTCCGCGGCCTCGAAGAGGCCACGGTCGACTCCGGCCTGGCCTACGCCAGCCGTGTCTACCGCGCCCCGGTGCCCACCCGCGGCTGGCCCGTCGTCGGCGTGCAGGCCGACCCGCGCCTGGACCGGCCGGCCACCTCGGGAGGCATCCTGCCCATCGAGGACGAGCGCTGGCACGTCAGCCTGATGGGCGGACCCGGCGCGCAGCCGGGCCGGGACGCGGCGGCGTTCCTCCCCTTCGCCCGCGCCCTGCGCCACCCGGTCATCGCCGATCTGCTGGCCCGCGCCGAACCGCTCACCGACGTCACCGTCACCCACAGCACGGCCAACCGGCGCCACTACTACGAGCGCCTCGCTTCCTGGCCGGACGGCCTGCTCGCGCTCGGCGACTCCGTGGCCTGCTTCAACCCCGTGTACGCGCAGGGCATCACGGTGGCCGCCCAGGGCGCCGTCGCGCTGTGCGAGGCGGCAGCGGCCGGGCCGAGGCCGGGATGGACGCGCCGTGCCCAGCGCGCGATCGCCCGCCCCGTCGACAGCGCGTGGGCCCTGAGCACCGGCCAGGACATCCACTTCCCCGCCACCCGGGGCAGGCGGCCGAACCCCGCCGACCGCCTGCTGCACCGCTACGTCAGCAGGCTCTCCCGCACGGCGACGGGGTCCTTCCGCGCGGCCACCGCCCTGACCGACGTCCTGGCCCTCCAGGCGCCGCCGGTGTCGCTCGTCAGGCCGAGTGTGCTGCTGGCGGCGCTCGCCGGGCCCCTGCGGACGCCGTTGAGCGGGCCTCAGTTCACCCGGGCCGAACGCGAACTGCTGGAGGGCGTCGGCGTCGTCGGGGTCAGGGCGCGGTGAGCGATATGCCCGCCTCGCGCAGCAGCCGGAGTTCCCCCTCGGTGAACATCGGGCCGTCCACCGGCGGACGCAGGGGCCCTGCCGCGGCCGCGAGGAGGACGTCCGGGCGGAGCAGGACGGTCGGCGCGGCCTGGAGGGTGAGGACCTCGGTCAGGGCCGTGGCGACCCGGAAGCTGCCGCCCGCGGTCCGGGAGAGTCGGCTCACGTAGCGGTGCAGCAGCCGGTCCGCGGGACTCGGCCGCTTGCCGCGCACATCCGGACGGTGGATGTCCTGCCCGACGGCCAGGGACCACGCGAGGCCGACGGGCCGGGCGACGGCACGCTGCGCCCGCCGGGACAGGCCGTCGGAGAGTCCGCCGGACGTGAGCCGGTGCAGGGCGAGGGCGCCCTGGGCCGCCGCCGACATGCCGTGGCCGTAGACGGGGTTGAAACCGGCCACGGAGTCGCCGAGCGCGACCAGGCCCTCGGGCCAGGCGTCCAGGCGCTCGTAGTAGTGACGCCGGTTGACCGTGCTGTGGGTGACGGTGACGTCCGTGAGCGGTTCGGCGCCGGCCAGGAGGTCCGCGATGAGCGGGTGGCGCAGACCGCGCGCGAACGCCTCGAACTCGGCGGGGTCGTTGCCGGGCTGGGCGCCCGGAGGGCCGGAGAGGCTGACGTGCCAGCGGTCCCCCTCGATGGGGACGATGCTGCCCGCCCCGCCCGGCCGCCGGGGATCGGCCACGATGTTGACCACCGGCCAGCCGCTGGTGGAGAACGGGGCGCGGTAGATCCTGCTGGCGTACGCCAGGCCGGAGTCGATGCGGTCCTCGGCCAGGCCGGTGATGCCGAGTCCGGCCAGCCAGTGCGGGGTGCGGGTCGAGCGGCCCGAGGCGTCGACGACGAGGTCGGCGGCCAGTTCCGTCTCCGTGCCGTCGGCGCCGCGGAGGCGGACTCCGGTGACCCGGCCGGCGTCGCCGAGCAGGCCGGTGGCCCGGCAGTGCGGGCGGACCGTGACCCGCGGGTCCTTGAGGACCCGCTCGCGGACGACGGAGTCGGTCAGATCGCGGCTGGCGGCCACCAGGTACTGGGTGTTCCTGCGCCAGCGCCGGTACCAGCCCTCGGGGGAGAGGTAGACCATGTCCGTCGTCATGGGCACCCGGTGCGCACCGGAGGCCACCAACTGGCCGATCGTGCCCGGCAGCAGGGCCTCGATCGCGTCCGCGCCGCCCGAGAGCAGGGGATGGATGTGGGCGGCCTGGGGGACACCGGCACGCGGCTCCGGGCCGCTCGGCAGCGCGTGGGCCTCGATGATCTCGACGGTGTCGACGCCGTCCTTGACGGCGGCCGCGGCGAGCATGCCCGCGAGACTGCCCCCGATGACGACGGCACGGGTGGATGTTCTGAGGCGGTCAGTCATGGGAGCTGCTTTCTGCGGGGATGCCGGGGTGCTCTCGAAGGCCCGCCACGACGGGCGACGAGAGCGCCCGGGACAGCGGGACCAGGTCATGCGGACGCCAGGGGGCCGGGCACGGCGCCGTGTCCGGCCCCGGCTCCGGTCCCGCGCCGTGCTGCCGCGTCCGGGCCACGACGACCATCGCCGCGTCCGCGGTGGCGTCCGCGGCGGCCCGGTCCTCGCCGCGGCCGAGCGCGGCGCGCAGGGCGCGCTCGCGCACGCCGGCGTCGCAGTACGGGGCCAGGGCGAGCAACGCGTCGTAGATGCGGGTCTTCTGCCGGGTGAGCCGTACGGCCGGCGAGGACCACCAGGGCAGGGAGGTGCGGATCGCGCCGGGGGTGGGCACCTGGCGCAGTTCGCGCCAGAGCGGGGACAGGTCGCGCAACTGCCGCAGCGAGCCGGTGGTGTGGGCCAGCCGCGGCCCGGCCAGCGGGAGCAGGAAGCCGCAGACGACGAGCGCCGCGGACGGCGCCGCGGTCTGCGGAGCCACCCGGTCGATGAGGAAGTCCCACCGGTGCCCCGACCACAGTCCGGCGATCGCGACCAGCTTGACGACGTCGTAGCCCACGTGGAGCAGATAGCCGGGGGCCAGCAGGCGCAGCCCCGCGCGCAGGGAGCCCTGGACCTCCGTCGACCAGCGCCAGCACAGGACGCTGGTGGCCAGGGTGCCCACGCCGTGTGCCACGAGGTAGGTCAGGATCATCTCCCGGATGAAGGGGGTGCGGGCGTAGTAGCCGTCGAAGAGGGTGAGCTGCTCCACCGGGGCGTGCCCCAGCCAGAACAGGACGTTGATGGCGGCGACGACGAGCAGATAGACCGCGATGCACACCCGGGAGGCGCGCCGTGTCTGCTCCGGCGGGGCCGGCCGCCAGTTCGTGATCAGCAGCAGGCTCGCCCCGGCGAAGGTGACGATCGCCGAATACGCCACCGGGGCGGCGAAGTTGGCGATCCCGGTGGCCCGGTTGAGCGCGGCCAGGGAGTCGGGTGCCGCGAAGAAGAAGACCAGCGCGCCGTCGAAGAGCAGCAGGACCACGGCGCCCAGCAGCAGGTCGTTGCGGCGGCGCAGCAGCGCGGGGACCTTCAGCAGGCAGATGAGCAGCAGGGACACACCGCAGACGTAGAAGACGGTGTTGTCGGGACCGGGTCCGGGTCCGGATCCTGGTCCGTGGCTCGCGGCGAGGTGCACGGCGGGGGGCTCTCCTGGAGGTGTCGGCGGGCGGCGTGGGCGCTGCCGGGTCAGGAGCGGCGGATGCGGTGCGCCATGGAGACCTGGATGCGGCCGGCGAGGTGCGCGGGGTCCGCGGCGGTACGCGCCTGGGTCAGGGCCTCGCGCACTCCGGTGGCGAACCGGTAGCCGAAGTACTCGGCCTCTTCCTCGTGCCGTCCCGCGGCGGTGTTCTCGGCGTTCTCGGCGTTCTCGGCGGTTCGGGTGCTGCGTGTGCTGCGTGTGCTGCGTGTGCTGCGTGTGCTGCGGGTGTTCTGGCTGTTCTGGCTGTTCTGGGGGGTCCGGGTGCGCTCGGCCCGGAGGGCGACGTGCAGCCGGAGGTCCGTCCGGGTTCCGGGCGGCTCCCCGGACGGGTCGTCCGCGCAGACCGCCGCCACCAGGGCCCGCACGGCGTCCGGCACCTGCTGCTCGGCGGCGCGCGAGGCGGCGGGACCGTGCGCGGTGGGGGCGCCGTCGTGCTCCTCGAACATGTGCCAGATCTCGTGCCCGATGATCACCAACTGGTGTTCCAGGTCGGTGTGCCGCTCATAGGCGATCACGTCGTGGGAGGCGCGGTCTATCCATAACCCGCTGGCGATACCGGGCGGGAAGGGCACCGCGTGCAGCCGGACCGGACGCCCCCGGACCCGTTCGAGGGCCGCGCCGATGGCCGGGACGACACCGGCCTCGCTGTCGGGCAGTTCCAGGGCCGACAGCAGACGGGCGCTGAGCCGCCTCATGGCCCGCGCGCCCGCGCTCACCGCTGCCCCTCGGCGTCGTCGAGTTCCAGCAGCGCCTTCAGCGTCGCGTTGAGCACGTGCCACCGCTCCGGTGGCAGGCCGTGCGCCTGCCGGAGGGCGACGCCGCGCACGTCGCCGTACCGCGACAGCGCTCCGGCCGGCGGATCGTCCAGCGGATCGGACAGCGGATCGGACAGCGGATCGGCCGACGGACCGGCCGACGGACCGGCCGCGCTCCGCGCGGGTCGCAGCGCGGTGAGCACGGGCAGCAGCGCGCGGTTGAGCGCCTCGGGCGCCGGGGCCGTGAAGAACGCCTCACCGCCCTCGACACCGAAGAACCCCACCAGTCCGTGCAGCAGTTCCACACTGGGGACCTTCTCGCCGGAGCAGACCTGCCGCGCCCAGAACGCGGAGACACCCAACTGCCGCGAGATGTCCCCGGCCAGGTCCGACATACGGGTGCCGGTCCGCTGCAAACGGGCGTCCGCGAGGGCCTTGATACGGGTGCGCACCCGCTCGTTGACGGTGTCGGCGGGCGGTTCACCGCCGTCGAGCAGTGTGCGGACGGTGGCTTCCGGCAGGGCTGTCCCGGCGGCCAGCGCTTCGGGGTCGAGCGGGTCCGGGTGTGCCGCGTCGCGCTCCTGGACGAGCGACCGGAGGCGTTCGAGCGTCACGGGCAGAGGCGGGACAGGATCCACCGGGATGCTCCAGGGTGCGAAACCGATCATATTGGCGTGCCCATGGCACTGTACCGCCCGGCTGCACCGGCATCAATGATCGTTTATCGCGGACTCGGCGATCGCTGCCGACGGTACTCAACGAACGGTGAACAGCTGAGAAGGATCGTTGACGAACGGGGCTCCGCGGAGCACGATCGGTCGCGGGGCGAAGGGCCGCACCCGCGGTACCCGCAGTACTCGCGGTACCCGCAGNACTCGCGGTACCCGCAGTACTCGCGGTACCCGTAGCACTCGCGGTACCCGTAGCACCGCCCGCACCGCCCGGCCGCCACGGGTGCTCGGCCGTCCGCGTTCACTTCGACGAACCCCTGGAGATTCCCGGTATGCGCGTCCCAGTCGCACGGCGTGCGGGTCAGCTCACCGATTCCGACTTCTCCGAGGAGGACGTGGCCCAGTTCCACCGTCTGATGACGGACCTGGCCGCCCTGTGCGGCGCGGTCGGGGAGCGCCGCACTCCGGATGGGGCGTGGGCCCCGGCCTCCTCCGGTCTCTTCGAGCAGTTCGGTGAGTCCATGCAGCTGATCGCGGAGATCTCCAGGAAGCTCAACACGACGCGCGGCGGAATCCGCAGGATCCACGGCAGGGCGCGGGAGCGCGGTCGGCTCAGAAGCCTCGGCAGAATCAGGTGAACGCCCGGCCGGGGAGCCCGGCCGGGCGTTCCGCGCGGTGGTGCCGCGCTGGTGCGGTCCCGCGCCTGCGCGGTCCCGAACCGTCCTGAGCCGTTCTTGAGGGGTGCGGGTCAGCCCGCGCGCCACAGGGCGGGGACGTTCGGGGGCTCCCAGCCGGCCATGGAGGTGTGCGCCTGGACGCAGGTGTAGCTGGTGCCGTTGTAGGTGACCCGGTCGCCCGCCGTGTAGGAGTGCCCGGTGGCCCAGGTGCCGCTCGGCGGGTCGGTCGGCGGCGGGTCGCTGGGGCCACCGGGGGTTCCGTTGACGTTCAGGACGAAGTCGAAGGTGCCCTCCTTGCCGCTGCCGGCGCCGCGTACGTTCATCAGCAGCGCGGGGTCGTAGAGGGTGTCCGTGTTGTTGCGGGGCTCACCGGGGAAGTACAGCTGGGTGGTGAGCACGGGCTGGTTGGGGGCCTGCACCTTGACGTGGATGTGCCGCGTGCGGCCCGGGTAGAGCCCCGGCACGATCGTGGTCAGGGAGAAGGCGCCCTTGGCGTCCGAGAACTGGTGCCCGCGCAGCGTGAAGCCGGACATGTCGTAGTTCCCGGCGTTGTCCGCCTGCCAGAAGTCCAGCAGGACGCCGGATATCGGGACGCAGTTGCGGCCGAAGACATAGCCGCTGACCGTCAGCGGGGTGCCGCTGATGCCCGAGGTCACCAGATTGGTGCGCAGCGGCGAGTTCGGCTTGAAGTACGGGCCCTCGATCTGGTCGTGGGTCGGGCCGTCGCCGTCGTCGCAGTCGGGGGTGGCGGGCAGGGCGCGTCCCTGGCCCACGGCGTCCCGGGCGAGGGCCACCGTGCCCGTGAGCAGCGGGATGGCGGCACCGGCGGCGACGGCCGCCTTCAGCAGGCTCTTGCGGCTGATCCCGCGGCCGGCCGCGGAGTCGGCATCGGGGCTGGAGCCGGAGCCGGAGCCGGGGCCGTCCGGAGCGTTTGGTGTCATGGCGGGTTCCTCGGTCTCCTCGGTGGGGGAAGAAGGACGGGACGTGCATGACACGGAGCGCGCCCGCCGCGCGGGGCAGGCTGATGTCGGGCGGACGCGCTCCGGTGGTGATCGCGGACGACTGTAATCGCGCTGGTGACGGGCGTGCAGATACCGTCCGGCCCCCTGCACGGCGTTATGTACGACGTCCTGTGCGATGTCCTGTACGACACCCTGTGCGATATCCCGTACAAAGTCCTGTATGAGACGGCGTACGAGATGGTGTGTGCTGTGGTATGCGATCCGGTGGGGTCCGGTGCGTGAAGTCGTGTGCGAAGTGCCCCCCGGGACGGCGTGCGAGGTGGTGCGCGAAGTGGGCCGGGGCGGTGAGCGGGCCGGGTCCGGCGGTGGTGGCGGGTCGGTGTACGCGGGGTGCGGGGCGCTGTAGCGTCGGGGCGCGTCGCGGCGGGGGGTCCGCCGTGGTGCGGACACAGCGTGGACTGGGCGGGGAGGGGCGGTTCTTGATGGCCGAGGTCACCGAGGTCGGTGCGGGGACGGACGCGGGTGCGGCGGGCGGCGGGCGCGGGGAGCGTGCCGGACGGGTGCCGTCGGTGCCCGGGTTCGCGCGGTGGCCCGGCGCGGGGTCGCCCAAGGCGGAGGGCAAGGCGCTGCGCGGGCGGGTCCCGCGCTCCGCGCACGCCGGGTTCACGCCGGACGCGGGGCGGCCCGACGCGGTCGGCGCCGTCGAGGAGTCCAACCACGGCCGGATACCCGAGCTGATACCGATCCGGGTGGGGCGGATGGCGGCGACCCCGTTCGCCTTCCTGCGCGGTTCGGCGGGCCTGATGGCGTACGACCTCGCCCGCACCCCCGTGACCGGTGTCGCCGCCCAGCTCTGCGGAGACGCCCACGCGGCCAACTTCGGTCTCTACGGCGACGCCCGCGGCGGCCTGGTCATCGACCTGAACGACTTCGACGAGACGGTGCGCGGCCCCTGGGAGTGGGACCTCAAGCGGCTCGCGGCCTCCCTGGTGCTGGCGGGCCGGGAGGCGGGCTGCGACGAGGACGACTGCCGCGAGGCCGCGCGGGACGCGGTGGGCGCCTACCGGCGGACCATGCGGCTGCTGGCCCGGCTGCCGGTGCTGGACGCCTGGAACGCCATCGCCGACGAGGAACTCGTCTCCCACACCGACGCCCACGACCTGCTCGGCACCCTCGAACGCGTCTCGGAGAAGGCGCGCGCCAACACCAGCGGGCGGTTCGCGGCCAAGTCGACCGAGCGCACCGAGGACGGCGGACGCCGCTTCGTGGACGCCCCTCCGGTGCTGCGGCGGGTGCCGGACGCGAAGGCCCGCGCGGTGGCGGCCTCGCTGGAGCAGTATCTGACCACTCTCTCCGAGGACCGTCTTCCGCTGCTGGCCCGGCACGCGGTGCACGACGTGGCCTTCCGGGTCGTCGGCACCGGCAGCGTCGGCACCCGGTCGTACGTGGTGCTGCTGCTGGACCACCGCGGTGAGCCGCTGGTGCTCCAGGTGAAGGAGGCCAGGCCGTCGGCGCTGCTGCCGCATCTGGAGACCGCGGGGTTCGCGGTGCCGGTCCCGGCGCCGGGGGCGGAGCACGAGGGACGCCGGGTGGTGCTCGGGCAGAAGCGCATGCAGGTGGTCAGCGACATCCTGCTGGGCTGGACGACGGTGGACGGACGGCCTTACCAGGTACGGCAGTTCCGCAACCGCAAGGGCAGCGTCGACCCGGCCGCGCTGCCCGCCGACCAGATCGACGACTACGGCCGGATGACCGGCGCGCTGCTGGCCCGCGCCCACGCACACAGCGCCGATCCCCGGCTGATCGCCGGTTACTGCGGCAAGAACCAGGAACTGGACGAGGCGGTCGCCGCGTTCGCCGTCGCCTACGCGGACCGCACCGAGGCGGACCACGCGGACCTCGTCGCGGCGGTCCGGGCGGGCCGGGTCGCCGCGGAGATGGGTGTGTAGGAGCCGCGGGGACGCGTGTGGGGGAGCCGCGGGACGGGTGGGAGATGCGGGTGCAGGGGCGCGGTCCGCGGGGCTGCTGCCCCGGTCCCGGGCGGGGTGCCGGTCGCCGTGGCCTACGCTGGTCGGGTGACGACCCCGGAAGCTGAGCAGGGTGGTGTCGCCGGAGCGGACCGGGCGACGTCCGAGAGCGCCGCGCCGCGGCCCGAGGAGCGGCTGGAGCGGGCCGTGCGCGCCGCCGAGCAGGCACTCATCGAGTACGAGATCGCGGTGGAGACCTTCCGGGTCGAGATCGAGAACTTCTCCCGGCTGCACCACCAGCGCCTCGGCCCGCTCTACGCCCGCCTCGACGAACTGGACGCGCTGATCGCCGAGGCCCGCGCGGCGCGCACCGGCGACCCCGAGGACCTGCGCGCGGCGCAGGAGGCGCGGGCCCGGGTGGCGCCGATCCCCGGCGTCGAGGAACTGCTGCACGGCTGGATGGACGGCGACGGGCTCTTCCCGGAGGCCGCGGCGATGCTCACCGGCCAGGCGGTGCGCCCTCCGCAGCGGGTACGGCCGAGCGAGGAGGCCCGCGGGCTCTACCGCGAACTGGTGCGCAAGGCCCACCCCGACCTGGTCCAGGAGGACGGCGAGCGCAAACGGCGCGAGGAGTTCCTCACCCGGGTCAACGCCGCCTACGCCCGGGGCGACGAGAAGGAGCTGCGCGAGCTGGCCGAGGAGTGGGCCGCCGGGCCGCTCCCCGCGGAACAGGCCCCCAGCCGCGCCGAGGAGCTGTACGAGCGGCTGGAGTGGCTCGCCCGGCGCAAGGAGATGCTCACCCTGGTCGCCAAGGAGCTGGAGGACGGCGCGATCGCCGGGATGCTCCGGCTCGCCCCGGACGACCCCGACAGCCTGCTCGACGAGATCGCCGCACAACTGCGCACCGACCTGGCGGAGCGCGAGTCCCAGCTCGCGGTGTTGCAGGGCGACGCCGACGCCTGAGCCCGTCCGGCGGGCCCTGCGCCCGTCCGGCGGCCGGAAGTGACCGGGGTTCCCGCCCGCGAACCCCTCGCGGCGACTGCCCCGGGGGAGTGTCGGGTAGCGTCGGATCCATGCGTTTCGGAGCGGGTGTACCCACGGTCGAGGTCACGGACCTCAAGGACGGCGACTTTCTGCTGGACGTCCGCGAGGACGACGAATGGCAGGCGGGGCATGCCGAGGGGGCGCTGCACATCCCCATCGGTGACTTCGTCGCCCGCTACGGCGAGCTGACCGAGGCGGCCCCGCAGGACGGGCGGGTCCATGTGATCTGCCGTTCCGGTGGCCGCTCGGCCCAGGTGACGATGTATCTGGTCCAGCAGGGCGTCGACGCGGTGAACGTCGACGGCGGCATGCAGGTGTGGGCCGCCGCGGGCCGCCCCGTGGTGACCGACGAGGGACAGCCCGGCCACATCCTCTGACAGAGGCTCGGCCCGGTCCTCTGACAGCGGCCTGGCCCGGTCCTCCGATGGCGGCGGCGTGTCCTGTCGGGTGCGGGCCGCCGGGCGCCCAGGGGGGGGCGGTGCCCGGGGCGGGCCGGCCGGGAGGCGGGGCGTCCGGTGGCGGGCCGCCCGGCCGTGGGCGTCAGCGGTCGAAGTCCAGCTCCACCTGTTCCGTCGCCGGGTGCGACTGGCAGGCCAGGACGTATCCCGCGTCCGTCTCCTCCGGTTCCAGCGCGAAGTTGCGGTCCATCCGCACCTCGCCCGTGACCAGGAACGCCCGGCAGGTCCCGCACACGCCGCCCTTGCAGGCGTACGGCGCGTCGGGCCGGTTGCGCAGCACCGTCTCCAGCAGGGTCTCCCCCTCCTGGACCGGCCAGGTGCCGCCGCGGCCGTCGAGCCGGACGGTGACCGTGCTGTGCGCGGGCGCCGCCGCGGCGGACGCGGGACCAGGCTCCGTACCGGCGTCCACATGGAAGATCTCCTCGTGGACCCTGGCCCGGGGCACGCCCAGGGCGCGCAGTGCCTGCTCGGCGCCCTGCACCAGCCCGAAGGGCCCGCACAGGAACCAGCCCGCCACCTCGGACACCGGCAGCAGCGCGGGCAACAGCTCGCCGAGCCGCGCCCGGTCCAGCCGCCCGGAGGGCAGCCCCGCCTGCTGCTCCTCCCGGGAGAGCACCGTCACCAGCTGCAACCGCTCGGGGTAGCGGTCCTTCAGGTCGGCGACCTCCTCCAGGAACATCGTCGACGCCGTCGTGCGGTCGCTGCGTATCAGACAGAAACGGGCCTCGGGGGCGCCGGCCAGCAGGGTGGCGGCGATGGACAGCACCGGTGTGATGCCGCTGCCGCCGACGATGGCCGCGTACAGGCCGGGCGCGGGCTCCAGGGTGAAGCGGCCCGCCGGGGTCATCACCTCCAGCTCGTCCCCGATGTCGATCTCCTTCAGGGCGTACGTGGAGAAGGCGCCGCCCTCCACCAGCCGCACGCCGACCCGCAGGGTCCGCGGTCCCTCGCCGCCGGGTCCGGGGGCCGGGGAGCAGATCGAGTACGTCCGCCGGACCTCGGTGCCGTCGGCCGACCTGCGCAGCGCGAGGTGCTGGCCCGCCGCGTGCCGGTACTCCTCGCGCAGCTCGGGCGGCACCGCGAAGGTGAGGGCCACCGAGTCGTCGGTGAGCCGCTCGACCGCCGTCACGGGCAAGGGGTGGAAGCGGGCCATCACACCTCCTTGAAGTGGTCGAACGGTTCCCGGCAGGACAGGCAGCGGCGCAGCGCCTTGCACGCGGTCGACGAGAACCTGCTGAGCAGTTCGGTGTCGGCCGATCCGCAGTGCGGGCAGGGGACGGGGTCCGCGGGCGTCCCCTGTGCACCGGCCGGGGCGGGGCGGGTGCGGGTCGGGCCCAGCTCCAGCGGGACGGGGGTGGAGGGGGTGCGGACGCGCGGGGGCGCTATGCCGAACTCCCGCAGTTTGCGGCGGCCTTCGGCGGTGATGTCGTCCGTCGACCAGGCCGGGGCGAGGACGGTGCGCACGGTGACCTCCCGCACGCCGTGTTCGCGCAGCACCCGCTCGATGTCCAGCGACATGGCCTCGATCGCCGGGCAGCCGGTGTAGGTGGGGGTCAGCTCGACCTCCACCGCGTCCGTGCCGTGCAGGTGGAGCGCGCGGACCACGCCCAGCTCCGCCAGGGTGAGCACGGGCAGCTCGGGGTCGGGCACCGAGCCCGCCAGGCGCAGCAGTTCCGTCTCCAGCGGGGTCGTGGTGGTCACCATGTCGCCCCCGGGTGGCTGCGGTGCAGATGCTGCATCTCGGCGAGCATCGGCCCGAACGGCTCGGTGTGCAGGCCCTGGCGGCCCGCGCCCGCCGACCACGCCCCGGCGCGCGGGCCCTCGGGCAGCTCCAGCGTGGCCCGGTCGAGCACGGCGGTGACGGACTCCAGCCAGGCGGCCTCCAGGGCGGACAGGTCGACGTCCAGGCCCTCCACCGGCTGGAACATCTCGCCGGTGAACCGCCACAGCGCGGTGCAGGCGCGCCGCATGCGCTCATGGCTGACGTCGGTGCCGTCGCCGAGCCGCAGCGTCCACTGCTCGGCGTGGTCGCGGTGGTAGGCGACCTCCTTGACGGCCTTGCCGGCGAGCGGGGCGAACACCCCTGAGCCCGTCGCCAGTTCGGCGTACAGGAGGTGCTGGTAGGTGGAGAAGTAGAGCTGGCGGGCGATGGTGTGCGCGAAGTCGCCGTTGGGCTGCTCGACGAGCTGGAGCTGGGTGAAGGCGCGCTCCTCGCGCAGATACGCCAGCTCGTCCTCGTCACCGGCCATCGACAGCAGGACGCGGGCCTGGCCCAGCAGGTCCAGGGCGATGTTGGAGAGGGCGACCTCCTCCTCCAGGACGGGCGCGTGACCGACCCACTCTCCCAGGCGGTGGGAGAGCACCAGGGCGTCGTCACCCAGGGCCAGGGCGGCGGTGGTGGCGGGGGCGGGGGCCGTGGCCGTCACAGGTGCTGCACCCCTTCCGGGATCTCGTAGAACGTCGGGTGCCGGTAGGGCTTGTCGGCGGCCGGTTCGAAGAACGGGTCCTTCTCGTCCGGTGAGGAGGCGGTGATCGCGGCGGACGGCACGACCCAGATCGAGACGCCCTCGCCGCGCCGGGTGTACAGGTCGCGTGCGTTGCGCAGGGCCAGCTCCGCGTCCGGGGCGTGCAGGCTGCCCGCGTGGGTGTGGGAGAGGCCGCGCCGGGAGCGCACGAAGACCTCCCACAGGGGCCAGTCGGTGCTTGTCATTCCTGTCCCGCTCCTGTCGTGGCGGTGTGCTTGGCGGCGTGGGCGGCGGCCGCCTCCCTCACCCAGGCACCCTCGTCGTGGGCCCGTCGGCGCTGGGTGATGCGCTGTTCGTTGCACGGGCCGTTGCCCTTGAGGACGCCCTGGAACTCGGCCCAGTCGATGGCGCCGAAGTCGTGGTGGCCCCGCTCCTCGTTCCACTTCAGGTCGGGGTCGGGCAGGGTGAGCCCGAGGGCCTCGGCCTGCGGGACGCAGATGTCGACGAAGCGCTGGCGCAGCTCGTCGTTGGAGTGGCGCTTGATCTTCCACGCCATCGACCGGGCGGAGTGCTGGGAGGCGTCGTCGGGCGGGCCGAACATCATCAGGGACGGCCACCACCAGCGGTCCACGGCGTCCTGCGCCATCGCGTGCTGCTCGGGCGTGCCCCGGCTCAGGGTGAGCAGCAGCTCGTACCCCTGGCGCTGGTGGAAGGACTCCTCCTTGCAGACGCGGACCATCGCGCGGCCGTACGGGCCGTAGGAGCAGCGGCACAGCGGGACCTGGTTGGTGATCGCCGCGCCGTCCACCAGCCAGCCGACCGCGCCGACGTCCGCCCAGGTGAGGGTGGGGTAGTTGAAGATCGAGGAGTACTTCTGCCGACCGCTGTGCAGCTTGTCGAGCAGCTCCTCGCGGCTGACGCCCAGGGTCTCGGCCGCGCTGTACAGATACAGGCCGTGGCCCGCCTCGTCCTGGACCTTGGCCATGAGGATGGCCTTGCGGCGCAGGGACGGCGCGCGGGTGATCCAGTTGGCCTCCGGCTGCATGCCGATGATCTCTGAATGCGCGTGCTGGGCGATCTGCCGGACCAGCGACGCGCGGTAGGCGTCGGGCATCCAGTCCCGCGGTTCGATGCGCTCGTCGGCGGCCACCGCGGCGTCGAACGCGCGCTGGAGGGCGTCGGCTTCCGCCGCGGCGCCCGCTGTGTCGCTCGCCAGGACGCCGGCCGTCTGCTGCGCGGCTGCTGTCGCCATGCGGTCCCCCTCGACCTCGGCTCTCGGGATTCTCCCGACCGATCGTTCGGTTCGGTGAATTCCATGGTGCGGTCCGCCGCCGTAGGGTGTCAACCGCTGTGGACAACTGCGGGCGCTTCCTGTGGACAGACCGCGGAAAGGCCACGGAAAGGCCGTGGACAGGTCGCGGGCGGGCCTCGGGCGGCTCGGGCAGGCTGCGGCTCGGGTCGCGGACGGGTCGGACCGGCCGGGCGGGCGACGGCTCGGTCGCCGCCGGAGCGCGAGCGGTCCTCGGTGCCGGGGTCGACGGGGTGCGCGGCCCGGGGCGCCGAGCGGGCGAAGGGTGACAGAGCGGCACGAATGCCGGCCGGGCCGGGCGGCCCGCGGGACCGGGGTCTGTGCCGTGCGGGTGGCCCTGGGTACCGTTCCGTGCGGCGCCCGGGAGCGGGCGACACGGGCAGGGGGCCGCGGCGGCGCCGGGCGGCCCCCTGTGGGCCGGGCGGGTGACGGCGGCCGGTCGTGGAGCCGGGACAGGACCGGAATCGGGAACGGGGCGGAATGGAAGCGTACGACGGGGATGCGAACGCCCCGGGCGGACCGGACCGGACGGTCGGCTCCGCGAGGCCGGGCCCGGACGGACCCGGCACACCGGAGGGGCCGGACACGTCCGAGAGGCCGGATACGCCGGACGGCCCGGACAGGCCGGGCGGATCGGACGGTCCGGATGAGGCGAACGGTCCGGACGGGCCGGACGGATCCTCCGTGCCGCGTCCGCGGACGGGCGTGCACGGCTCGGCCGTCCCCCCGTTCCCTCCCCTCCTCTCTCCTGTCTCTCCCGGTGTCTCTCCTGGCTCCGCTCCTTCCCCTCCCTTCCCGGGCTCCCCGGCCGCTTCCTTCCCGGGTTCTCCGGGCTCCCCGGCCGCCTCCGCGCCCCCGGCCTCCCCGGATCCGGATGCCGCCGCGGAAGGCGCCGACGACGGCGATCCGCCCGGCCGGGTGGCCGGGCTGTCCCTGCCGTACCAGGTGGGTGCGGTGCTGGCGCTGGCCGCCGTGGTGGTGGTCGCCTGCGTGCACGTCGGGATGGTCTTCCTGCATGTCGCCCCTTCGAACACGGTGACGAAGCAGCACGGCAAGGCCGTCGACCAGTGGATCTACCCGGAGTTCGAGCAGAACTGGAAGCTGTTCGCGCCGAACCCGCTCCAGCAGAACGTCGCCGTGCAGGCGCGGGCCGAGACCCTCGGCGCGGACGGCACCAGCCGCACCACCAGCTGGTACGACCTGTCCGCGCAGGACGGCCGGGCCATCGACGGCAACCTGCTGCCCAGCCACACGCAGCAGAACGAGCTGCGCCGCGCCTTCGACTTCTACGCCGCCTCCCACGACCGGCAGAACCGCGCGATCGGACTGCGCGGCACGCTGTCGGAGCAGTACGTGCGCCGCATCGTGGTGATGCGCCTGGACCGCGACCGGGTGGCCGGTCCGGGCGGGACCGTCGAACGCATCCAGCTGCGGGTCCGCACGTCCGTGGTGGCCCCGCCCGCGTGGAGCGGGGAGAAGGCGTCGAACTCGGTCTCGTACCGCACACTGCCCTGGTGGACGGTCCCGGCCGGCGAGGCCGGCGGAGGTGTGAAGTGAACGGTTTCCCGCGCTCCGTCTCCCGGGGCATCACCCGGGTCACCGAAGCCGCCCTCGGTCCCTACCAGACGGCCGTGATACGCATCGGCTTCGCCGGGACCTGGCTGCTGTTCCTGCTGCGCGAGCTGCCGAACCGGCAGGAGCTGTACGGGCCCGACGGACCGTGGAACTGGGACCTCGGCCGGCAGCTGACCGAGAGCAACGGCGCCTTCACGGCCCTGATGTGGTTCCGGGGCCAGTTCTGGTTCGAGGCCGTCTATCTGCTCGCCGTGCTCTCCAGCCTGCTGCTGTTGCTGGGCTGGCGCACCCGCACCATGTCCGTGCTGTTCATGCTCGGTGTGCTCTCGCTCCAGAACCGCAGCGTCTTCATGGGCGACGGCGGGGACAACGTCCTGCACCTGATGGCGATCTACCTGGTCTTCACCCGGTGCGGGCAGGTGTGGTCGCTGGACGCGCGGCGGGCCGGACGGACCGGGGCGGCACGCGCGCGTGGGGAGCGGGTGGCCGACCGGATCGGGCCCGTCCTGTGGAGCGTGCTCGGCGCGGCGCTGATCGCGGTCACCGCGGCGGGCCGGGTCCAGGGCGAGTGGCTGGTGCCCGCCCTGCTGTGGTGCGTGTGGGCGGCGCAGGGGCTGTACTGGCTGGTCGGACGGCGGGCGCGGTCGGCCGAGCCGCGGGTCCTGCTCGACGTCGTCGCCGACTTCACGCACAACGCCGCGCTGTTCGTGATCATGGCCGAGGCGTGCCTGATCTACTCGACGGCCGGGTGGTACAAGATCCAGGGCTCGCGCTGGCAGGACGGCACCGCCGTCTACTACCCGCTCCACCTGGACTACTTCTCGCCCTGGCCGGCGCTGGCGGATCTGCTGTCCGCCAGCGGCACGATGATGACCGTCGTCACCTACGGGACGGTGATCGTGCAGGTCGCCTTCCCCTTCACACTGTTCAACCGGCGGGTGAAGAACGTCCTGCTGGTGGCGATGATGACCGAGCACGCCGTGATCGCGGTCGTGCTGGGGCTGCCGTTCTTCTCGCTGGCGATGATCGCGGCGGACGCGGTGTTCCTGCCGACGGCGTTCCTGCGGAGGCTGGGCGGCGCGGCGGCACGCGCGCGTGCCCGGCTGCCACGGCGCCCGGAGCGCCGCCCGGTGGCCGAGCCGTCCGGCGCCGCGGAGGACGGTGAGCGCGCGGGCGTAGGCTTCCCCGCATGAACGACCCCGTGGCCGCCGTGTCCGCCTGGCACCGGCTCGCCGGTGGCGCCGTGCTCCTGGACGGCTTCCACGCCCTCAAGCACGCCGTGCGTTTCGGGGCCGTGGTGCCGGTGGCGGTCGCCGCCGACCGGCGGGCGGCGCTCGCCCTCGCACAGGAGCTGGCCCCGGACGTGCGGGACGCGCTGGACGCCCTGCTGACCGAGGTGCCGCACGGGACGTACACCTCGCTGGTGCCGCGGCCGCATCCCACGGCCGTGGCGGCGCTGGCCGTACGGCCCTCTCGCGAGGCGGGGCTGCGGGCGCTGGCGCACACGCCCCGCAGCGCGCCCGTCGTGGTCCTGGACGAGCCGCGCAACCTGGGCAACGCGGGCGCGGTGATCCGGCTGGCGGCCGGGTTCGGTGTGACCGGGGTGGTCACCACGGGCACCCTGGACCCCTGGCACCCGACGGTGGTGCGCGGCGGGGCGGGGCTGCACTTCGCGACCGTCGTGGAGCGGCTGAGCGTGCAGACGCTGCCGGGCGGGCCGCTGTTCGCGCTCGACCCGGAGGGCGAGGACATCCGCGGGCTGAAGCTGCCGGACGACGCGGTCCTCGCCTTCGGCTCCGAACGCAGCGGGCTGAGCGCCGCGCTGCGGGAGCGCACCGACCAGCTCGTGGCGCTGCCGATGCGCCCCCAGGTCTCCAGCTACAACCTGGCCACCAGTGTGGCCATGACGCTGTACCACTGGAGCCTCACCGGGGGCGCGCCCGCGGCCTGAGGACCCCGGAGCGGCCGGGGCCCTCGGCGGTTGCCCGGGGTCAGGCGTCGCGGCGGACCTCCACCACCCGGAAGCGGTCGGCCACGAACGCGCCGTCCGTGAGAGCCGCGTTGGCCGCGGGGTTGCCGCCCGAGCCGTGGAAGTCGGAGAAGGCCGCGGTCTGGTTGACGTACACCCCGCCGGTGAGGTTCAGCGACAGCTGGGCCGCCTCCTCCAGGCACACCTCTTCGATCGCCCGCTCGACCTCGTCGTCGGTCGTGTGGGCGCCCACCGTCATCGCGCCCTTCTCGCGGACGGTGCGCCGCAGCAGCTCCACCGCGTCGGCGGCCGAGTCGACGGCGACCGCGAAGGAGACCGGTCCGAAGCACTCGCTCAGGTAGGCGGCCTCGGCCTCCGGCTTGGCGCCGTCCAGCTTCACGATCACCGGGGTGCGCACCACGGCGTCGGGGAAGTCGGGGTTGGCGATCTCGCGGGAGGCGAGGGCGACCTCGCCGAGCGCCGCGGCGGCCTCCAGCCGGGCCTTGACGTCCGGATTGACGATGGCGCCGAGCAGGGCGTTCGCCCGCGCGTCGTCGCCGAGCAGGGCGTCCACCGCCTTGGCGAGGTCGGCGGCCACCTCGTCGAAGGACTTGGGGCCCTGGTCGGTGCGGATGCCGTCCCGGGGGATCAGCAGGTTCTGCGGGGTGGTGCACATCTGGCCGCTGTACAGGGACAGCGAGAAGGCCAGGTTGGCGAGCATGCCCTTGTAGTCGCCGGTCGACTCCAGGACGACCGTGTTGACCCCGGCCTTCTCCGTGTACACCTTGGCCTGGCGGGCGTTGGCCTCCAGCCAGTCGCCGAAGGCCGTGGAGCCGGTGTAGTCGATGATCCGGATCTCGGGGCGGGTGGCGAGGGCCTTGGCGATGCCCTCGCCGGGCCGCTCGGCGGCCAGCGTCACCAGGTTCGCGTCGAAGCCGGCCTCGGCCAGCACCTCGCGGGCGACGCGCACGGTGAGGGCGAGCGGCAGCACCGCGCGCGGGTGCGGCTTGACCAGGACCGCGTTGCCGGTGGCCAGGGAGGCGAACAGGCCCGGGTAGCCGTTCCACGTCGGGAAGGTGTTGCAGCCGATGACCAGGGCGGTGCCGCGGGGGACCGGGGTGAACGTCTTGGTGAGGGCGAGCGGGTCGCGCTTGCCCTGCGGCTTGCTCCACTCCGCGGTGTCCGGGGTGCGGGTCTGCTCCGCGTACGCGTACGCAACCGCTTCCAGGCCGCGGTCCTGGGCGTGCGGGCCGCCCGCCTGGAACGCCATCATGAAGGCCTGGCCGGAGGTGTGCATGACCGCGTGCGCGAACTCGTGCGTCCGGTCGCTGATCCGGTGCAGGATCTCCAGGCAGACCGCGGCCCGCAGCTCCGCACCCGCCTCGCGCCAGGCCCGCTGTCCGGCGCGCATGGCGGGCAGCAGCACGTCGAGGTCCGCGTGCGGATACGTCACGCCCAGCTCGATGCCGTACGGCGAGATCTCGCCGCCCACCCAGTCGTCGGTGCCGGGCTGGCCGAGGTCGAGGCGGGTGCCCAGGAGGGCGTCGAAGGCGGCCTTGCCCGCCGCGGCGTCCAGGCTGCCGTGCTCCCCGTAGGCCTTGGGGTGCTCGGGGTGGGGCGACCAGTACGCGCGCGTGCGGATCGCCTCCAGTGCCTGGTCGAGAGTGGGCCGGTGGCGGGCGATCAGCTCGTGCGCGGTCGGTGCGGCGGCCATGCGGGACCAACTCCTTGTCCGGAGGACTCTTCGTCGAGCTCATGACCTGGCGGAACCATGGGCGTGGACGGCCGGTCAGGGTTAGAGTAACCGAACGATCGGTCGGGACAAGGGGGTCCGCCGCATCTGTGGAAAAGTCGGGCCAGGGGGGTCCGCCGCGTCCGTGAAAACGCCGTGCGGGAGGATCGCGCACATGACAGCACTCGACCTCAGCAGCCCCGTGGCCGTCGTCGGCACCGGCACCATGGGCCAGGGCATAGCCCAGGTCGCGCTGGTCGCGGGCCATGTCGTACGTCTGTACGACGCTCTGCCCGGGAGGGCCGCCGAGGCGGCCGCCGCGATCGGCGCCCGGCTCGACCGGCTCGTCGAGAAGGACCGGCTCACCGGCGCCGAACGGGACGCGGCCCGCGCCCGGCTCGCGCCCGCGGAAGGCCTCGCCGAGCTGGCCGACTGCGCCCTCGTCGTCGAGGCCGTCCTGGAGGACCTGGACGCCAAGCGGGCCCTGCTGACGGAGCTGGAGGGCATCGTCGCCGACGACTGCCTGATCGCCACCAACACCTCGTCCCTGTCGGTCACCGCCGTCGGCGGTGTGCTGCGCAGCCCCGGCCGCTTCGTCGGCCTGCACTTCTTCAACCCGGCGCCGCTGATGCCGCTGGTCGAGGTGGTCTCCGGCTTCGCCACCGACGTCACCTCGGCCACGCGCGCGTACGAGACGGCCCGCGCCTGGGGCAAGACCCCGGTCGCCTGCGCCGACACCCCCGGCTTCATCGTCAACCGCATCGCCCGCCCCTTCTACGCCGAGGCGTTCGCCGTCCACGAGGGGCAGGCGGCCGACCCCGCCACCATCGACGCCGTGCTGCGCGAGTCCGGCGGGTTCAGGATGGGCGCCTTCGAACTGACCGATCTCATCGGCCAGGACGTCAACGAGTCCGTCACGCACTCCGTGTGGCGGTCCTTCTTCCAGGACGTGCGCTTCACCCCCTCGCTGGCCCAGCGGCGCCTGGTGGAGTCGGGCCGGCTCGGCCGCAAGAGCGGCCACGGCTGGTACGAGTACGGGGAGGACGCCGAGCGGCCCGAACCGCACACCGCCGAGCCCGCGCAGCCGCCCGCGTACGTCGTCGCCGAGGGCGACATGGGACCGGCGGCGGACGTGCTCACCCTCGTCCGCGAGGCGGGCATCCAGGTCCGCGAGGAGGACGAGGACCACGGTACCCGCCTGGTGCTGCCGAGCGGCGGACAGCTCGTCCTCGCCGACGGGCAGAGCTCCGTGGAGTTCCGCGACGTCGTCTACTTCGACCTCGCCCTCGACTACCGCCGCGCCACCCGGATCGCCCTGTCCGCCTCCCAGGACACCTCCCCGCGGACGCTGTCCGAGGCCATCGGCCTCTTCCAGGCGCTCGGCAAGGCCGTCAGCGTCATCGGGGACGTCCCCGGCATGATCGTGGCGCGCACGGTCGCACGGATCATCGATCTGGCGCACGACGCCGTCGCCAAGGGAGTGGCCACCGAGGAGGACATCGACACGGCGATGTGCCTGGGCGTCAACTACCCCCTGGGCCCCTTCGAATGGAGCCGCCGCCTCGGCCGCACCTGGGCCTACGGGCTCCTGGACGACCTGCATCTGCGCGACCCGTCCGGACGCTACGCCCCGTCCCTCGCGCTGTACCGCCACGCGTACGCCACCGACAAGCGGGAGGCCGCCTCATGACCACGGCCCGACGCGACACGTACACCCCCCAGACGCTGCTGTCGGTGGCCGTGCGGGTCTTCAACGAGCGCGGCTACGACGGCACCTCCATGGAGCACCTGTCCAAGGCCGCGGGCATCTCCAAGTCGTCGATCTACCACCATGTCGCCGGCAAGGAGGAACTGCTGCGCCGGGCGGTCACCCGGGCGCTCGACGGGCTCTTCGGGATCCTCGACGAGGAGCACGCGCGCGTGGGCGGCGCCGCCGAGCGCCTGGAGTACGTCGTACGCCGCATGGTCGAGGTGCTCACCGCCGAACTGCCCTATGTGACGCTGCTGCTGAGGGTGCGCGGCAACACCGGGACCGAGCGCTGGGCGCTGGAGCGGCGGCGCACCTTCGACCACCGGGTGGCCGAGCTGCTGAAGGCGGCGGCCGCCGAGGGCGATGTGCGCACCGACGTGGAGGTGCGGCTGGCGACCCGGCTGGTCTTCGGGATGATCAACTCGATCGTGGAGTGGTACCGCCCGGACGGCGGCGGGGCGAGCGAGCAGGACGTGGCCGACGCCGTGGTGCGGCTGGTCTTCGGCGGGCTGCGCAAGCCGGGCTGAACGGCCGGCGCGGCTGCGTGAGCGGCTGTACGGGCGCGGTACCTGTGGTCACCCCTGCGGTTCCAGGTCCTCCTCCTCGAACACCAGCAGGGTGCGGGTGCTGAGCACCTCCGGGATGGCCTGGATCCGGGTGAAGACCACTTCGCGCAGGGCCCGGTTGTCGGGGGTGTGCACCAGCAGCAGGACGTCGAAGTCCCCGCCCACCAGGGCGATGTGCGAGGCACCGGGCAGCCGCCGCAACTGCTCGCGCACCGTGCGCCAGGAGTTCTGCACGATCGTCAGCGTGATGTAGGCGGACGTGCCGTGCCCGGCGCGCTCGTGGTCGACGCGGGCGCCGAAGCCGCGGATGACCCCGTCCTCGACGAGGCGGTTGATACGGGCGTAGGCGTTGGCGCGCGAGACGTGGACCCGTTCGGCGACCGACCGTATCGAGGCGCGGCCGTCCGCCTGGAGCATCCGCAGGATGTCCTGGTCGATGGCGTCCAGCGGACGCGCGGGCGGCGGGGCGGACTCGCCGCCGTCCTCCGTGCGCCCGGCGTTCTCGGCCATTTGTTCAGATGCCATGTCCCCCCACCTCTCCGCCATGGACGTACTGCATCCATAGCAAGCTGTGGAGAACCGTTTGTCCACAGCCTGGGGCCGCATGTAGCCAAAATGTGCCGACGACCGAACAATCGGTAGGTGGGGCGAGTCACAGCCGACGCGCCTCCCGTAGCCGCTCCCACGAGGAGGTGCCCGTCATGACGGTCATGGAGCAGCGGGGTGCGTACCGGCCATCGCCGCCGCCCGCCTGGCAGCCCCGAACCGACCCCGCGCCGCTGCTGCCGGACGCGGAGCCCCATCGCGTCCTGGGCACCGAGGCGGCCGCGCAGGCCGACCCCGAGCTGCTGCGCCGTCTGTACGCGCACCTGGTGCGCGGTCGCAGGTTCAACGCGCAGGCCACCGCCCTCACCAAGCAGGGCCGCCTCGCCGTCTACCCGTCCAGCACCGGCCAGGAGGCGTGCGAGGTCGCGGCCGCGCTCGTCCTCCAAGGCGACGACTGGCTCTTTCCCAGCTACCGCGACACGCTCGCCGTCGTGTCCCGAGGGGTCGACCCCGTCGAGGCCCTCACGCTGCTGCGCGGCGACTGGCACACCGGCTACGACTCCCGCGCGCACCGCGTCGCCCCGCTCTCCACCCCGCTGGCCACCCAGCTCCCGCACGCCGTGGGCCTCGCCCACGCCGCCCGGCTCAAGGGCGACGACGTGGTCGCGCTGGCCATGGTCGGCGACGGCGGCACCAGCGAGGGCGACTTCCACGAGGCGCTGAACTTCGCCGCCGTCTGGCAGGCACCGGTCGTCTTCCTGGTGCAGAACAACGGCTTCGCCATCTCCGTCCCGCTCGCCAAGCAGACGGCCGCGCCCTCCCTGGCGCACAAGGCCGTCGGCTACGGCATGCCGGGCCGCCTGGTCGACGGCAACGACGCGGCGGCCGTCCACGAGGTCCTCGCCGACGCCGTACGGCACGCGCGCGCGGGCGGCGGCCCGACCCTGGTCGAGGCGGTGACCTACCGCATCGACGCCCACACCAACGCCGACGACGCCACCCGCTACCGGGACGACGCCGAGGTGGCGGCCTGGCGCGACCACGACCCCGTCCTGCTGCTGGAGCGGGAGCTGACCGGGCGCGGACTGCTCGACGAGGACGGCATCGCGGCCGTCCGCGAGGACGCCGAGGCGATGGCCGCGCGGCTGCGCGAGCGGATGAACCAGGACCCGGCGCTCGACCCCGCGGACCTGTTCGCCCACGTCTACGCCGAACCGACCCCGCAACTGCGCGAGCAGCAGGCCCTGCTGCGGGCGGAGCTGGCGGCCGAGGCCGAGGAGGGCACCGCCCGATGACCACCGTCGCGCTCAAACCGGCCACCATGGCCCAGGCCCTCACACGCGCGCTGCGCGACGCCATGGCCGCGGACCCGGCGGTGCATGTCATGGGGGAGGACGTCGGCGCCCTCGGCGGGGTCTTCCGGGTCACCGACGGCCTCACCGCCGAGTTCGGCGAGGAACGCTGCACCGACACACCGCTGGCCGAGGCCGGCATCCTCGGCACCGCCGTCGGCATGGCCATGTACGGACTGCGCCCGGTCGTCGAGATGCAGTTCGACGCCTTCGCCTTCCCGGCGTTCGAGCAGCTCGCCAGCCATGTCGCCAAGATGCGCAACCGCACGCGCGGACGGCTGCCGCTGCCCCTGACCATCCGCATCCCCTACGGCGGCGGCATCGGCGGCGTCGAACACCACAGTGACTCCTCCGAGGCGTACTACATGGCGACCCCGGGGCTCCATGTCGTCACGCCCGCCACCGTCGCCGACGCCTACGGACTGCTGCGCGCCGCCATCGCCTCCGACGACCCCGTCGTCTTCCTCGAACCCAAGCGGCTGTACTGGTCGAAGGACGCCTGGAACCCGGAGGAACCGCCGGGTGTCGAGCCGATCGGGCGCGCGGTGGTGCGGCGCACCGGCCGCAGCGCCACCCTCCTCACCTACGGCCCCTCCCTGCCCGTCTGCCTCGAAGCCGCCGAGGCGGCCCGCGCCGAGGGCTGGGACCTGGAGGTCGTCGACCTGCGTTCGCTGGTGCCGTTCGACGACGAGACGGTGTGCGCGTCGGTCCGGCGCACCGGGCGCGCGGTCGTCGTCCACGAGTCGCACTCCTTCGGCGGACCGGGCGGGGAGATCGCCGCCCGTGTCACCGAGCGCTGCTTCCACCACCTGGAGGCGCCGGTGCTGCGCGTGGCCGGATTCGACACCCCCTACCCGCCGCCGATGCTGGAGCGGCACCACCTGCCCGGTGTCGACCGGATCCTGGACGCCGTCGCGCGTCTCCAGTGGGAGGCCGAGGGCTGATGGCACAGGTGCTGGAGTTCAGGCTGCCCGACCTCGGGGAGGGGCTCACCGAGGCGGAGATCGTCCGCTGGCTGGTCGAGGTGGGCGACGTCGTCGCCGTCGACCAGCCGGTGGTCGAGGTCGAGACGGCCAAGGCCATGGTCGAGGTGCCCTGCCCCTACGGAGGCGTGGTCACCGCGCGCTTCGGCGAGGAGGGGGCGGAGCTTCCGGTGGGGGCGCCGCTGCTCACCGTCGCGGTCGGGGAATCCGCCGCGCCGTCCGGACCGGCCGCCGCGGGCGGTACCGGCGACACCGGTACCGCCGGTGGCATCGACGGCACCGGTGCTCCGGCGGGCGCGGGCGACGGCTCCGGCAATGTGCTGGTGGGCTACGGCACGGCGGAGCCTCCGGCGCGCCGCCGCCGGGTGCGTCCGGTGACCGGCGGCGGGCCGGCCGTCACCACCGCTGCGGTGGCGACGGCCTCCGGGGCCCTTGGGACCTCCGAGACCTCCGGGGGCTCCTGGGCCTCCGAGGACTCGGTACCCGTGGTGGACGAGTCGTCGGTGGCCGTGGACGGCGCTTCGCGGCCGGTCGACGGGCCGGTGCCCGTGATCTCACCGCTGGTGCGCAGGCTCGCCCGCGAGCACGGGCTGGACCTGCGGCGGCTGCCGGGCTCCGGGCCCGACGGGCTCATCCTGCGCGCTGACGTGGAGGAAGCGCTCCGCAGGACGGGGGAGGCGGCGCCCGCCGGTCCGGCCTCCCCCGTCGGTTCCTCCCTTGCTTCCGGTGCTTCCGGACCGGCCGGGACTTCCGGTCTCTCCGGACCGGCCGGGACTTCCGGTGCTTCCGGTCCCTCCGGACCGGCCGGGACCGGTGCGGAGACCCGTGTCCCGCTCAAGGGCGTACGCGGGGCCGTCGCCGACAAGCTGTCCCGCAGCCGCCGGGAGATCCCCGACGCGACCTGCTGGGTCGACGCCGACGCGACGGAGCTGCTGCGCGCACGGGCGGCCATGAACGCCGCGGGCGCGCCGAAGATCTCCCTGCTCGCCCTCCTCGCGCGGATCTGCACGGCCGCGCTCGCCCGCCACCCGGAGCTGAACTCCAGGGTCGACACGGAGGCCCGGGAGATCGTCCGGCTCGGCCATGTGCACCTGGGCTTCGCCGCGCAGACCGACCGCGGGCTGGTCGTCCCCGTCGTAAGGGACGCGCACGCGCGGGACGCCGAGGCGCTGACGGCCGAGTTCGCCCGGCTGACCGAGGCGGCGCGGACCGGCACGCTCACGCCGGGGGAGCTGACCGGCGGGACCTTCACGCTGAACAACTACGGCGTCTTCGGCGTCGACGGCTCCACACCGATCATCAACCACCCCGAGGCGGCCATGCTCGGGGTCGGCCGTATCGTCCCCAGACCCTGGGTGCACGAGGGCGAGCTGGCGGTCCGGCAGGTCGTCCAGCTCTCGCTCACCTTCGACCACCGGGTGTGCGACGGCGGTACCGCGGGCGGCTTCCTGCGCTACGTGGCGGACTGCGTGGAACAGCCGGCGGTGCTGCTGCGCACGCTGTGAGGGCCTGTCCCGACCGGGCCCGGGTCGACCGGGCCGGTCGGGCGGGGGCCCGTCCGTGCGAACGGCCCGGCCCTGGGCGGTCGTCGGGTCCGGCGCACGCCCGCGTTCCGGGCCTGTGCGGGCGGGACGCATACTCGGTGGGTGACCGCTCACGAGCCCGTCGGCGCCCAGGACGCCCCAGCCGGTGATTCGCCTCCGGCCGGTGACCCGTCCGCGACCGGGGATCTGTCGCAGGTCGGGGATCCACCGCCGGACGGTGAACCGCCTTCAGCCGGGGACCTGCCCCCGGTAGGTGACCCGCCCCGGCCCCGGCCCCGGAGCCTGCCCCCGTCCCCGTCGCGGGCAGGCGCCCGGCCTTCGCCCGGCGCCCCGGCCTCCCCCGGCCACGACGTCGTCGTCCTGGCCGGGGGTGCCGCGCGGCGGCTCGGCGGGGTGGACAAGCCGGGGGTGCGGGTCGGGGGCCGGGCCCTGCTCGACCGGGTGCTCGACGCGTGCGCCGACGCGACCGTCACCGTCGTCGTGGCCGATCCCCGGCCCACCGCGCGGCCCGTGCGCTGGGCGCGCGAGGAGCCGCCCGGCGGCGGCCCGCTCGCCGCGCTCGCGGCGGGACTGTCCCGTACCACCGCTGATCTGGTCGTCGTCCTCTCCGCCGACCTGCCCTTCCTGCGGCCGGACACGGTGCGGCGGCTGCTCGCCGCCCTGCGGGCGGGCCGTGCCGACGGCGCGCTGCTCACCGACGCCGACGGCCGCGACCAGCCGCTCGTGGCGGCCTACCGCGCGTCCGCGCTGCGCCGCGGGCTGGCGGGGCTCACCCGGGAGCACGGCGCGCTCGACGGGCTGCCGCTGCGTCGGCTGACCGCGGTGCTCGACCTCACCCGTGTTCCGGACGATGTCGCCTCGTTCGACTGCGACACCTGGGACGACATCGCCACCGCCAGGGCACGCATCAGGGAGCATGGGCACGTGCTGGATGAATGGATTTCCGCAGTCAAGGACGAGCTGGGCATCGACCTGGACGTCGACACCGGAGTATTGCTCGACCTCGCCCGCGACGCCGCCCACGGCGTGGCCCGGCCCGCGGCGCCCCTGACCACGTTCCTCGTCGGCTACGCGGCGGCGCGGCAGGCCGGAGCGGGTCCTGAGGCGGTCGCCGAGGCGGCCCGCAAGGCCGCGGCGCTGGCGCTGCGCTGGGCGGACGAGGACAGCTCGCCGGGCGAGCCCGGCGCGGCCCCCGACGCCACGCCCGACACCCGCCCGGACGCCGGATGACGGCCCGCGGCGCGCAGACCGGCGAGGACGCCGGGAAGGCAGCCGGAACCCGGGACACCGAGGACCTCGACGTCGAGGAGGCGCTCGCGCTCGCGAACGGGAGCGCGGGTCACTTCCCGGGCGGCGGTGACCTCCCCGGTGGCGGCCACCTGCCCGGCCCCGGCTTCGGCCCCGGCCGTCTGCCCGGCGGCGGCCCCGCCCCCGCAGCGGACGGTGCCGCCTCCCCCGGGTACGCAACCGGCTCCGGCCCGCTCCCGTACGGCACGCCGTACGCCTCGCAGGCCGACCCGCGGACGACGTCCTGGCCCCGGGCCCGCGAGATCGCCGGACGCGCCGCGCGGGGCATCGCCCGTCGCTCCCCCGTCTCGGTCGCCCTGGACGCGGCCCTGGGCCTGGTCCTGGCCGAGCCCGTCGCGGCCCTCACCGATCTGCCCTCCTTCGACACCTCCGCGATGGACGGCTGGGCGGTCGCCGGACCCGGTCCGTGGGACGTCCGTGAGGGCGGCTCCCTGGCCGGGGACGCGCAGCCCGAGCCGCTGACCGACGGCACGGCGGCCCGCATCGCCACCGGTGCCCGGATCCCGCAGGACACCACCGCCGTGCTGCGCACCGAGCACGGCCGCACCGACGCCAAGGGCCGGCTGCACTCGGTCCGGGAGCTGAGCCACGGCCAGGACATCCGGCCCCGTGGACAGGAGTGCCGTTCCGGTGAGCACCTGCTGCCTGCCGGCACCCTGGTCACCCCGGCCGTGCTGGGCCTGGCGGCGGCGGCCGGGTACGACACGCTGACCGCCGTGCCCCGGCCGCGCGTCGACGTGTTCGTGCTCGGCGACGAACTGCTCATCGAGGGCCTGCCCCGAGACGGCCGGATCCGGGACGCGCTCGGCCCGATGCTGCCGTCCTGGCTGCGCGCGCTGGGCGCCGAGGTGGCCGCGGTGCGCCGTATCGGCGACGACGCCAAGGCGCTACAGAAAGCCCTCAGCCGGTCCGTGGCCGATCTGATCGTCACCACCGGGGGCACCGCCGCCGGGCCCGTCGACCATGTCCGCCCCACCCTGCACAGCCTCGGCGCCGACCTCCTGGTGGACGGTGTCGACGTACGCCCCGGCCATCCCATGCTGCTGGCCCGCACCAAGGAGGACCAGCACCTCGTCGGGCTGCCCGGCAATCCGCTCGCCGCCGTCTCCGGGCTGATCACGCTCGCCGAACCGCTGCTGCGCGTCCTGGCCGCGCGCCCGGCCCCGGAGCCGTACACGCTGCCGCTGCGGGACGGGGTGCACGGCCATCCGCACGACACCCGGCTCGTACCCTCCGTACTGCGCGGCGACCATGCGGTCCCGCTGCGCTACAACGGGCCTGCCATGCTGCGGGGTGTCGCCGCGGCCGACGCGTTGGCCGTCGTACCGGCGGGCGGCCTTCGTGCGGGCCAGGAGGCCGAACTGCTCGATCTGCCCTGGGCCGCCGCCGGAATCGGAGTGTGTTTCACGTGAAACTTCCGGGCCATGATGCGATCGCCCGCCAGGCGGACGAGCATCTCGTGACCCATCGGGTGAAACTCCCGAGGAAACTCGTCGACCGCCCCATACGCCAGGTCGCGAAGCGACTCGCCATGGCACTGCTGGTGCTGGTGGTGACCGTCGCGGTCGTCTACGTCGACCGCGCGGGCTATCACGACAGCGCCGACCAGACCGTGGACCTCCTCGACTCGGCGTACTACGCGACGGTGACGCTCTCCACCACCGGGTACGGCGACATCACACCTGTCAGCGACAGCGCCCGGCTCACCAACATCCTCGTCATCACGCCGCTGCGCGTGCTGTTCCTGATCATCCTCGTCGGCACCACGCTCGAAGTCCTCACCGAGCGCACCCGTGAGGAATGGCGCCAGAGCCGCTGGAGGTCCACCTTGCGCGATCACACCGTCGTCGTCGGCTTCGGGACGAAGGGGCGGTCGGCGATCCAGACCGTCTGCGCGACCGGGCTGAAGCAGCAGCAGGTCGTCGTGGTCGACCCCAGTTCCAAGGCGATCGACGTGGCCACGGCCGAGGGGTACGCCGGCGTCATCGGCGACGCCACACGCAGCGAGGTGCTGAAGCGGGCGGAGGTCCACCGGGCGCGGCAGATCATCATCGCCACACAGCGGGACGACACGGCCGTGCTGGTGACCCTGACGGCCCGGCAGCTCAACCGGAGCGCGAAGATCGTCGCCGCGGTGCGCGAGGAGGAGAACGCCCCGCTGCTCAAGCAGTCCGGCGCGGACGCCGTGATCACCAGCGCGAGCGCGGCGGGACGGCTGCTGGGCCTCTCGGTGCTCAGCCCGGCCGCCGGCATGGTCATGGAGGACCTCATCCAGCAGGGCAGCGGGCTGGACATCGTCGAACGGCCCGTCATAAAGGCCGAGACGGGCCGCAGTCCGCGCGAGATCGACGACCTGGTGGTCAGCGTCGTCCGCGGGCACCGGGTCCTCGGGTACGACGACCCGGCCGCCGCCTCCCTCCAGCTGACGGACCGCCTGATCACCATCGTGCGGGCGACGCCCGGCACGCAGGTCACCCCGGACATCCGCCCGCTGCCGCAGGACTGACCGCCCGGTCCCCGGGCCCGTGCGCCGCCCGCCCGGCGCGGTGCGGCACGCGGATGCCGCTGCCCGGTGGTGCGGGACGGGGCGAGGAGTAGCGTCGGCCCCATGCATGCGATCACGATTCCCGAACCCGGTGGCCCCGAGGCGTTGGTGTGGGACGAGGTGCCGGATCCCGTGCCCGCCGAGGGGGAGGTGCTGGTCGAGGTGGTGGCCGGCGCCGTCAACCGGGCCGACATCCTGCAACGGCAGGGCCACTACGACCCGCCGCCCGGCGCCTCTGGCCACCCCGGTCTGGAGTGCTCCGGACGGATCGCCGCGCTCGGCCCCGGGGTGTCCGGCTGGGCGGTCGGCGACGAGGTGTGCGCACTGCTCGCGGGCGGCGGCTATGCCGAGAAGACCGCCGTACCGGCCGGACAGCTGCTGCCCGTCCCGCAGGGCGTGGACCTGCGGCAGGCGGCGGCCCTGCCCGAGGTGGTCTGCACGGTGTGGTCGAACGTCTTCATGGTCGCCCATCTGCGTCCCGGCGAGACCCTGCTCGTGCACGGCGGCTCCAGCGGTATCGGCACCATGGCGATCCAGCTCGCCAAGGCCGCCGGTGCGCGGGTCGCCGTCACGGCCGGCACCCGGGAGAAGCTGGACCGCTGCGCCGAACTGGGCGCGGACATCCTGATCAACTACCGCGAGCAGGACTTCGTCGAGGAGATCCGGCGGGCCACGGACGGGGCCGGTGCCGACGTCATCCTGGACAACATGGGCGCCAAGTACCTGGACCGCAATGTCCGGGCGCTCGCCGTCAACGGCCGGCTCGCGATCATCGGCATGCAGGGCGGTGCCAAGGGCGAGCTGAACATCGGCGCCCTGCTGGCCAAGCGGGGCGCGATCAGCGCGACCTCGCTGCGGGCCCGCCCGCTCGACGAGAAGGCGGCGATCGTGGCCGCCGTACGCGAGCACGTCTGGCCGCTGATCGCGGACGGGCATGTGCGTCCGGTCGTCGACCGCGAGGTGCCGATGCGCGACGCCGCGACCGCGCACCGGATCGTGGAAGAGAGCGGCCACATCGGCAAGGTGCTGCTGGTCGCCTCCTGACCGGCCGCGCACGGCCGGGGCCCGCGCTCCGGCCGTGCGCCACGGACACGGCCTACGCCCGGCGCACCCGCAGCGCGATGAAGGCCAGCCCCAGGCCGAGCCCGATCAGGACCAGTCCGCTGCCGAGCGGCAGCATCTCCAGGACCGGACCGGAGGCGGTACCGCCCGGCGGGCGGGGGGCGGGCGGCCGGGTGGAGGCGGACGCCAGGGGGACGACGGACGCCCCGGGCGAGCGGGGGGCGGCCGTCGGCGTACCGGGCGAGGCGGCGTCCGGGCGGCCCTCTCCGTCCTGCCACGGCGGGCGATGGCCACCGTCCTTCACCCCGCCCTCGTGCCGGTGCGCCCGTCCCGGGCGCCGCCGCCCCTCGTCCTCGTCGTCGTCCCCGCCGGACGGCTCGCGGCGGGCGGGCGCCGCCGCCGGGGAAGCGGCCTGGAGGGCCTGGAGAGCCTGGAGGAGGACCGGGGCGGCGGACGCGGGGGACGAGGCGGGTGCCGGGTGTTTCGGGGCGGGCGGACGCACCGGGGCCGTCGACGGGGCGGCGTGCGCCGCCGTGGCGGAGGGCGTGGGTACGGGCGTCCCGGGCGCCGAGGCGGAGGGCGGCGGGCCGGGCGGCCGCGGGTGCGCCGAGGCGGGGCCGCCGGACAGGACCAGCGCCGCCAGCAGGACCGGTACCGGCACGATCAGCCGTCCCGCCGCCCCCGGCGCGGTGCGCGGCAGCCATGGAGTCACCCCGGGGACCCCCTCACGGTGGCCGATCAGTGGTTCAGTGCCACCACAGTCACATCACCGGAGCGATCCGGCATTCCGGGTTCGGCCGCCGGGTCGAATCCCCGGTGCGGACCGCCGGGGCGACCGCGCCGGGGACTCGGCCCGGCCGACGCCCCGGACGCGGCACGGTGGATCACCGTCCGCGGGGGGCACCGGGGAGGTGACGGGTACGGGTGCGAGAGAATGGCGGTATGGAGATGCCGAGGAACGAACGGTCGCCGGAGAATCCGCAGATCCTGGTCGTGGGCCAGGATGGCATGGCGCTCGGAGGCGGCGGGGACGACGACTCGCACGAGACCCCGGTCACGGCGCAGGTGGAGCAGCCCGCCAAGGTCATGCGGATCGGCAGCATGATCAAACAGCTGCTGGAAGAGGTGCGGGTCGCCCCGCTGGACGACGCCAGCCGGGCCCGGCTCAAGGAGATCCACGCCAGCTCGGTCAAGGAGCTGGAGGACGGCCTGGCGCCGGAACTGGTCGAGGAGCTGGAGCGCCTCTCGCTGCCGTTCACCGACGAGGGCACCCCCAGCGACGCGGAGCTGCGGATCGCGCAGGCGCAGCTGGTGGGCTGGCTGGAGGGCCTCTTCCACGGGATCCAGACCACCCTGTTCGCCCAGCAGATGGCCGCCCGCGCCCAGCTGGAGCAGATGCGCCGCGCCCTGCCGCCGGGCGTCGGCCACGAGGGCGTCGTCGAGGACCCGCGCACGGGCGGCCGCTCCGGCGGCCCGTACCTGTGACCGCGCACCGGCCGCCTCCGGCCGTACGCACACGCACATGAGCGGAGGAGGGCCCGGCAGCCAGGCTGCCGGGCCCTCCTCCGTGTCCGTTCGCCGGGCGGGCCCGCCGGTCAGGACGTCGCCGGGTCGCCCGTCGACACGTAGAGCTGGATCGTCGGCATGTTCTTCGGGTCGACGTCCGTGTCGGCGGCGGGGAACTGGCTCATGACGGTGCCCTGGCCGTAGGTGTTCTCATCCTGCTTGACCTCCTTCAGGTGCCAGCCGGCCGCCTGGAGGCACTCCTTGACCGAGCCGATGTACTTGAACTGGAAGTTCGGCACCTTGATCAGCTTGGGGTCGTTGTACGACTCCTGCGGCTCCTTGCAGGAGCTCACGTCGATCGTCTTGGAGGTGTCGGGGCCGCGGTGTCCCTCGACGGGGGCCGAGGAGGAGCCGGGGCTCGCGCTCGTGCCGGTGTCGTCGCCCTTGGCCTTGTCGTCGTCACCGCCGCCGTTCAGCAGCAGCGCGGCGATCAGACCGGCGACGGCGATCACGGCGACGGCCGCCGAGGCGAGGATGACCACCTTGTTGTTCCCCCGGCCGCCCGGCGAGCCGCCGGAGGAGGCCGGGGACTGCGGGGAGAGGTTGTACGGCGGGGGCGTCGACGCCTGCTGCGGGGCGTAGGGCGAGGCGGCGGGCGGGGTCTGGTACCCGGCCGTCTGCTGCGGATAGCCGTACGACGGCGTGGGGGCGGGGCCCGGGGCCGGGGTGCCGTACGGGTGCGGCGCCGGGGCGGGCTGGTACGGCGTCTGCACCTGGCCGGCGACCGGCGGCGCGGTGTCGACCGGTGGGAACACCGCGGAGCCGACGCCCGCGCCGCTCGGCGCATGGGAACCCGGGACGATGCTGGGCGGGGCCGCCTGGAAGGAGGCCGCCACGCGCAGGCACTCGTCGCGCATCGACTCGGCGCTCGGGAAGCGCTCGTTGGGATTCTTCTTCAGCGCGCGGGCGACCAGCGCGTCCACCGCCGGGGGCAGCGCGCGGTTGACCGAGGAGGGCGCCACCGGCTCCTCCTGCACATGCGCGTAGGCGATGGCCAGCGGCGAGTCGGCGTCGAACGGCAGCCGCCCGGTGACCAGCTGGAACAGCATGATGCCGACCGAGTACAGGTCGGAGCGCGCGTCCACGCCCCGGCCCAGGGCCTGTTCGGGAGAGAGGTACTGCGGGGTGCCGACGACCATGCCGGTCTGGGTCATCGAGGTGACGCCGGACTGCATGGCGCGGGCGATGCCGAAGTCCATGACCTTGACGACGCCGCGCTTGGTCACCATCACGTTGCCCGGCTTGATGTCCCGGTGGACCAGGCCCATCTCGTGGCTGATCTCCAGGGCGGCCAGCACATCGGCGGTGACCTTCAGCGCCTGGTCGGCGGGCATCGCGCCCTGGCGGCGCACGTCCTCGTCGAGCACCGAGCCCAGCGGCCGGCCCTCGACGTACTCCATGACGATGTACGGCGTCGTCATGGAGTCCAGCGTGTCCTCGCCGGTGTCGAACACCGAGACGATGTTGGTGTGCGTGAGCTTGGCCACCGCCTGGGCCTCGCGGCGGAACCGCTCGCGGAACGCCGGTTCCCGGCCCAGTTCGGTGTGGAGCGTCTTGATCGCGACCTGGCGGTCGAGCACGGAGTCGTAGGCGAGGTGGACCGAGGCCATGCCGCCCTCGCCGAGCAAGTCGCGCAGCTGGTACCGGCCGCCGGCCAGCGCCCGCCCCGCGAACCGGCCCTGTGCGCCGTCCTGGCTCATCTTCTGCGTCCCCCATGTAGCGCGCGGCGGCAGCGGCTGCCTCGCGCGCGATCGGCTGTCCGTCGACGGTCCCCGGGACCGGACGTGACCTGACCTCATGTCCGGATCTCGATGATCGAAAGTGTTATTCCCGGCCAAGTCTGCCCCAGGGCACCGACACGTCAAGCTCGGTGCCCGTTCCGTGACCGTACGCGAAAGAAGCGTCGCGCAAGCGTTACAGCGGTCGTACGACCGGTACACGGGATTTGCACGACGGCGGCCGCTCGCGGTTTGATGACCGGTCCGTCCCGGACCGGTCCCCGCGGTGAACCCGGACCGGCGGCTTGCGCCGAGCCTGTAGCGTGGCCGACGGAGACCGTGACAACACCGCGCACCCGCGGGCAGAAACGACGGCGAGGACTGATGGACCAGACGCAACGCGCCCAGGGCCCGTCCGACCCCGAGGCGTCTGGCGGCGGCGGTATGTCGGACATGCCGGAGATGTGGGGCAACGGCGGTCTGGTCGGCGACGGCCGGTACCGGCTGACGCACCGGCTCGGCCGGGGCGGCATGGCCGAGGTGTTCGCGGCCGAGGACGTACGGCTGGGCCGTACCGTCGCCGTCAAGCTGCTCCGCGCGGACCTGGCCGAGGACCCCGTCTCCAAGGCCCGCTTCACGCGCGAGGCGCAGTCCGTGGCCGGCCTCAACCACCACGCGATCGTCGCCGTGTACGACTCCGGCGAGGACGTCGTGGGCGGCCAGTCCGTGCCGTACATCGTGATGGAGCTGGTCGAGGGCCGCACCATCCGCGACCTGCTGCTCAACGCCGAGGCGCCGGGCCCCGAGCAGGCGCTGATCATCGTCTCCGGAGTCCTGGAGGCGCTGGCCTACTCGCACCAGCACGGCATCGTGCACCGCGACATCAAGCCCGCCAACGTCATCATCACCGACCACGGCGCCGTGAAGGTGATGGACTTCGGCATCGCCCGCGCCCTGCACGGGGCGTCCACGACGATGACGCAGACCGGCATGGTGATGGGCACCCCGCAGTACCTCTCCCCGGAGCAGGCCCTCGGCAAGGCCGTCGACCACCGCTCCGACCTGTACGCCACCGGCTGCCTGCTGTACGAACTCCTCGCGCTGCGGCCCCCGTTCACCGGCGAGACCCCGCTGTCGGTGGTCTACCAGCACGTCCAGGACATGCCGGTGCCGCCGTCCTCGACCTCGGGCGGCGCCTGCCCGCCCGAACTCGACGGCCTGGTCATGCGCTCCCTCGCCAAGGAGCCCGACGACCGGTTCCAGACCGCCGAGGAGATGCGCGGCCTGGTCCAGTACTCCCTCCAGATGCTCTACGAGCAGGGCGGCCACACCGGCACCTGGAACACCGGTCCGGTGGCGGCCCCCGACGCCCGGCACACCCCGGCGTCCGGCTTCGCCGGGACGACGGTGATGCCGCACCACGGCGAGGCCCACGCCGGGACCACGCAGATCCCGCAGCCGATCCTGCCCTCCGGGTACGGCAACCGCGACGACGGCGGCTTCGAGGGGCACGGCAACCGGCGCGAGGGCGGCCGGGGCAAGCTGTGGATCCTTGCCGTGCTCGCGGTGGTCGCCATCGCGGCGGGCGTGGCGCTGGCGCTGCACAGCACCGGCGGCAAGGGCGGCGACGGCGGCACCTCCGGCACCACCACCTCGCCCTCGGCCACCCAGTCCACCCAGGACGAGCAGCCCAGCTCCAGCCCGACCGACGACTCGACCGGGCAGCCCTCGGACTCGTCCACGGACACCGGGTCGGGCTCGGCGGGCACCGGCTGGAACCACAAGCCCTCGCAGCGGCCGTCGTGGTCGCCGTCCCAGAAGCCCACGGACGACACGACCGAGGAGCCCTCGAAGGAGCCCTCCCACGAGGCCTCCAGCCCGCCGGTGCAGACGACGCCGCCCGGCGGCGGCAGCAACTCGCCGCCGACGTCCAGCGGGCCGGGCACCGGTGACGGTGGCAGCACTCCCGGCCCGCCGGACGACGACACGGGCGACTGAGCGCACCCGCACGCGCGCGTGGAACCCCGACGGGGCTCCACGCGCGCACGTGTGTCCGCCCGCCGTCCCGGGCCCCCGTACGGCCTCCGGGCCCGTCCTACTGCGCGAACGCCCCGCACACCGCGTCGTACTCCTTCGTCCACCACACCACCAGCGCCGAGGCGGCCGGGAACTGGGGATCGGCGCGGGTGTCGCCGCGCTCGTAGTGCCAGCGCAGCATCCAGAAGTCGTTGAGGCGCTCCCACCACACCCGGTGCACGGCGGCGGCCAGCTCCGCGGCCGTGGCCCCGGCCGCGCGCCGGTACGCGCGCGCGTAGGCCGTGATCTTGGACAGGTCCAGGGTGCCGCCCGGCCGGACGAAGAAGATCGCGGCGGCGCGGACCGCCTCCTCCGCGCGCGGCTGCACCCCGAGCCGGTCCCAGTCGACGATCGCGGCGGGCGCGTCCCCCCGGTAGAGCACGTTGAAGGGGTGGAAGTCGCCGTGCACCCAGCCCACCGGGCCGCCGGGCGGCGGGCGCCGGGCGGCGTGCTGCTCCAGCAGGGTGCGGCGCTCCAGGAGCCGGTGCCGGGCCAGCTCGTCGAAGGCGTCCGGCGGCCGGTGGCGGCGGACGTGGCCGAGCAGGTCGTCGATCAGGCTGAGGGTGTCGGCCGGGTCGGCGCTCTCGACCGGGTGCGGTCCCCGCGCGGGCCGGGTGCGCGCCTTGGGGGGCATCACGCGCTCCAGACAGGCGTGCACGGCGCCCAGCAGCGCGCCCAGGCGGGTGCACTGGCCGGTGGTGAGCTGGCCGCCGTGCCGGTGCCTGCCGTCGATCCACGGGTACAGGGCGTAGGCGTGGCCGCCGACCACGGCGACCGTGCGTCCGTCCCGGCCCGCCAGCGCGGGCGCCACCGGGACGCCCAGGTCGGCCAGGCGCTGGGTGGCGCGGTGCCGGCGGGCGATCGAGGCGGGGTCGGCGGTGTCGGGGTCGAAGTGATGCTTGAGGAAGTACCGTCCGCGGGTCGTGCACAGCCGGTATCCGCGGTTGAGCAGCCCCTGGTCGACCGGCTCGCAGGCGACGGCGGAACCGGCGGCGTACCGGCGCAGCAGAGCGTTCAGAGGGGGCGCGAGGGGCACAGAGGGTGGTACACATGGGCGCTGCACGCGGCAGATGCTAGGGCAACGACCGGGCCGGTGAGCTGGGGCTTGTCACAGACAGTCATCGCAAGTCGCTTTCGGTCACATGAGATCACCGGGCCGTTCTCCCTTCGTCCTCCCTTCGTCCCGATTTCTGGGCACCTCGGCCGTGTGGCGGCGTGGACGGTCAAGAGCGGTTCCGGCCACTCGTGAACTCTTCCCGACTACGGGGTGACCGGGATAACGTGCCGGTGTTCCGGCCCCCTGCAAGGCTGTGACCAGCGGCTGCCCCCCGTGCCCGGCGAGGTACTTGGACGTCCAAGCGAAAATACTTGGAAATCCAAGGAAACGCGCAGGTCAGGAGGGGTTTCCCAGAAATGTGGAGCACTGGGTAACGTGGCTGTTGCAGGGCGCTCGCCGGGGCACCTGTCACGCCTGTTCCCGGCCGAGTGGCACCCACCCCGTGCCCCGTGGTCGAAACAGGTGAGCCGCACTGGCCTACCGGCAACCCCGGGGGCCGGACCGACGGAGGAGCACACGTGACCGTGGAGAGCACTGCCGCGCGCACATCGCGACGCAGCGCCGGAAGCAAGGCCGGCACGTCCGGCACCAAGGCGGCCGGCACCACCGGCACCAAGGGCACCACCCGCACGACCGCCAGGAAGGCCGCAGCCGCGAAGGGTGCCGAGCCCGGCCTCGTGCAGCTGCTCACGCCCGAGGGCAAGCGCGTCAAGAACGCCGAGTACGACAAGTACGTCTCCGGCATCACCGCCGACGACCTGCGCGGCCTGTACCGCGACATGGTGCTCACCCGTCGCTTCGACGCCGAGGCCACCGCCCTCCAGCGCCAGGGCGAGCTGGGTCTGTGGGCCTCGCTGCTCGGCCAGGAGGCCGCCCAGATCGGCTCCGGCCGCGCCCTGCGCGACGACGACTACGTCTTCCCGACCTATCGCGAGCACGGCGTCGCCTGGTGCCGCGGGGTCGACCCGACCAACCTGCTCGGCATGTTCCGCGGCGTGAACAACGGCGGCTGGGACCCGAACGGCAACAACTTCCACCTGTACACGATCGTCATCGGCTCGCAGACGCTGCACGCCACCGGCTACGCCATGGGTATCGCCAAGGACGGCGCCGACAGCGCGGTGATCGCCTACTTCGGCGACGGCGCCTCCAGCCAGGGCGACGTGGCGGAGTCCTTCACCTTCTCCGCCGTCTACAACGCCCCCGTGGTGTTCTTCTGCCAGAACAACCAGTGGGCCATCTCCGAGCCGACCGAGAAGCAGACCCGCGTGCCGCTCTACCAGCGCGCGCAGGGCTACGGCTTCCCCGGCGTCCGGGTCGACGGCAACGACGTGCTGGCCACGCTCGCGGTCACCCGGTGGGCGCTGGAGCGCGCCCGCGCGGGCGAGGGCCCCACCCTGGTCGAGGCGTACACGTACCGCATGGGCGCCCACACCACCTCCGACGACCCCACCCGCTACCGCCACGACGACGAGCGGGCCGCCTGGGAGGCCAAGGACCCGATCCTGCGCCTGCGCCGCCATCTGGAGGCGTCACACCACGCGGACGAGGGATTCTTCGCGGAACTCGACGCCGAGAGCGAGACGTTGGGCAAGCGAGTGCGCGAGGCGGTCCGTGCCATGCCGGACCCGGACCACTTCGCCATCTTCGAGAACGTGTACGCGGACGGGCACGCGCTCGTCGACGAGGAGCGCGCCCAGTTCGCCGCCTACCAGGCGTCGTTCGCGGACGCCGAGGGGGTCTGAGATGGCGGAGAAGATGGCCCTGGCCAAGGCGATCAACGAGTCGCTGCGCCGCGCCCTGGAAGCGGATCCCAAGGTCCTCGTCATGGGCGAGGACGTCGGCAAGCTCGGCGGTGTGTTCCGGGTGACCGACGGCCTCCAGAAGGACTTCGGCGACAGCCGCGTGATCGACACCCCGCTGGCCGAGTCCGGCATCGTCGGCACGGCGATCGGCCTGGCCCTGCGCGGCTACCGCCCGGTGGTGGAGATCCAGTTCGACGGCTTCGTCTTCCCGGCCTACGACCAGATCGTCACCCAGCTGGCGAAGATGCACGCCCGCTCGCTGGGCAAGGTCAAGATGCCGGTCGTGGTCCGCATCCCCTACGGCGGCGGCATCGGCGCGGTCGAGCACCACTCGGAGTCCCCCGAGGCGCTCTTCGCGCACGTGGCGGGCCTGAAGATCGTCTCCCCGTCCAACGCGTCGGACGCGTACTGGATGATGCAGCAGGCCATCCAGAGCGACGACCCGGTGATCTACTTCGAGCCCAAGCGGCGCTACTGGGACAAGGCCGAGGTCGACACCGAGGCCATCCCCGCCCCGCTGCACAGGGCGCAGGTCGTCCGCGAGGGCACCGACCTCACGCTGGCCGCCTACGGCCCGATGGTCAAGCTCTGCCAGGAGGCCGCCGCCGCGGCCGCCGAGGAGGGCAAGTCCCTGGAGGTCCTGGACCTGCGTTCGGTCTCCCCGCTGGACTTCGACTCCGTGCAGGCGTCGGTGGAGAAGACCCGCCGCCTGGTCGTCGTCCACGAGGCCCCGGTCTTCTTCGGCTCCGGCGCGGAGATCGCCGCCCGGATCACCGAGCGCTGCTTCTACCACCTGGAGGCCCCCGTCCTGCGGGTCGGCGGCTACCACGCGCCGTACCCGCCGGCGCGCCTGGAGGAGTCCTATCTGCCGGACCTCGACCGCGTGCTCGACGCCGTCGACCGCTCGCTGGCGTACTGAGGGAGAGGGTCGTGACGACGATGACGGATGTGGCGTCCGTACGCGAGTTCAAGATGCCGGACGTCGGCGAGGGGCTGACCGAGGCCGAGATCCTCAAGTGGTACGTCCAGCCCGGCGACACGGTCACCGACGGCCAGGTGGTGTGCGAGGTCGAGACCGCCAAGGCGGCCGTCGAACTGCCCATCCCCTACGACGGCGTGGTCCGCGAGCTGCGCTTCCCCGAGGGCACCACGGTGGACGTGGGCACGGCCATCATCGCGGTGGCCGTCGCGGGCGCGGCTCCGGCCGAGCCCCAGGCCGAGGTGCCCGCCCAGGCGGCCCCGGCCGCCGAGGACCGGCCGGCCGCCCAGGAGCCGAAGCCGGAGGGCCGCCAGCCGGTCCTGGTCGGCTACGGCGTCTCCACCTCCGCCAGCAAGCGCCGCCCGCGCAAGGGCGCCGAGACCGCCGGGGCGAACCCGGCGGCGACGGCGGTCCAGGCCGAGCTGAACGGCCACGGCGCCGGGCCCGCCCCCGAGGTGCGGGAACGCCCGCTGGCCAAGCCTCCGGTGCGCAAGCTGGCCAAGGACCTCGGCGTGGACCTCACGACCGTGGTCCCCTCCGGGCCGGACGGCATCATCACGCGCGAGGACGTGCACGCGGCGGCCACGACGACCACCGCCGCGGCGGCGGCCCCGGTGACGGCGGCGACGGCGGAACCGGCGGCGCAGGCCCCGGCCGCTGTCCCGGCCACCGCCCCGGCCCCGGCCGCCTCCTACGACACCGGCCGCGAGACCCGCATCCCGGTCAAGGGCGTCCGCAAGGCCACGGCGGCGGCGATGATCGGCTCCGCGTTCACCGCCCCGCACGTCACGGAGTTCGTGACCGTGGACGTGACGCGCACCATGAAGCTCGTCGAGGAGCTGAAGCAGGACAAGGAGTTCACCGGACTGCGGGTGAACCCCCTCCTGCTGATCAGCAAGGCGCTGCTCGTCGCGATCAAGCGCCACCCGGACATCAACGCGTCCTGGGACGAGGCCGCCCAGGAGATCGTCCTCAAGCACTACGTCAACCTGGGCATCGCCGCGGCCACCCCCCGGGGGCTGATCGTGCCGAACATCAAGGACGCCCACGCCAAGACGCTCCCGCAGCTCGCCGAGTCCCTGGGCGAGCTGGTCGCCACCGCCCGCGAGGGCCGGACGTCCCCGGCGGCCATGCAGGGCGGCACGGTCACCATCACCAACGTCGGCGTCTTCGGCGTCGACACGGGCACGCCGATCCTCAACCCCGGCGAGTCCGCGATCCTCGCGGTCGGCGCGATCAAGCTCCAGCCCTGGGTCCACAAGGGCAAGGTCAAGCCCCGTCAGGTCACCACCCTCGCCCTCTCCTTCGACCACCGCCTGGTCGACGGCGAGCTGGGCTCCAAGGTGCTGGCCGATGTCGCCGCGATCCTGGAACACCCCAAGCGGCTGATCAGTTGGGCCTGACGGCTCTGATCCGCTAGCCTCGGCGACCTGGAGGGGTCGGCCGCAACTCTGGTTTGCGACCGGCCCCTCCGCTCTGCCCGCACTCAGGTGCGGTTCAGCACGTACACCGGGGCCCCGTCCTTCGCCGCGCCCCGCGACCGGATGCAGGCGTGCTTGCGCAGCATCCGCAGGCACTCGTTGACCCGCCGCACCGGCAGCCCGGTGCGCGCCGCGATCGATTCGAGCGGCCGGCGCAGCTCCCCCTCCTCGACGAGCACGGGAGCGATCACCACGGCCACCGCCCACACGTCCTCGGTGACGGACAGCCGCCGCCGCCAGTCGGCCAGTACGGCCTCCGTCGTGGTCCCCCCGGCGGCGGCCGTCACCCGCGCGGGCCGCTCCAGGGCCGGGGTGTCCAGCCGGTCCGCGATGCGCTGCATGGCCTGGGCGATGACCTGCTGGGCGGCGAGCGTCGCCTGCTGCGCGGCCAGCATCTGCTTCTGCACGGCGAGCGATTCACGCTGTGCGTTCGCAATCTCCTCGTCCACCTGGAGGTTGTGCGACTCCAGCCGGACGATGGCGTCGGCGACCTGTTCCGGCATGGCGTAGGCGATCGGCGATCCCGGTGCCGCGGGCTGCACCTCGGCCTCCTCCAGGGTGTAGGAGCCCTCGCGCTGCACGGTCTCGATCACTTCCGCGACCCACTGCTTGAAGGGGGCGCAGGCCGGCTTGGTGCAGGCGTTGACGAGGAGGATGAGGCCCTGGAGATCGATGAGCTGCAAGTCTCGGCGCCAGCTCCTGCCTGCGGGAATGCTGAGACAGTGACTTCCAGTCACTGTCTCGAGATTGTCTCGGTGATCCTCCGGAACATGGTCGAGCAGCGCCTTGCGGGGCGTCGTGTAGCCCAGTCGCTTGCACACGTCCACCGCCGGGAACCAGTGGCTTCCGTCCGGCATGGTCAGACGCCGGACACGGTCGCCGGTCGCCGCGTACACGAAGTCATTGATGTCGATCGCCCCGTGGCGCTGGACCGGGTGGGGCTTCCTGCTGGGTTCGTTCATGCGAACCACCTCCGCTGCGGAAGGTAGAGCGGGTAAAACCGCATATGCCAGCCAGGAGCGGGATCTTCACGATTGCGAGGGAAGATGGGCGATACGGCCGCGGTGGGGCGGCCGGAGGTGTATGACGGGCGGGCCGGGACGCGAGCGGCCGACGGGACGGGGAAGGGCCCCCGCCGGATGCCGGCGGGGGCCCTTCGCTTCGTCGGCCGGGTCAGCCCAGGCGGGCGAAGCCGTAGTTGAGGATCTTGGTGGCGTCGGTTCCGCGCTGGTTGACGGAGGTGGAGGCCAGGACCGTGCCGATGACGGTCTTCTTGCCCTTGGTGGCGGCGAAGACGAGGCAGTACTTGGCCTCGGGGCCGGAGCCGGTCTTCACGCCGATGGCGCCCTTGTAGCTGCTGAGCAGGGTGTTCGTGTTGGTCCAGGTCGCCATCGTGCGCGTGGAGCCCGTCTTGGTGACGGTCTTGGCACGGTACGACTTGGTCGCCACGACCGAGCGGAACGTGGAGCTCTTCATGGCGCTGCTCGCGATCTTCGTCAGGTCGCGCGGCGTCGAGTAGTTCTTGCCGTTGCCGATGCCGTCGAACGAGTCGAAGTGCGTGTTCTTCAGCTTCAGGTCCTTGGCGGCGCTGTTCATCTTGCCGATGAAGGACTTGACCCGGGCGTCACGGGTCTTGCCCGAGCCGAACTTGTCGGCCAGCGCGTAGGCGGCGTCGCAGCCCGAGGGCAGCATCAGCCCGTACAGGAGCTGGCGCACGGTCACCTTGTCGCCCACGATCAGGTGGGCCTGGGAGGCGTTGTTGCGCACGACGTAGTCGCTGTACGCCTTCTGGATGGTGACCTTGGAGTTGAGGTCGAGACCCCGCTGCGACAGCACGACCTTGGCGGTCATGATCTTCGTGGTGGAGCCGGTGGACAGCCGGGTGTCCGCGTTCTTCGTGTACAGCGAGGAGCCGTTCGCGTTGTTCATCGCGTAGCCGCCCTTGGCCGCGATGGAGGGCGTGGCGACGGCCTGCGCGGGGGCCGCGGTCAGCGCTGCCGCGGCGAGCACCGCGCCGGAGGTCAGGGCGACGGCTGCGGCTCTGCGGAGTCGGGTGGCCTGGATGCCGGTTTTCAAGTGAGATACCCCGATTATGTCGAAAAACCCTATGGTGCGGCCGAGTTGTGGGACAACAAAAGAAGGGCCGCGTCTGTAGGACACGTAAGTAGCACAGTTGGTTGTTCACGGGACGAGGGGAAAACGAGGGGAAGCGTGCGGATCGCGGCGGCCGGTCCGCATGCTGGACGGCATCCCTTATGCGTACGTGTTGTATCTATGCTGTCGGCATGAGCCTGGCAGTGAAGCAGCCCCCCGCCGCCGACCGCGTGTACACCCATGTCAAGCAAGCGGTGCTGGACCGCAGCTACGAGGGCGGCACCCTCCTGACCGAGGGCGAACTGGCCGAGGCGGTCGGGGTGTCCCGCACCCCGGTGCGCGAGGCGCTGCTGCGCCTGGAGGTCGAGGGGCTGCTCAAGCTGTACCCGAAGAAGGGAGCGCTGGTCCTGCCGGTGTCCGCCCAGGAGATCGCGGACGTCGTCGAGACCCGGCAGCTGGTCGAGGAGCACGCCGCGCGCAAGGCCGTCCCCGCCCCGCCCGCCCTCATCGCCCGGCTGGAGGAGCTGCTGGAGCAGCAGAAGGAGCAGGCGGCGGCGGGCGACCTCGCGGCGGCCTCCGTCACCGACCGCTGCTTCCACGCGGAGATCGTCCGCAGCGGCGGCAACGAGATCCTCTCCCGCCTCTACGACCAGCTCCGCGACCGGCAGTTGCGCATGGGGGTGGCCGTCATGCACTCCCATCCCGACCGGATCGCCAAGACGCTCACCGAGCACGAGGAGATCCTGCGGGCGCTGCGCGACGGCGACGCCGAGGCGGCCGTCGATGTCGTCCACCGGCACGTCAGCTGGTTCTCGCACCTGGCGCGGGGTGAGGTCCGATGAGCTCCACGGCCGGTACGACGGCCTCCGTCACCCTCCCCGGCGATCCGCCGGGCGGCCGGCGGGCCGTCGCCGTGTGGTGCATAGGCGTCGCCGTCTACTTCGTCGCGGTCATCTTCCGCACCTCGCTGGGCGTCGCCGGACTGGACGCCGCCGACCGCTTCCACGTGGGCGCCTCCGCGCTGTCCACCTTCTCCATCCTCCAACTGCTCGTCTACGCGGGCATGCAGATACCCGTCGGCCTGCTCGTCGACCGGCTCGGCACCAAGAAGGTGCTGGGCATCGGCGTGGTGCTGTTCACGGCCGGCCAGCTCGGCTTCGCCTTCTCGGCGTCGTACGGCACCGCGCTCGCCTCCCGGGCGCTGCTCGGCTGCGGCGACGCCATGACCTTCATCAGCGTGCTGCGGCTGGGCACCCGGTGGTTCCCCGCGCGGCGCGGGCCGATGGTGGCGCAGCTCGCCGGGCTCGTCGGCATGGCGGGCAACCTCGTCTCCACCCTGGTGCTGGCCCGGCTGCTGCACGGGGTGGGCTGGACGGCGGCCTTCGCGGGCAGCTCGCTGGCCGGTGCGGTGGTGCTGGTGCTGCTGGTCCTCTTCCTGAAGGACCACCCCGAGGGCCACGAGCCGGAGCCGGTGCCGCATCAGGGCGCCGCCTATGTGCGCCGGCAGATCGCCGCGTCCTGGCGCGAGCCGGGGACCCGGCTGGGCATGTGGGTGCACTTCACCACGCAGTTCCCGGCGATGGTGTTCCTGCTGCTGTGGGGCCTGCCGTTCCTGGTGGAGGCGCAGGGCCTGTCCCGCGGCACGGCCGGTGAACTGCTCACGCTCGTCGTCCTGTCGAACATGGCCGTCGGCCTGGTCTACGGCCAGATCGTCGCCCGGCACCACGCGGCCCGGCTGCCGCTGGCGCTCGGCACGGTCGCGGTGACCGCCGCGATGTGGGCGGCGACCCTGCTCTACCCGGGCGAACGGGCGCCGATGTGGCTGCTGGTGACGCTCTGCGCGGTGCTCGGGGCGTGCGGCCCCGCCTCGATGATCGGGTTCGACTTCGCCCGGCCCGCCAATCCGGCGGAGCGGCAGGGCACCGCCTCCGGCATCACCAACATGGGCGGTTTCATCGCCTCGATGACGACGCTGTTCGCGATCGGTGTGCTGCTGGACGCGACGGACGACGACTACACGGTCGCCTTCTGCGCCGTGTTCGTCCTCCAGGCGCTCGGGGTCAGCCAGATCCTCCGGCTGCGCGGGCGGGCGGCCCGCCGGGAGCGGGAGCGGCTGGTGGCGAGCCGGGTGGAGTCGGTGCACGTCCCCGCCTGAGCCCACCGGACGCCGGTCCGGTCCGGTCCGCGGCGGGGACCGGCGTCACGCCGTGCTGCCCGAGCGCCGGTTCCTACTGCGTGACCGTGAAGTTCCGCAGGATCGCCGCCGTCAGCTCCGGGTCGCCCTCCGTCTTCACCCGGTCCGCCACCGCCTCCGGGGTGGTCCGGCCGCAGGCCAGCCGGACGTACGTCTCCCAGTCCAGGGAGAGGGCCGCCGCCGGGCCCAGCGCGGGCGCCGTCTCCAGGGTGCCGCGGCCCTGGATGTCGACGCGGATCGTGCGCAGGAACTCCACCGGGCCGTGCACGTCGAAGACGATCGCCGAACTGCGCGGCGCGTCCGCCCGCACCGCCACGACCTCCGGCAGCGCGTCGAGCAGGTGGTCCCGGGCGACGTACGCGCCGGGCGAGTCGAGGTCGCCGGGGCGGCCGAGGGCGGCGCGCAGGTCCTGTTCGTGCACCCAGATGTCGAAGGCGCGGTAGCGCATCGACTCCTCCAGGGTGATCTCCGCGCCGAGCGGGCCGCGCACCTTGGTGCCCGGGTCGCGGGACTCGTTGCGCAGCTGCCGGTTGCGGCGGATGACCGTGTACTCCAGCTCGGAGGTCATCTCCGGCGCCGTGTGGTGGCGGCGGACGTCGACCTGCATCTCCATGTAGCGCTGGTGCTCGTTGGTGACGTGGAACAGGTCGCGCGGCAGCGCGTGGATGGGGCGCGGGTCGCCCAGCGCCTCGCAGTCCATGCCGATGACGTGCGAGACGATGTCGCGGACGGACCATCCCGGGCAGGGGGTCCGCCGGTTCCACTCGCCCTCCACGAGCGGCTGCACCAGCTCGGATATCGCCTCGACGGAGTGGGTCCAGGCATCGGCGTAGGGCTGGAGGGTGGGATGCAGACTCACGGAACGGGACCCCTCGGCGGTCGGTACACGGTCAGTTTGTGGCGGCATTGCCAGTGGGGAGTGGTGGCGGTCGGCGGGCGGCTTGGGCATCCCCCGGGCTCTCGCTCCGCTTCGAGACAGGGGGGATCCCCAAGTTACGCTGCTGTGAGGCACCCCGGCAGTGCTTTCGTGTGACGATCGTAGGCCCGTCGGGACAACTCGATTGCCAGGACGGTGGTAGTGTGCGCGCCTCTCTGATCCAGATCGCCGTGGACGAGGGCGAATCGGTCGCCGTACGACGGCGGCGCGCGGCCTCGCTGGTACGCGCGGAGTCCGCGGCCGACCTGGTCGTGCTGCCGGAGCTGTGGACCACGGGGGCCTTCGCCTTCGACGAGTTCGACGGCGCGGCGGAGCAGCTGCGGGGGCCGACGTACGAGGCGATGGGCGCGGCCGCGGCCGACGCGGGGGTGTGGCTGCACGCCGGCTCGGTGCCGGAACGGGACATCGACGGCACCCTCTACAACACCTCCCTCGTCTTCGCTCCGTCCGGAGACCTGGCCGCCTCCTACCGCAAGATCCACCGCTTCGGCTTCGACCAGGGCGAGGCGGTGCTGATGGGGGCCGGCCGGGACCTGGTGGCGGTCCGGCTGCCGGAGACGGTCGTCGGTGTGGCGACCTGCTACGACCTCCGTTTCCCCGAGCTGTTCCGCGGCCTCGTCGACGCGGGCGCCGAGACCCTGGTCGTCCCGGCGGGCTGGCCGGAGCGCCGCCGGGCGCACTGGACGCTGCTGGCCCGCGCGCGGGCGGTGGAGAACCAGGCGTTCGTACTCGCCTGCGGAACGGCCGGGACCCACGCCGGGGTTCCCCAGGCCGGTCACTCGATCGTGGTGGATCCCTGGGGCGAGGTGCTGGCGGAGGCGGGAGCGGACGAGGAGGTCCTGCGCGCCGAGTTCGACCCGGCGAAGGTGGCACGGACCCGCGAGCAGTTCCCCGCCCTCAAGGACCGGGTCCTCTGACCCGGCGACCGGGCACGTGCCCCGGTCCGGCTCCCGCACCCGGCGCTCCGGCTCCGGCGTACCCGTCCGGGGCCCGGATCCGGCGTGCCCGGTCCGGCGGTCCGGCTCCGGCGTACCGGTGCGGTGGTCCGCCCTCGGCGCACCCGGGTCGGCGGCCCGTCCGCCGTGTTCCGGGCCCGGTGATCCGGCCCCGGTGTGCCTGGGCAGGGGCCCGTGGCGCGGTATCGGCGTGACCGGGCCGGTGGTGCGTCCGCCGTGCCCCTGGACCAGTGGTCCGTCCCCCGCGCACCGGTCCGGCGGACTCACCGCCGGGCACCCCGGCCCGATGGCCCGGCCCGGTGACCCGGCCCTGCACCCGGCGCGGTGAGCCGACCCGGCGTGCGGGCCGGCAGCGTCGGAGGGCACCGGCCCCGCCGGCTCGCCCTGTGCCCGGGCTCGCGCGCCTGCCGCCCCGCACCCGGTCCGGCCGACTCACCCCCGCGCACCCAGCCCGGCGCCCCGGCCGTGCACCCGGGCCGGAGCCCACGTGCCCCGGGCACCCCCGCACCCCGCGCACCCGGAACCGCCCTGCGCGGGCACCCGGTGAGCGAGCCGCGTACCCCGCGCACCCTGCCCGTCCGCCGGACCCGCCTGCCGGATCAGCCCTCGTCCCGTTCCTTCTCCGCCAGGTGGATCACGCACACCGCCACCGAGATCAGCAGCGCCGGGTCCGCGTCGTCGCGGACGATGTCGACGCCGTAGGTCTCGACGACGCTCAGCCACCGCCGGGAGATCACGGCCAGCAGCTCCCCGTCGTACTCGACGGCGAACTCCCGGTCGAGGATCTTGCCGCTGACGTCCAGCTCGGTGCCGTCGGCCAGGGACACCCGGTAGTGGTTGCGCAGCAGCGACAGCCGCTTGCGGCGGATCTTCGCCAGCGCCTCCCCGTCCCGCTCGATCACCATCGTGTCCCGCAGCGCGAACATCTTCTGGTGGATGTCGATCAGGACCCGGCCGCGGGCGTCCTTCAGCTCGAAGGTGTCCCGCAGCCGCATCGCCTTGCCGTCGACGAGGAAGACCTTGTCTCCGTGCTCGTCCTCGATCCAGTAGTCGTCACCGATGCCGAGGATCCGGTCGCGTACGAGGAATCTCATGCCTCACGGCTTCCCCGGCGGGGGCCGCCCGACGCCGCCGGTAGGCCGACGGACTGAGAGCGGCCGGCCGGTGGCACCCTTGACGCATGAGCGAACCGGCCCCGACCCCGACCCCGCGCCGCGCCCGTGTCCGCGCCCCCGAGCTGACCGGCGAGGGCGGCTGGCTGAACACCGGCGGACGGCAGTACAGCCTCGCCGACCTGCGCGGACGCATCGTCCTGCTGGACTTCTGGACCTTCTGCTGCATCAACTGCCTGCACGTCCTGGACGAGCTGCGCGAGCTGGAGGAGAAACACCGCGACACGGTGGTCGTGGTCGGCGTGCACTCCCCGAAGTTCGCGCACGAGGCCGAGCACCGGGCGGTCGTCGACGCCGTGGAGCGGTACGGCGTGGAGCACCCCGTGCTCGACGACCCGCAGCTGGCCACCTGGAAGCAGTACGCGGTACGGGCCTGGCCGACGCTGGTCGTGATCGACCCGGAGGGCTACGTCGTCGCCCAGCACGCGGGCGAGGGTCATGCGCACGCCATCGAACGGCTGGTCGAGGAGCTGGAGGCCGAGCACACCGCCAAGGGCACCCTGCGGCGCGGCGACGGACCCTACGTACCGCCGGAGCCCGAGCCCACCACCCTGCGCTTCCCCGGCAAGGCGCTGCGCCTGCCCGGCGGGACCTTCCTGGTCAGCGACACCACCCGGCACCAGATCGTGGAGCTGGCCGGGGACGGCGAGAGCGAGCTGCGCCGGATCGGCTCCGGGACGCGCGGATTCACCGACGGCGACGCCGCCACGGCCTGCTTCAGCGAGCCGCAGGGCCTGGCCCTGCTCGACGACGGCTCGGTCGTCGTCGCCGACACCGTCAACCACGCGCTGCGCCGCCTGGACCCGGCCACCGGCGAGGTCACCACCCTCGCCGGGACCGGCCGCCAGTGGTGGCAGGGCTCACCGACCTCCGGACCGGCCCGCGAGACCGACCTCTCCTCGCCCTGGGACGTGGCCTGGTGGCAGGGGCGGGTGTGGATCGCCATGTCGGGCGTGCACCAGCTGTGGGCGTACGACCCGGCCGGACACACCGTGTCCGTCGCCGCCGGCACGACCAACGAGGGCCTGGTCGACGGACCCGCCGACCAGGCGTGGTTCGCGCAGCCGTCCGGCCTCGCGGCCACGCCCGAGCGGCTGTGGCTGGCCGACGCCGAGACCTCCGCGCTGCGCTGGGTGGAGGCCGACGGCTCGGTGCACACGGCCGTCGGCACCGGCCTGTTCGACTTCGGCCACCGCGACGGCGCCGCCGGACAGGCGCTGTTCCAGCACCCGCTCGGGGTCACCGCCCTGCCGGACGGCTCGGTCGCCGTCGCCGACACCTACAACCACGCCCTGCGCCGCTACGACCCCGCCACCGGCGAGGTCACCACGCTCGCCACGGATCTGCGCGAGCCCAGCGACGCGGTGCTCGACGGCGACGACATCGTGGTGGTGGAGTCGGCCCGGCACCGGCTGACCCGGCTGCGCCTGCCCGAGGAGGCGGTGCGGGTGCAGGCCGTCGCCCACCGCACCCGCCGCGCCGCCACCGAGGTCGCTCCCGGCCGCCTCCGGCTGGACGTGATCTTCCAGGCGCCGAAGGGCCAGAAGCTGGACACCCGTTACGGTCCCTCCACCCGTCTGCTGGTCTCCGCCACCCCGCCCGAGCTGCTGCTCGACGGCGAGGGCGCGGGCACCGGCCTGGCCCGCACGCTGGAGCTGAACCCCGCCGTGGAGGAGGGCGTCCTGCACGTCTCCGCGATGGCCGCCTCCTGCGACGACGATCCGGACAACCCGTATCCGGCCTGCCATGTGCACCAGCAGGACTGGGGCGTCCCGGTCCGGCTGGCCGGGGACGGCGCCGACCGGCTGCCGCTCGTGCTGGCCGGTCTGGACGCCTGACGGGCCGGGCCTCTGCCCGGCCCGGACACCGGCCGGAGCCCGTGCGGGCTCCGGCCCGCGGCGGCGCGGTCAGAGACCGTAGCCGTCGCTGTAACCGTCACGCGTGGTGTGGTGCCGCTCCTCCTCGACGACGGTCGTCGCGGGCGGCACCATGACGCGGCGGCGCCGCGCGATGCTGCTGAACGTCGTGACGCCGATCAGTCCGACGATCATCAGGATGACGCCGACCAGGTGCAGGTTGACCCCCTGCATGTGCCAGTCGGTCGCGAACGTGAGGATGGCTCCCACGGCGATGAGGATGATGCACCCGCCGAGGCCCATGAGTGTCGCCTCCTAGCCCGGTTCCAGGTCCGGTTCGGATCCGGTGGTTCCGGCCGTTCCGGTCCCCTCCGGTCAACTCCGGGTACCCCGGGGCCGGATGGACATGCGGGGGCGGCGCCCCTGGGCCGCGCCCTCAGCCCTCCAGGAACGCCACCAGCGCGTTGGCCAGCAGGAACGGGTCGTCGGCCGCGCACAGTTCGCGGGCGCTGTGCATGGAGAGGATCGCGACACCGATGTCGACGGTCCTGATGCCGTGCCGGGCCGCGGTGATCGGGCCGATCGTGGTGCCGCACGGCATGGAGTTGTTGGAGACGAACGACTGGAACGGCACGCCCGCCTTCTCGCAGGCCGCGGCGAACAGCGCCCGGCCCGAACCGTCCGTGGCGTAGCGGTTGTTGACGTTCACCTTGAGGAGGGGGCCGCCGCCCGCGCGCGGGTGGTGCGTCGGGTCGTGCCGCTCGGCGTAGTTGGGGTGCACCGCGTGGCCGGTGTCGGAGGACAGGCAGACGGTGCCCGCGAAGGCGCGCGCCCGGTCCTCGTACGCACCGCCGCGCGCGAACACCGAACGCTCCAGGACGCCGCCGAGCAGCGGGCCGTCCGCGCCGGTGTCGGACTGGGAGCCGTTCTCCTCGTGGTCGAAGGCGGCCAGCACCGGGATGTACGGCAGGTCCGCGGCGCCGGAACCGGTCGCCACGGCGGCCAGCGCGGCCGTCCCGGCGTGCACGGAGAGCAGGTTGTCCATGCGCGGGCCCGCCACCAGCTCGCGGTCGCGGCCCAGGTAGGCGGGCGCCTCCACGGAGTGCGTCATCAGGTCCCAGCCGGTGACCTCGCCGGCCGCCAGGCCCGCCTCCTGCTCCAGGAAGGCGACGAGGTCGCCGTCGCGGACGTCGTCGCCGAGGCCCCACACCGGCTGGAGGTGGCGCTGCTTGTCCAGCTTCAGTCCCTCGGTGGAGACCGTGCGGTCCAGGTGGATGGCGAGCTGGGGGACGCGCAGCAGCGGCCGGGCGACGTTCACCAGGCGGGTGGAGCCGTCGCGCAGCGTCAGCCGCCCGGCCAGGCCCAGGTCGCGGTCGAGCCAGGAGTTCATCAGCGGGCCGCCGTAGATCTCCACGGCGATCTGGCGCCAGCCGTGCGCCCCGGAGTCGGGCAGCGGCTTGACGCGCAGGTTCGGCGAGTCGGTGTGCGCGCCGACGATGCGGAAGGGGGTGTGCGCGGCGGCGCCCTCGGGGACGTACCAGGCGACGATCGCGCCGCCGCGCAGCACGAACTTCCCGCCGCTGGTGCCGTCCCACTCGTCCGTCTCGGCGACCTGCCGGAAGCCGGCCTTCTCCAGCCGCTGCGCGGCGCTCGCCACGGCGTGGTACGGCGACGGGGCGGCCGCGAGGAAGGACATCAGGTCGTCGGTGTGGCCACGGTCGAAGGGCCGGTTCGTACTCATGCCCTCACCTTAACGACGCCGAGGGTCCGCCCCCGGTGGCGGGAGCGGACCCTCGTGCGGTGCTGTGCTGTGCGGTGCCGCCGGGGCTAGAACGCGGCCTCGTCCAGCTCCATCAGGTCCAGGTCGACGTTCTGGGCCAGCTTGCGGGCCAGCGTGACGCCGGGCAGGACGTTGGCCGCGAAGAACTTCGCCGCCGCGATCTTGCCGGTGTAGAAGGCGCGGTCCTTGGCGGAGGCGGTCTGGAGCTTCTCCGCCGCGATCGCCGCGCCCTTGAGCAGCAGATAGCCGACGACCACGTCACCGCAGGCCAGCAGCAGACGGGTGGTGTTCAGGCCCACCTTGTAGATGTTCTTGACGTCCTGCTCGGTGGCGGCCAGGTCGGTCAGCAGCAGACCGACGACGGCTTCCAGCTCGACGGCGGCCTTGGCCAGGTGCTCGCGGGCCCCGGACAGCTCCTCGCCGCCGGTGGCCAGCGCCAGGAACTTCTTGATGTCCTCGGCGAGCGAGTTCAGCGCGGCGCCCTGGTTGCGGACGATCTTCCGGAAGAAGAAGTCCTGGCCCTGGATCGCGGTCGTGCCCTCGTAGAGGGTGTCGATCTTGGCGTCGCGGATGTACTGCTCGATCGGGTACTCCTGGAGGAAGCCCGAGCCGCCGAAGATCTGGAGGGACTGGGCGAGCTGCTCGTAGCCCTTCTCGGAGCCGTAGCCCTTGACGATGGGCAGCAGCAGGTCGTTCAGCGCGTGCTCGGCCTTGGCGTCCTCGCCGTTCGCCTCCTTGACCGCGATGGTGTCCTGGACGGAGGCGGTGTACAGCACCAGGGCGCGCATGCCCTCCGCGTACGCCTTCTGCGTCATCAGCGAGCGGCGCACGTCGGGGTGGTGCGTGATGGTGACCTTGGGCGCGGTCTTGTCCATGAAGTTCGCCAGGTCGGGACCCTGGACGCGCTCCTTGGCGTACTCCAGCGCGTTGAGGTAGCCGGTGGAGAGGGTGGAGATCGCCTTCGTGCCGACCATCATGCGGGCGAACTCGATGATGCGGAACATCTGGCGGATGCCGTCGTGCTTGTCGCCGATCAGCCAGCCCTTGGCGGGGTGGCGGTCGCCGAAGGTCATCTCGCAGGTGTTGGACGCCTTGAGGCCCATCTTGTGCTCGACGTTGGTGGCGTAGACGCCGTTGCGCTCGCCCAGCTCGCCGGTCTCGAAGTCGAACAGGTACTTCGGCACCAGGAAGAGGGACAGGCCCTTGGTGCCCGGACCGGCGCCCTCGGGGCGGGCGAGGACGTAGTGGAGGATGTTCTCCTCCATGTCGTGCTCACCGGAGGTGATGAAGCGCTTCACGCCCTCGATGTGCCAGGAGCCGTCCTCCTGCCGGACGGCCCTGGTGCGGCCGGCGCCCACGTCGGAGCCCGCGTCGGGCTCGGTGAGCACCATGGTGGAGCCCCAGGTCTTCTCGACCGCGATCCGGGCCCACTTCTTCTGCTCCTCGGTGCCCTCCTCGAAGAGGATGCGGGCGAACGCCGGGCCGGAGGAGTACATCCAGATGGCCGGGTTGGCGCCGAGGATCAGCTCCGCGTACGCCCAGATCAGGGACGGCGGGGCGGTGGTGCCGCCGATCTCCTCGGGCAGGCCGAGCCGCCAGTACTCCGAGTCCATGAAGGCCTTGTAGCTCTTCCTGAAGCTCGCCGGGACCGGCGCGGTGCTGGTCTCCGGGTCGAACACCGGCGGGTTGCGGTCGGCGTCCGCGAAGGACTCCGCCAGATCGTTCTCGGCGAGGCGGGTCAGCTCCTCCAGGACGCTGCGCGCGGTCTCGCTGTCCATCTCCTCGAACGGCCCGGTGCCGTAGAGCTTGTCGCGCCCGAGCACTTCGAAGAGGTTGAACTCGATGTCACGGAGATTCGACTTGTAGTGCCCCATGGCGACGGCTCCCGTTGAGGACTCGGCGAGGCACTGACTCCTCGCATTCACGTACCAACTAGTAACTCCGATGATGCTACCCGTCGGTAATAAGAAGCAACCCCGAGCGGGCCATCTGTGACTCAGTAGTCTTTGGTCCATGTACGGCTACGACCAGAGCGCGGGCGCGGGCGCACAGCAGGGTTACGTTCCGCCGCAGCAGCAGATGCCCGGGGGCGGATACGGGCAGCAGCCGCCGCTGTACCCGGAGCCGTCGCCGCCGTCGCTGGCCGACGCGGTGCGCGCCTTCACCACCGGGCAGCTGGCCGCCGAGGACTTCCAGCAGGTCTTCGCCACCTCCAAGGTGTACTGCCCGCGCGGCGACACCCCGGGCTTCCTGGCGCTGCACAACACACAGCAGCCGGTGATCCCGATGTTCACCTCCCTCAAGGAGCTGCGCCGGTACGCGGGCAAGGAGTCGAAGTACTTCGTGATCACCGGCGCCGAGGTCATCGACCTGCTGCCCACGGGGTACGGCTTCGTGCTCGACATGGAGGGCGAGCACCGGATGGTCTTCGACGCCAAGGCGGTCGAACAGATGGTCGACTTCGCCATGCGCCGCATGTACGGCTGAGCACGTTCCTTCCGGTACACGGCCCGGGAGTGCGCCAGGGGCGCCCCCGGGCCTCGTCGTGTCCGCCCCCGTGCCTTCACGTGCCCCCATGCCCCCCGTCCTGTCGCTCCATCGCCCCGGCCTCCTCGAACCGCTCCGCGGGAATGTCTCCCGGCCCGGCTCCGTTGTGGCTGGCAGAAAGTTGAATGCTCAACTAGAGTGAGCGCACAAGGAGGTACCGACATGCCTGCAGTGACCGTCGAGAACCCGCTGACGCTGCCCCGCGTGACCGCTCCCGCCGACGCCGTGGCACGGCCCGTGCTCGCCGTCACGACCGCGCCGAGCGGTTTCGAGGGCGAGGGCTTCCCGGTGCGCCGGGCGTTCGCCGGGATCAACTACCGCCATCTCGACCCGTTCATCATGATGGACCAGATGGGCGAGGTGGAGTACGCGCCCGGTGAGCCCAAGGGCACCCCCTGGCACCCGCACCGCGGCTTCGAGACCGTCACCTACATCATCGACGGGACCTTCGACCACCAGGACTCCCACGGCGGTGGCGGCACCATCACCAACGGCGACACCCAGTGGATGACGGCGGGCTCGGGCCTGCTGCACATCGAGGCGCCGCCGGAGTCCCTCGTCCTGTCCGGCGGCCTCTTCCACGGCCTCCAGCTGTGGGTGAACCTGCCCGCCGAGGACAAGATGATGGCCCCGCGCTACCAGGACATCCGCGGCGGCCAGGTCCAGCTGCTCACCTCTCCCGACGGCGGCGCGCTGCTGCGGGTCATCGCCGGTGAGCTGGACGGGCACGCCGGGCCCGGCATCACCCACACCCCGATCACCATGATCCACGCGACGCTCGCCCCGGGCGCCGAGGTCACGCTCCCCTGGCGCGAGGACTTCAACGGCCTCGCCTACGTCCTCGCGGGCCAGGGCTTCGCCGGCACCGACCGGCGCCCGGTCCGCACCGGGCAGACGGCGGTCTTCGGCGCGGGCTCCTCGCTGACCGTCCGCGCGGACGAGCAGCAGGACTCCCGCACCCCGGACCTGGAGGTCGTCCTGCTGGGCGGCCGGCCGATCCGCGAGCCCATGGTCCACTACGGCCCGTTCGTCATGAACACCCAGGACGAGCTGAAGCAGGCCTTCGAGGACTTCCAGAAGGGCCGCCTCGGCACCGTCCCGGCCGTGCACGGCATGACCGCGGACGGTCCGCAGGACTGACGCGCACGGTCCGCGGGACCGGCACGGACGGTCCGCGGTACGGGCGGGGTGCCCCCGGGGCGCGCTGCCCGCCCCGCGGACCGTCCCGCCGTCCCGCCGTCCCGCCGTCCCGCCGCACCGGTCACCCGGGCGGGCCGTCCGTGCAGGACAGCGCGCCCGGGGCGTGATCCGCTGGTGGGGTGCGACTGCTGCCCGAACCCGTGAGGCGCCTTGCCGCCTGGTGCGCCGTCGCGCTGCTCGTCTCCGGCGTGGTGTGGGTCGTGGTGCGGCTGTGCGTGACCTTCCGTACGACGGTCACGCCGGTCCTCCTCGCGCTGCTCGGGACCGCGCTGCTGCGGCCCCTGTTCCGGCGGCTGGTGCGGGCCGGGCTGAACCGCTCGTTCGCGGCCGGGATCACCTGCGCCGCCGTGCTGGTGGTCGTCGGCGGCGTCGGCTACATCGTGACCCTCGCCCTGATCGACAGCGGACCGCAGATCGCCTCCTCGCTGGAGAACGCGGCCCGGTCGCTCGCCGACCACTTCGGGGCGGCCGGCACCTCCCTCAAGGACCTCGCCGCGCACGGCCGCGACCTGCTGTCGAAGTTCGGCGGGACCGCCGTCTCCAACGTCATCAGCGGGGTCAGCATGATCGCCGAGTACCTGGCGATGGCGGTGCTGGCGCTGCTGCTCGTCTTCTTCTTCCTGCGCGACTCGGGCCGGGCGCTGCGCGCGCTGCGCTCGCTGTCCCCCGGGCAGAGCGCCGACACGGCGGAGGCCATGGCGCGCCGCGCCTTCGCCGCCGTCGAGGGCTTCATGCGCGGCACCACCCTGATCGCGTTCATCGACGCCGTGTGCATCACCCTCGGCCTGGTCCTGCTGGACGTGCCGGGCGCGCTGGGGCTGGGCGCGCTGGTCTTCGTGGGCGCGTACATCCCCTATCTGGGGGCCTTCATCTCCGGGGCGGTGTCCGTGCTGGTCGCGCTCGCCGACCGGGGGTTCGTCGTCGCGCTCTGGGCGCTCGGCGTGGTGCTCGCCGTGCAGGTCCTGGAGGGGCATGTGCTCCAGCCGGTGATCCAGAGCCGGACCGTGCAGCTGCATCCGGCGGCCGTGCTGCTGGCGATCACCGCCGGGGCGGCGGTCGCCGGGATCGTCGGCATGCTGCTGGCGGTGCCGCTGACGGCGGCGGCCTCCGGGATCGTCCACGAACTGCGGCAGCGGTACGCCTAGGACAGGTCCCAGCCCCGCACGGTTGTCGGCCGAGGCCGGTCAGGGTTTGTCGCGCGGCGGCTCGTACAGCTCGTACCAGATGCTCTTGCCCTCACCGCGCGGCTCGACCCCCCAGGCGTCCGCCAGCAGCTCGATCAGCACCAGGCCGCGCCCCGAGGAGGCCAGCTCGCCCGGCCGGCGCTTGTGCGGCAGGTCGTCGCCCGCGTCGGTGACCTCCACCCGCATCCGCCGCTCGCCGCGCTCGCCGCTCACCTCGGCCAGCACCAGCGCGTCGGTGTCGGTGTGCACGAGCACATTGGTCAGCATCTCGGACAGCAGCAGCACCGCCGAGTCCACCTGGTCGGCGGACGACCAGTCGTGCAGCAGCTCCCGGAGCTGCTGCCGGGCCACCGCGATCCGCTCCGGCTCGGCCTGCGCGACGGTCAGCAGGGTGCGCCGGACCTCCGGGCGGACGGCGGCCGCGTCCCGGCCGTCCGGGTGCCGGCTCAGCAGCAGTACGGCGATGTCGTCCTCGCGGCGGTCGGCGAGCGGGCCCGTGGTGTGGTGCGAGGAGGGCCCGTGCACGGCCTGGACGAGGGCGTCGGCCAGTTCCTCGGCGTCGCCCTCGTGCTGCTCCAGGATGGTGCGGATCCGCTGCCAGCCGGTGTCCAGGTCGTGGCCGCCGGTCTCGATCAGACCGTCCGTGCAGATCATCATGGTCTCGCCGGGCTCCAGCACGAACCGGGTGGTGGGGTAGTCGGCGTCCGGATCGACCCCCAGCGGCAGTCCGCCGGCCGTCGGCCGTTGCAGGACGGTGCCGTCCGCCATGCGGATCACCGGGTCCGGGTGCCCGGCGCGGGCGACCTCCAGGACCCCGGTGCGCGGGTCGACCTCGGCGTACAGACAGGTCGCGAAGCGCAGATCGTTGAGGGCGATGTCGGCGTCGTCGCCACTGCCGGCGCCGTCGGCGCTCTCATCGATGATGCCGTGCAGGAAGCGCGAGGCGCGCGTGAGCACCGCGTCCGGGCGGTGGCCCTCGGAGGCGTAGGCGCGCAGGGCGATGCGCAACTGCCCCATCAGTCCGGCGGCGCGCACGTCATGGCCCTGGACATCGCCGATGACCAGGGCGAACCGGCCCGCGCCGTCCTTCGCGCGGTTCCGGGCGGGGCCGCCGGGCAGCGGGATCACGTCGTACCAGTCGCCGCCGACCTGGAGGCCGCCGCCGGTGGGGACGTAGCGGGCCGCCACCTCCATGCCGGGGACGGCGGGGCCCGTCGTCGGCATCATCGAGCGCTGGAGGCCCTCGCTCAGCTCCCGCTCGGTCTCGGCGGTCCCGGCCCGCGAGAGCGCCTGGGCGAGCATGCGGGCCACCGTGGTCAGCACCGAGCGCTCGTCGGGGGTGAAGGCGACCGGATAGGTGAAGGCGGCCATCCAGGCGCCCATGGTGTGGCCCGAGGCGGTCAGCGGCAGGAACGCCCAGGACCGGCGGCCGAAGCGCTGGGCCAGCTTCCAGGTGAGCGGATAGCGGGCCCGGTACTCCTCGGGGGAGGACAGATAGACGGCCCGGCCGGTGCGGATCACCTCGGCGGCCGGATAGTCCGTGTCCAGGGTCATGTGCACGAAGGGGACCTCGTCGCCCTGCTGCTGCCCGTGGTGGCCGATGATCGTCAGATGGTCGGTCTCGACGCCGAAGACGGCCAGCCCGTCGGGGGAGAAGCCGGGCATCGCCAGCCCCGCAGCGACCCGCAGCACCTCGGCGGTGGAGCGCGCCTCGGCCAGCGCGCGGCCGGCGTCCAGCAGGAACGCCTCCCGGGAGCGCCGCCAGTCGCCGGTGACCGCGCTGCGCCCCGCGGGGGAACCGGGGGTCGGCTCGGTGACCTCCTGAAGGGTCCCGATCAGCTCGTACGCCTTCTTGCGGGAGTCGTAGGCGGGGCGGGAGCGGCTGCGGACCACCCGGATGATCCGGCCGCGCTCGTCCATGATCCGGATGCGCACCTCGGCGAGGGTGCCCTCGGCGGCGGCGAGCTGCACCACACCGGTGGTCTCGTTCCAGTCGACGGGGTGCAGACGGGCGCGCACCTGGGCCTCGGTGAGGGTGACGTCCTCGGCGGGCAGCCCGAGCAGCCGTGCCGCCTCGGCGTCGACCGCGACCAGCCCGGTGGAGGTGTCCCAGTGCCACGTCCCGGTGGCGAGGGCGGCCAGGACGTCCCCCACGGCGGGCAGGGGCTCACCAGTGCGCATTGCCCCACTGTAAGAAGAGCCTCTCGCACACTGCCACCGAAGGCGTACGGACGTACGGGCGCCGGTGCGGGCACGGACGGGGCCGGACCGCCCTGATACGGGGGGAGCCGATCTCCGCTCGGCCGGTAGGCTGGGTGGGTCCGGGCCGTGCCCGCCCGGTGATCCCCGATCCGCGAAGACTGGATGAACGACGATGCATCGGTACAGGTCCCACACCTGCGGCGAGCTCCGCGCCTCTGACGTCGGCACCGACGTCCGGCTGAGCGGCTGGCTGCACAATCGGCGCGACCTGGGCGGCATCCTCTTCATCGATCTGCGCGACCACTACGGCATCACGCAGCTCGTCGCCCGCCCCGGCACGCCCGCGTACGAGGCGCTGGACAAGCTCTCCAAGGAGACGGTCGTCCGGATCGACGGCAGCGTTGTTTCACGTGGAACCGAGAACGTGAACACGGAGCTGCCCACCGGCGAGGTCGAGATCGAGGTCGGCGCGGTCGAGGTGCTCGGCGCCGCGGCTCCGCTGCCGTTCACGATCAACGCCGAGGACGGGGTCAACGAGGAGCGGCGCCTGGAGTACCGCTTCCTCGACCTGCGCCGTGAGCGCATGCACCGCAACATCATGCTGCGCACCGCCGTGGTCTCCGCGATCCGGCACAAGATGGTCGCCCTCGGCTTCAACGAGATGGCCACGCCCATCCTGACGGCGACCTCCCCTGAGGGCGCCCGCGACTTCGTCGTGCCCTCCCGGCTGCACGCCGGCCGCTTCTACGCGCTGCCGCAGGCGCCGCAGCAGTTCAAGCAGCTGCTGATGATCTCCGGCTTCGACCGCTACTTCCAGATCGCGCCCTGCTTCCGCGACGAGGACGCCCGCGCGGACCGTTCCCCGGGCGAGTTCTACCAGCTCGACGTGGAGATGAGCTTCGTCGAGCAGGAGGACGTGTTCCGGCCCATCGAGCAGCTGATGACGGAGCTGTTCGAGGAGTTCGGCGGCGGCCGCCATGTCACCTCGCCCTTCCCGCGCATCCCGTTCCGCGAGGCGATGCTCAAGTACGGCTCCGACAAGCCGGACCTGCGCGCCCAGCTGGAGCTGGTGGACCTCACCGATGTCTTCGCGGACTCGGAGTTCAAGGCGTTCGCCGGCAAGCATGTGCGCGCGCTGCCGGTCCCGGCGGTCCAGGACCAGCCGCGCAAGTTCTTCGACCAGCTGGGTGACTACGCGGTCTCGCTGGGCGCCAAGGGCCTGGCCTGGGTGCGGGTGGCCGAGGACGGTTCGCTGACCGGCCCCGTCGCGAAGTTCCTCACCGAGGAGAACGTCGCCGAGCTGACCAAGCGCCTCTCCCTGGCCGCCGGTCACGCGGTGTTCTTCGGCGCGGGCGAGTTCGACGAGGTCTCGAAGATCATGGGCGCGGTGCGGGTCGAGGCCGCCAAGCGCGCCGGGCACTTCGAGGAGGGCGTCTTCCGCTTCTGCTGGATCGTCGACTTCCCGATGTACGAGAAGGACGAGGAGACCGGGAAGATCGACTTCTCGCACAACCCCTTCTCGATGCCGCAGGGCGGTCTGGAGGCCCTGGAGAACAAGGACCCGCTGGACGTCCTGGCCTGGCAGTACGACATCGTCTGCAACGGCGTCGAGCTGTCCAGCGGTGCCATCCGGAACCATGAGCCGGACATCATGCTCAAGGCCTTCGAGATCGCGGGCTATGACAACGAGACGGTGGAGCGCGAGTTCGCGGGCATGCTCCGCGCCCTCCGCTTCGGCGCCCCGCCGCACGGTGGCATCGCCCCCGGCGTCGACCGCATCGTCATGCTCCTCGCCGACGAGCCCAACATCCGCGAGACGATCGCCTTCCCGCTCAACGGCAACGCCCAGGACCTCATGATGGGCGCCCCCACCGAGCTCGACGAGTCCCGCCTCCGCGAACTCCACCTCACGATCCGCAAGCCTCAGCCGAAGTAGCCGTCCCGGCACAGCGACATCGCAGAAGCGGTCCGGAACCCCACACCAGGGGCTCCGGACCGCTTCCGCGTCCCGGACGGGGGGTTCAGCCGGTGGGTTCGGCGAAGAGGTCGTCGGCCGCTTCGGCGGTCAGGGCCCGGTCGAACCAGGTGGTGAGCTGGTCGAGGTCGGTGCAGGAGGTGACGCGTCTGCGGACCGGGTGGGGGATGTCGATCCCGCGCTTGTCCAGGATGCGCAGGGTCAGCGCGGCCAGTTCGGAGTCCTCGGGGTTCCTGATGAAGAGGTCCGCCGCCGATTCGGCGGTCAGGGACCGGTCGAACCAGATGGTGAGCTGGGCCAGGTCGGTGCAGGAGACGACTCGGTCGCGGACCTTGCTGGAGACCTCGATCCCTCGCTTCTCCAACGCCCGCAGGATCAGGGTGGTGCGTCCCTCGGCCTCGCCCTCGGCTTTGCCCTCCAGGTACGTCTCCTCGATGAGCGTTCCCCGGCCGGGGAAGAAAGTGGCGACCACTATCCGCAGGCTCCCTTGTCGCGTGGGCCGTCGTCGGGGACCTCCGGGTCCCCGGTGAAGAGGTCGTCGGCCGCTTCGGCTGTTAGGGCTCGATCGAGCCAGGCGGCGAGCTGGTCGAGGTCGGTGCAGGAGGTGATGCGCTCGTGGGCCCCTTCGGAGACCTCGATCTCCCGCTTCTCCAGTACGTGCAGGATCAGGGCGGTGCGTTCCTCGGCCTTGCCCTCGGCCTTGCCCTCGGCCTTGCCCTCCAGGTACGTCTCCTCGAAGAGTGTGCCCCGACCTGGGAAGTAAGTGGCGACCATCTTCTGCAATCCTTTCCATGTGTCCCGGGCCGGAGTGTTCTCCAGTCCGACTTCCAGGAACTCGCACCAGTACTTGGCCGTCTCCTTGTCGAAGGGCCGCATGCCGCGGGCCAGCAGGTCCAGTATGGCGTCGATGTTCCGGCTCTCGCTGTGCACGATGGCGGTGAAGGTCGCCAGTGCGGGCTCCCGCGCCATCATCGACTCGTCCGTGATCTCCGGGACCGTGTCCGGGCCGAGGACGAAGGGGCGTGTGACCTGGGTGGTCCACGGGCCGATGCGGCACTCGAACGGGCCGGTCGCCCAGGACGCGGTGGAGCGGCTCTTGCAGACAGCGACGAGCAGGACCGGCAGTTCGTACTTCGCGCGCAGATACGCCACGTAGTACGCCCAGTTGGCTTCCTTGTCCGGGGCGCGTCGCGTCTGCGTCTCGACGGCGACGATGAAGTCGTCGCCCGAGGAGGACACGATGCGCAGCACGGTGTCCACCCGGCGTTCCATGGGCCGGAGTTCGGTGACATCGGGGGAGAGCACCTCGATGTCGGCTTTCACGGGCGGTGGCAGACCCAGCGTCTCGAAGGCGGGTGCGAGAACCTCCGGATGCTCCTGGAAGATCCGGTGCGCGGTCTCGTGTGTTGCGGTGACCATGAGCGCAAACTAGGCCGGAAGAGTGGTGGGATATCCGTTTATCTGGGGGCGTTCACTCTTTCGAGTTCCGAAAAAACGTTCCGGTACGGAAGCAGGGGTGACATGCGAAAGGCCCGGAAAGCAGATCCTGGCGGATGCATTCCGGGCCTTCGGGAGGCGTGTTACTGGTCGGTGCCGCCGAAGCGCTCCTTGTACGTGGTCAGGTCGTCCTCGGTGAGCTTGGCGAAGAGGACCGGGGGGACCGTGAAGGGGGTCCCGGCGGGCAGCGTGGTGAGCGCCCTGGCCTGGTCGGGGGTGACCCAGGGCGCCGTGTCGCCGGGGAGGGCGAAGGCGGCGCGCATGGCCTTGGCCGTGGTGGGGATGAAGGGCTCCGAGACCACCGCGTAGAGGTGGATCAGGTTCATCGCCGTGCGCAGGGTCAGGGCCGCGCCGTCCTGGTCGGTCTTGATCTCCAGCCAGGGAGCCTTCTCCTCCAGATAGGAGTTGCCGGCCGACCACAGGGCGCGCAGCGCGGCGCTCGCCTTGCGGAACTGGAGCGCCTCCATCTGCTCCTCGTACTCGGCGAGCAGCCGGGCGATCTCCTCGCCCAGCCGTTCCTCGGCCGCGCCCGGCGCACCGCTGGCCGGGACCTCGGCGCCGAAGCGCTTCTTGGAGAAGGACAGCACCCGGTTGACGAAGTTGCCCAGGGTGTCGGCCAGGTCCTTGTTCACCGTCGCCGTGAAGTGCTCCCAGGTGAAGGAGGAGTCGTCCGACTCGGGCGCGTTGGCCATGAGGAAGTAGCGCCAGTAGTCCGCCGGGAGGATCTCCAGGGCCTGGTCGGTGAAGACGCCCCGCTTCTGCGAGGTGGAGAACTTCCCGCCGTAGTACGTCAGCCAGTTGAACGCCTTGACGTAGTCGACCTTCTTCCACGGCTCGCGCACCCCCAGCTCGGTCGCCGGGAACATCACCGTGTGGAAGGGGACGTTGTCCTTCGCCATGAACTCCGTGTAGTGCACGGTGTCGTCGGCCTCGTACCACCACGACTTCCAGTCGCGGTTCTCCGGGTCCTGGTCCGCCCACTCCTTCGTCGCGCCGATGTACTCGATGGGCGCGTCGAACCAGACGTAGAAGACCTTGCCCTCGGCCGCCAGTTCCGGCCAGGTGTCCGCCGGGACCGGGACGCCCCAGTCCAGGTCGCGGGTGATCGCCCGGTCGTGCAGACCCTCGGTCAGCCACTTGCGGGCGATGGAGGACGCGAGCTGCGGCCACCGGTCCTCGTGCCGGGCCACCCACTCCTCGACCTCGTGCTGGAGCTTGGACTGGAGGAGGAAGAGGTGCTTGGTCTCGCGCACCTCGAGTTCCGTCGAACCGGAGATCGCGCTGCGCGGGTCGATCAGGTCGGTCGGGTCCAGGACCCGGGTGCAGTTCTCGCACTGGTCGCCGCGCGCCTTGTCGTAGCCGCAGTGCGGGCAGGTGCCCTCCACATAGCGGTCCGGCAGGAAGCGTCCGTCGGCCGGGCTGTACACCTGGCGGATCGCGCGCTCCTCGATGAAGCCGTTCTCGTGCAGGCGGCGGGCGAAGTGCTGGGTGATCTCCACGTTCTCCGGGGAGGAACTCCGGCCGAAGTAGTCGAAGGCCAGCGAGAACCCGTCGTACACCGCCTTCTGCGCGTCGTGCGCCTGCGCGCAGAACTCCGCGACCGGGATGCCCCGTTCCTTGGCGGCCAGCTCGGCGGGCGTGCCGTGCTCGTCCGTGGCGCAGATGTACAGCACCTCGTGGCCGCGCAGCCGCAGGTAGCGCGCGTACACGTCCGCCGGGAGCATGGACCCCACCATGTTGCCCAGGTGCTTGATCCCGTTGATGTACGGAAGGGCGCTGGTGATGAGGTGTCGAGCCATCGCGGGCTGCTCCCAAGTCGCTACGTGGGGTGACGGTCGGCGGCTTTCGTGGCCGTCCGACACTGTCTACGAACCTTGAAATCGTAGCCGACACGGCCGCGCCGCCCGCCTCCCGTTTTACGAGGTGGGAAGCGGGCGGCGCGGTGGGTGGTGAGCCGGGCGCGGTGCGTCACGGGCGCCAGGACGCGAGGACCCCCTCGTACAGCGCCTTGTCCGTCAGCTCGCGGGGCGCCGGGCCGGCGTGGAAGAACGACGCGTTGCCGGTCTTCAGCCTGCGGAGGTAGTCGAACGCCTTGTTGTCGTGCTCGCCGAAGGCGACGAACGAGAAGAACACCTCCGGGTGGCTCGTCCCGGCGCCGGCCAGGGCGTGGGTGGCGGGCGTCTTGGCGTCGGGGGCGCCGTCCGTCTGGAAGACCACCAGGGTGGGGACGGCGGGCTGGTCCGCCGCTGCCTGCGCGGCCTTCTGCTCGTCGAGGTGGGCGAGGACCGCCTCGACCGCGGCGTGGTAGCTCGTACGGCCCATGCGCCCCAGCGTGCCGTGCACCTCGTCGATCTTGTTCTCGTGATCCGTGAGGGTGAGGTCGGCGGTGCCGTCCACCTCCGTGGAGAAGAACGTGACGTGGACCGTGGCCTCCGGGTCGAGGTGCGCGGCGAGGGCGAGGCACTGCTCGGCGAGGGCCTGGGCGGAGCCGTCCTTGTAGTACGGGCGCATGGAGGCGGAGCGGTCGAGCACGAGGTGGACCCGGGCGCGGGCGCCGGTGAGGTCGTTCTTCCTGAGGGCGGCGGTGGCGGCCTTGTAGGCCGTGGTGAGGCCGGGGGCGCGGGACTTCAGGCGGGGGAGGGGGGTGGCGGGCTTGGGGGCGGCTTCGGGGGCGGCCGGTTCCTGGGGGGTTTCCTCGCCGTCGGCGGGCTGCGGGGTGTCCTCCGCCTGCGCTTCCTCTGTTTCCCGCGCTTCCTCCGTCCGCGGCTCGTGCGGCTCCTGTGCCTGCGGCTCCTCCGGCTCCTGCGGCTTCTCCGCTTCCTGTGCCTGCGGCTCCTGCGGCTCCTGCGGCTCCTCCGCTTCCTGTGCCTGCGGCTGGGCGGATTCCACCGCGGCTTCCGGCTCCGGTTCGGCTTCCGATCCGGCTTCCGGCTCCGGGGCGGGTTCCGGTTCCGCCACGGGCTGCGGTTCCGGCTCGGCTTCCTGCTGCGCCTCGGGCTCGGGCTCCGGAGCCGCCTCCCGGGGCTCCGGCTGCTTCGGGACCGTGACGTTGTCGAAAGCCGCCGCCACCAGTTCGTGTTCGTCGTCGGCGGCGGGCGTGCGCGGGTCGGGGATGCGGGCCGCGGGGGCGGGCTCCCGGTCCGGAGCCGCGTCCGGGGCGGGAGAGGGCACAGCGGCGGAGGCCGGGTCCGCTTCCGGCCCCTGCGCGGGCTCCGCGGCCGGCTCGGCCGCCGGGGCCGGGACCTTCGGCGCCGCCGCCGGCTGCTCCTCGGCGGCGGGGGCCGGTTCCGTGGCCGGCACCTGCTCCGCACCCTCTGCTTCGGCCGCACGCCCCTTGCGTGACCGGCCGAACGCGTTCCGCAGGCGAGTGAGAATGCCCATGTGCGCAACCCTTCGCGTGAGTTGATCCCGTCGATCCCTGGCCAGGACGGACACGTAAGGTTAGCGGCCCCCGATGACGAACCCGGTCACGGGAGAGTGACGGACTCCGGACGCTGTCAAGACCGCCCGGATCAGGCCTCGACGCGGGTCGGCTCCTGCTGCTGGGGCGAGGTGGGCGTCCCGGGCGTCCGGCGGCGCAGCCCGAGGCGGAACCTGGGGCGGAACCGGGGGCGTGGGCGCGGACCGGTGCCGCTGCCGGTGCGGTGTGCGCGGCGGCGGGTGAGCCAGGTCAGGGCGGCCACGGTCAGGCCCAGGGCGACCAGCAGCCAGGACGCCGTGCGCAGGGTGGCGGTGAGGGCGTCGTAGACGGCACCGGCCGCGGGCTGGGAGACCTCCTGCGGCAGGTCGGCCAGGGTCAGGCTGCGGCCCACCGCGAGGGCCAGGCCGAGCAGCGCGCCGCCGAGGGCGGTGCCGAGCGCGGTCGCGGTCACCGCGCGGCGCCGCCGGGCGGCGAGGGCGATGCCGGCGACGGCGAACGCGACGGCCGCGACGGGCAGCCAGAAGCCGGCGACTTCGAGCACGTGGAATTCCTTCCGCATGCGGCCCAGGTCCTGGGCCGGGAGCAGGGCGACCTCGGTGTGCGCGACGGGGATGCGGCCCGCGAGCGGCACGTGGTCCTGGGCGAGCTGGGCCTTGACCTGGGCGGTGACCGGTGCGAGATCGACGGTGACCGGGCGGTCGCGGTCGTCGCGGCCGTCCCGCAGGGCGCGCAGGACGGCGTCGTGGGCGACCCGGTTGCCCTCGTTCCAGGCGGTGCGGAAGGCCGCGGTCTGGGTGAACGAGCGGACCGCGTCGTGCACGAACGGCGCCACGGCCGCCCGCGCGGGGCCGGTGTCCGCCCCCCGGCCGATCTCGGCCACGATGCCGTTCCCGACGGTGTCCGCGATGGCGTCGCGGACGTCCGGGTCGGCGGCGAGCGGCGCCATCGTGGTGACGTAGCGGCCGGTGTCGGCGAGCCCGTACGCCGCCCAGGCCGACAGCACGCCGAACGGCACGAGCAGGCACGAGAGGGCGATCAGTACGGCCGACAGGCCGCTGCGCAGGCGTCGGGTCACGCTCCCAGCGAAGTCTTCCCCCGGGCCCGGCGCGAGCGGACGTATGGCAATCGGGTGACGACGGAGAGTACGAGGGGCGCGGGCCACGAGGGGCACGGGCCACGAGGGGCGGGCACGGGGAAGGCCCCGGCTCCGCGCCGGGGCCGCGGTCCGCCCGGCCGGGGCGTCAGCCGATGCGGCGGCCCCTGGCGTCCTCGTGCGTGTAGACCCAGTAGAAGCAGATCAGCCCCACGGCCACGCCCAAGGCCAGGGAGAGGCCGACGGTCAGCAGGACCGAGCGGCCGGACTGGTCGAAGAGGAACCCGAAGGCCGCGCCGGTGAACAGGAACCACAGGAAGGCGTGCAGCTCGCGCGGCAGGCGCGAGGCCAGGGTCAGCACGCCCGCCATGAACAGCGTGAACACGATCGCGGTCACGAAGCCGAAGGCCACGTTCCCGGCGGTGATCGGACCGCCGGAGCGCCGGTTGGCGGCGGCCCAGTAGCCGTAGACGAGCCCGATGGCGAACGGGCCCGCCCAGCGGGCGATCAGATGGGCGCGGTCGCTGAAGATGTCGGGCGTCCGCGGATGGCGGGCACGGGCCCCTGCGGTGCGGCCGGACACGGGTGCGGCGTGAACCATGAGAGCGCTCCTCTCGCTGTCCCTCCCCGGCTCCTCTGCTCCTCGCCCCCGCCTACCAGAGCACACCTGCCGGGCGGCCGCGGCAAGTCGGCACGGGCGAGGGATGTTCCCGGTCCGGCATCCGCCCGCGCACCAGCAGCGGTTACGGTGCTGACGTACGCGACCGACGAACGGAACACCGCGGGGGGACCATGCCCGGAACCGTGCTGCTGCTCGCGGCCTCGCCCGTGGGGAAGGGCCGTCTGGTGGACGCGGCGTCCGTGCTGCCCGTGCTGGCCGCCGTCGAGCCCGCCGTCCTGTCCGGCACGCCCACCGCGAGCGTCGTCGAACTCGCCGACCCGCTGGAGCCGCAGGCCGTCCTCACCCGGCTGCGGGCCGCCGCCGCCTCCCCGGGACCGCTGACCGTCTTCCTCACCGGTCAGCTCCAGCTCGACCGCCGCCAGCACCTGCCGCACCTGGCGCTGGCCCGCACCGCCCCGGCCACCGTGCGCTACACCGCGCTGCCCTGGCACTGGCTGCGCGAGGAGCTGCGGCTGCGCCCGGACGGCACCACCACGCTGGTCGCGGACCTGTACGCGGACCAGGAGAGCTGGCGCCAGCTGCACGAACGCCCGCTGGACACGGGCGGCAACATCGCCGTGTACGGCCGGGTCGCACCGCCGCCGTCCCGGCGCGGGGTGGCCCAGCCCGGGTACATGAAGGCGGTGGCGACCATCCTGCGCAGCGGGCACCGGCCGCCGGTGGCCGAACTGCACGAACAGGCGCTGGCGCGGCTGGCCGTGGAGGAGGGCGCCGGGTCGCGCGGGGCACCGGCCGGGCCGGGGCTCGTGCTCGCCGCGGGGCGCCCGGCGGCGGCCGACCCGCACGCGGCCATCGCGGCGTGGGTGGAGTCGGGGCGGCACGGCGACGCCGACGCGCTCGCCGCCCGCTGGGAGCAGGACGCCGTACGGGAGCACGGAGCGGCCTCCGAGGAGGCGCTGCACTGGAGCGAGGTCCGCGCCGACCTCGCGATGTTCGCCGGGGACGCGGCCCGCAGCTGCCGTACCTGGCTGGCGGTGGCCGCCACCCGGCTGGCCATGGGGCAGAGCGCCGGTGCGCCGCAGGTGGAGGCCGCCGTGGACCGGGCGCACCACCAGTGGGGGCAGATCCGCGAGACGGAGCGCGCCCGTGAACTGGGGCCGCTGCTCGCCGAGTTGCGTGACCGGGTGCCCGGACGGCAGCAGGGCGCGCTGGACCATGTGCGAAGGCAGCTACGGCAGTTGCAGACGCAGGACTGACGGGGGCGGCGCCGCCGGACGGCCGGGTACGCCCCCTCCCCAGGGCGCGTGCGCGGTGCCAGAATGGTGAGTTATGGCTGAGGGGGAGGGCGTGGCCGGCCGAGCGATCCGGGTCCGGCTGGACGGAAGCGCGAGCAACCGCGACATCGACGCGCTGAAGGCGTGGCTGGAGCGGGAGAATCCACTGGAGGAACTGGTCGCCGACGGGCGCCTGCACATCCTGGAGCAGCCGCGCTCGGACGCGCCGCCCGGTCATATGGGCGCCGGGATGGAGATCCTGCTGGTGCTGGTCGGTGCGGGCGCCGAAGTGATCTTCGGTGAGCTGCTGGAGCAGACCGGACGGGCCGTGGCCGCCTGGCGGGAGAACCGCCGCCGGGTGGAGCCCGGACCCCCGCCCGAGCAGCGCGTCGATCCGGTGAACCCCGGCGAGGAGTAGGGCCGTGGGCCGCTTCGACCCGAGGGGGCGGGTGAACCGCGCGCTGCTGGTCGGCGTGTCGGAGTACGAGCACACGAAGCCGGCCGCGTGGGACGGGGTGGCCGGGCAGCTGCCCGCCGTGCGGCACAACGTCAGCAGGCTGCGGCAGGCCCTGCGGGGCGGGGTGTTCGCGGACCGGGAGATCACCGACTGCCGTTCGCCCACCCACGACGACTTCGGCGAGGATCTGCGCCGCGCCGCGCACGAGGCCGAGGGGCTGCTGCTGTGCTACTTCGCCGGGCACGGCGCGGTGCCGAGCGCGGGCAACGAGCTGTTCCTCCAGATGCGCAACGCGCGCGTGGTCGCGGGCGCGCAGGCCGTCTTCCCGAACGCGACCTCGTTCACCGAGGTGCTCACGGTGCTCGCGGGCAGCGGCGCCGAGCGGATCGTGGTCATCCTCGACTGCTGCTACGCGGGCAACGCCGCCAAGGTGTGGCACGACTTCCCCGGCCGGCACAAGATCCTGCTGCTGATGAGCGTGCAGGCCAACCGGCTCATCGACGCGGGCGACGGCACGGGCCCGACCCCGTTCACCGACGAGCTGGTGCGGCTCCTGGAGACGGGCGGGGACCGGTCGCTGCTGGAGGTCTACGGGCGGGTGCGCGCGCGGATGCTCGGGGCGGGGCGTACGACCACCCAGAACGATCCCTGGGAGCCGCAGCTCGCCGCCGCGCCGGACACGGACGTCCTGCTGCGGTCGGGGTCGCGCCCGCAGCACGAGCCGCCGCCCGAACCCGCGCCGTCCCCGCCGTCCCCGCCGTCTCCGTCCCCGCCCCCACCCCCGCCTGTGCCGGAGTCTCCGCCGCCGTCTCCGCCGTCTCCGGCGGGGCCCCGCGAGCCCTCGTCCGAGGCAGGAGCGGGTCGCGTCCGGCGGGTGTTAGCGGGGCTGCTGGGGGCGGCGAGGGCGGCCGGGGCGCTGACCGGTGCCGCGGTGCGGTGGCTCGGTCGGCTCGGGTGGTGGGGCAGGGCCGGGGTGGCCGTCGCGCTGGTGTTGCTGCTGGCGGGGGGCGGCTACGTCGTCGCGTCCCGGTTCCTCGGTGCCGGGGACGCCACCGCCTGCCGTCCGCCCCTCGAACTGCGGGTGCTGACCGACCCCGACCTGGAGCCGGTGGTCCGCACCGCCGCGGACGCCTATCTCGCCTCGGGCGCCGACGACACCGGACACGGCTGCCGCCGTACCGGCATCACCGTCTACAGCGCGGGCGCCGGAGCGGCGGTCACCGCGCTGCGCCGGCAGACCGACGCCTGGCAGGAGCCGCGCGAGGAGGACACCAACCCGCAGCGGGACATCGGCCCGCAGCCGGACGTCTGGATCCCGGCCTCGGGCACCGACGTGGCCCGGGTCGGCACCGACCGCACCGAGCGCAGCTTCGCCGAACTGCGCCCCGACGCGGGCCCGTTCGCGTACTCGCCGGTGGTGCTGGCCGTGCCGCGCAAGCTCGCCGGGAGCCGGGTGGAGGAGCGGACCGGGCTGCCGCTGGCCCGGCTGGCCGCTCAGCTGCGCGCGCGGGACGCGGCGGCCGGTGTGCTGCGCGCCGACCCGGAGGTCACCGACTCCGCGCTGCTGGCGACGGTCGGCCTCTACGGCGGCGGCGCCGACCCGCGCGCCGCCGAGCAGGGGGTGCGCGGCACGGGCCCGCCCGCCCCGACCGCCGCCGACCTGCTGTGCGCGCTGCCCGCCGACCGTGCGGCGGACGCCCGCACCGCCGCCCTCGTCCCTGAGTTCCTGCTGGTCAGCGGGGTGGGCTGCGCCAAGAACACCCGGGTGCCGCGGAGCGCCGAGTACCCGTCCGACGTACCGGCGCTCACGCCCACGTTCGTCCGGGTCGCCTGGGACGGCGGGGACCGGGACGCCGCCGTCCGGGCGGACGCCGTGGACCGCTTCCACGCGTGGCTCACCGGCCGGGACGGCCTCGCCGCCTTCGCCGCCGCCGGATTCCGCTCCGCCACGGGCACCGGGCATCCGCTGCTCGGCGCCGGGCCCGCCGACACGGGGGTGCTGAGCGCGGCGGGGCCGCTGCCGGGTGCCGCCGCGCGGACGGCGGTGGACACCGCGCTCAGCCGCTACCGCAGCGCGAACGGCCCCGGCCGGGTCCTCTACCTGCTGGACAGCTCCGGCTCGATGCGCACGCGGTGGCCGGGTCCCAGCGGCGGCCCCGGCATCCTGAAGCAGTCCCTGGGCGGGCTCGGCGACGAGGACGAGTACGGGGTGTGGGGCGTGTACGACGGTCCCGGCGGCCGCCACCACGACGAGGTGCTGGCCTTCGGGCACCACCGGCGCGCCGACGCCGAGCGCGGCGTGGACGCGGCGGCGCGGGTGCGCGACGCCGAGTCCGATCCGCACGCGGCGCTGCTCGACGCGCTCGACACGATGGCGGGGCGCGGCGCCGACGACAAGTGGCCCCAGCTGATCGTCTACCTCACCGACGACGAGGACGACGACCGGCTGACCGGCGAGAACCTCGCCCAGGTGCTGGAGCGGGCCCGGCAGCGGAAGGTCCCGGTGGACATGGTGTCCCTGGTCGCCGGCTCCTGCGACCGGGGCCGCCCGGCGGCCGCCGTCGCCGAGGCGAGCCACGGCCGCTGCCTGGACACGGCGGACGACCTCGGCACCGGTCTGCACGACGAGGTGGCGCGGGTGGGGACGGGGGAGGACTGATGAGGCGGTGCGGGACCGGGCACCGGCGCGGGGAGCGGCCCCGGCACGGCGGGCGGCTGCCGCGGGCCCTGTCACCGGTGGCGTCCGCGCCCGTCGCGGCGGCCGTGCTGCTGATGCTGGCCGCGGTCGCGGGCTGCACCGGCGGGGGCGGACCGGAGGCGCGGCGGTCGCCCTCCGCCGATGTGCCCGGCGAGATCGTGGTGGCCAGCGGCCGGGACGTGACCGGGAAGAACGGCGTCCGGGAGCAGCTCATCGACGCCTGGAACCGGGAGCAGGACAAGGAGAACACGGGCTACCACGCACGGCTGGTCGAGCTGCCCGGCTCGGCCGACGAGCAGCGCAGCCAGCTGCTGGGCGCGCTCCAGTCGGGCAGCGCCGACTACGACGTGGTCAACCTGGACGTGACCTGGGTGCCGGAGTTCGCCGAGGCCGCGCTGGTCGATCCGCTGCCGGACGGCGCGCTCGACGGCGACGTCATCGCCTCGGTCGCCGCCACGGCGTACTGGAAGAAGCGGGTCTACGCGGTGCCGTTCAACACCGATGTGGGGCTGCTGTACTACCGGCTCGACCAGTTGCGGGAGGCCGGGGTCCGCGATCCCGTGCTCGGGCCCGGCACGTCCTGGCAGCGGCTGCGTGACCTCGCCGACGTCCTGGACACGCATCCGCCCGCGGGCTTCGAGAAGGCGTGGACGACGCAGCTCGCCGCCTACGAGGGCCGCACGGTCAACGCCGTCGAGGCGTTCGCCTCCGCCACCGACGACTTCGCCCTGACCGACGAGTCGGGCCGCTACACCGCGACCCGCCAGGAGCTCGCCGACGGCATCGCGGAGCTGCGGCGGCGCACGGAGAAGCCGTACACCCTGGACCACGCCCTCGCCTCCGACGAGGCCGCCTCGCTCAGTGACTTCGCGAGCGGCCGCACGGCCTTCCTGCGGCAGTGGCCCTACGCCTACGGCACGCTGCACCAGACCTTCTCGTCCCGGCAGCTCGGCGTGGCGCCGCTGCCCGGCCGGGCGGTGCTCGGCGGGCAGAACCTGGCGGTGGCCCGTTCCTCGGAGCGGCCCCGCAAGGCCGCGCAGCTCATCGCCTACCTCACCAGCGCACAGAGCGAACGCTGCCTGCTGGACGCGGGGTTCGCCGCGACCCGTACGTCGGCGTACACCGACGACCGGGTGCGGTGCGCGGTGGCGGCGGACCCCTCACCGGCCCCCACCGGGGAGAGCACCGACCGGATGCCGCGCGACGCGGCCGGCCGCCCCGACTACGCCCGCCGCATCCTGCTGCCCGCCCTCACCCGGGCGGTCCCCCGCCCCCGCACCCCGCTCTACGGAGCCTTCACCCAGACCTTCACCACCGAACTGGGCCGCCTGTTCACCGACGACCCCCCGACCGACGCGACCCTGGCCGCGGAACTGGACGAGGCGCTGAGGAGGGTGCTGCCGGACCGGCCCTAACGCCCCTGGACCGCGACCTGCTGCCCGGGAGCGGGTTCGGTCGTGGGGGCGGGGCCCGCGTTGGCGGCCGCTACCAGGGCGGCCACGGCGACGAGGGCCGCGCCGAGTCCTCGTACATGGCGTGCGGAGATGCGACCAGGGCGGGCGACAGGGCGTCCGGACACGGCGACCGACCTCACAGCGGCAGGGAACGACAGTGGGGGGTTAAGCAGGTTTAACGTAATCCCCAACCTAGGGTGTGGGAGCGCTCGGCCGGAAGGGCAAACCGGAGGGAAACAAGGGGAGTTGGACCGGCGTGGGCGGGATGTCCCCGCGGGGTGCCCGCGCCGGGCGGCGGGGCGGGCACGCGGGGGCCGGGGGGTGCGCGTACTGGCATGATGAGGCGCATGGCGAAGCGGGACGACCCGGAGACCATCGGGCGCAGGGTGCAGCGGCTGCGGCGCGAACGGGGCCTCACCCAGAAGCAGTTGGCCGAACCGGCGTACACACCCGCGTATGTCTCCACCCTGGAGGCCGGGCGGGTGCGCCCCTCCGACGCCGCGCTGCGCCACCTCGCCGAACGGCTCGGCGTCGCCTACGAGGAGCTGGCCACCGGCCGCCCCGCCCATCTCGCCACCGATCTGCGGCTGCGGCTGACCGAGGCGCAGCGGACGCTGGCCACCGGGGAGACCGGCCGGGCCGCCGAGCTGTACGGGGAGCTGCTCGCCGAGGCCGAGCAGCTCGACCTCGCCGACATCCGGGCCGACGCGCTGCTCGGGCTCGGTGAATGCGCCCTGGAGACCGGTGAACTGGAGAGCGGGCGGCGCTACTTCGAGCAGTCCGAGCAGGCCCTGGCCGACGCGCCGCTGCCCGCCCGCGTCCCCGCGCTGCGCGGCCGGGCCGTCGCCCACTACCTCACCGGCGAACTGCGGTACGCCGTCTACCTCTTCGAGTCCACGCTCGACGAACTGAACCGCTCCGGACTGCACGACCCGGACGCCCTGCTCCTCCTCTACGCCGGTGTCATCGGCCCGTACATGGACATGGGCGCGCACGCGCGGGCGGCGCAGGCGGCCGAGTTCGCCCTCGCGCTCGCCCCGCAGGCGGCCGATCCGGCGCTGGTGGCCCGGATGCACCGGTCGGTGGCCCGCACCCTGCTCGCCGAGGGCCGGATCGCCGAGGCGGACGCGTCGCTCGCCAAGGCCGCCGAGCTCTACCGCCACCTCCAGTTGCGCACCGAACTCGCCAACTGCCACTGGATGCGCGGCTATGTCTGCGCGCAGAACGGCGAACTGGAGCGTGCCGAGCAGGAGTTGCGGTCCGCGCTCGACATGCTGACCGCCAAGCGGGCCGCGCTCTACACCCGGCAGGTCGCGGTCGAACTGGCCGATGTGCTGCACCGGCGCGGCAAGTCGGGGCAGGCCGCCGACCTGCTGCGGGACGTGCTCGGCGACCTCTCCTCCGAGCGGGGCGCGATGCACGCCGCCGCCGCGCACCGGCTGCTCGGCATCATCGCCGAGGACGCCCGGGACACGGAGGCCGCCGAGGAGCACTACGTCCGCGCGCTGAGCCTCCTGGAGCGGGCCGGTGCCGCCGGTGACCTGGCCGACCTGTGCCGCCTCCTCGGTGATCTGCTGCGCCGCACCGGCCGGGTGGAGGCGGCCCTCGACGTCTACCGCACCGGTCTCGGCCACCGCACCGCCCCGGGCACCACCACGCTGGGCCCGGCCCCCGCGCAGCCGCCGTTGTGACACCGGGCGCCGTCCGGGGCGTGTCCAGCGTGTCCACGCCGGACGCGCGGGGCGCGCTTTCCTAGGATCACCGTATGGACATACTCGTCTTCGTCATCGTCTTCGCTGCTCTGCTCACCGGGTTCGCCACGATCGAGATCCGGATCGCCCGCACCGACCGGCGCACCGCCCGCGTCGAGCACAAACTGGATCTGATCCTGGACCACCTGGGGCTGCGCGAGGCGGAGCCGTGGCGCGGTGAGGTGGCCGAACTGGCGCGGAGCGGCCGGACGATCCAGGCGATCAAGGTGTACCGGGAGGCCACGGACGCCGGTCTGAAGGAGGCCAAGGAGGCCGTGGACCGGATCGCCGCCGGCTGAGCCGGGCCGCGCCCCAGTAGTCGTCGCTCAGGCCTGGGCGCGGGTTCCGTCCCGGGCCGCCGTCAGGCGCTCCACGCCCAGCTGGGCCGCCGTCAGGGTGGCGTCGGAGGGGAGTTCCCCGGGGGCGCCGTCGGTCAGGGTGAGCGCGTCGCCGCCGACGCGCACGGCCACGACGTCGAGCGTGAGCGCGGTGGTGTCCGTGCCGTCCCCGTCGTCGTCCCGGCCGCCGGAGTCCCGCCCGTCCGCGCCGTCTGCGCCGTCCGCGCTGTCGCGCGGTCCGGTGAAGGTGATCCGCAGGCCCTGCCGGGCGTCGCCGAGCGCGGGCAGCGCGAGGTCGCTGACCCGCACCGTCTGCTCCCCGGCCCGGGTGGTCGCCGCCGTGAACCGGGCGCAGGTCCGCGGCAGCGTCCGCAGCCAGGCCAGGGTGCGGTCCACGTCCGCCGGGCGCAGGGTGAGGACCTGGTGGCGCAGCTGGGCCCGGTCGTCGCCGTCGTCGAAACCGGTCACCGCGTACGTCCCCGTGGGGGCGCCGAGCGGCTGGTCGGCGTAGAGCGCGTCGACGAGCCGCTGGCAGTCGGGTGCGGTCCCGGCCCCGGTGCGTGCCTTGAGGATGCCGTCCCGCCAGGTCGCCGCCCCCTCGGTCGGTTCCCAGGGCACCCCGAGGTCGTCCTCGGTGAGCAGCGCGGCCTGCGCCTGCGCCGCGGTGAGCCCGGCGGGGGCGGCCGGTGCCGTCGGGGCGGCCGGTGTCCGCGGGGCGGCCGGCCGGGAGGCCGCCGCGGCGGACGGCGAGGCGGCGGCCGGCCGGGCCTCCTGCCCGGAGCCGCAGGCGGTCAGCGCCGGCGGACCGGCCGCGCAGAGCACGGCGACGGCAAGGACGCGGACAGCCGGGAGCCGGGGCATGGGCGGGTCCTCCACAACGACGGTCGGACGACGGTCACGGCCGGGCGGCCACGGCGGCAGCGGCGCCGGGGCACCGACGCCCGCGACGCGCACGACGCCCGCGAGACGCACCGGACGGTCATCCCACCGCACCACCGACTCCCGCCCCGCACCACCGCGCCGGTCCGTCCGGGTGAGCGGCACGGACGGCACCACGCGCGCGGGCGCGCCGGGCCGGGAGCCGGGGCGCATAGGGTCGGGAGCGGAGCGCGAGTGCACGCACGTCTTCGAAGGAGCCCGCCGTGACCGGTCCGTCCCACTCCGACGCCACGCCCGTGATCATCGACTGCGACACCGGCGTCGACGACGCGCTCGCCCTGCTGTTCGCCGTCCGGCACCCGGGGCTCGACCTGCGCGCGGTGACCTGCGTGGCCGGGAACACGGACGTCGACCAGGTGGTGCGCAACACGCTCACCGTGCTGGAGCAGGCGGGCGCCCCACCGATCCCGGTGGCGCGCGGCGCCGAGCGCCCGCTGATCGAGCCCGTGCGCACCGCGCTCCACGTGCACGGCCGCGACGGCATGGGCGACCTCGGCCTGCCCGCCCCGGCGCGGCGGCCCGCCGACGTGGACGCGGTGGCGCTGCTGCGCCGCACGATCCTGGCCTCGCCCCGGCCGGTCACCCTGATCCCCACCGCGCCCCTGACCAACATCGCCCTGCTGCTGCGCACCCACCCGGAGGTGACGCGGAACATCGAGCGGATCGTGTTCATGGGCGGCGCGGTCGCCACCGGGAACGCCACGGCGGTCGCCGAGTTCAACGTCTGGCACGACCCGGAGGCCGCCGCGATCCTGCTGAGCGCCGGGGTGCCGACCACGATGTACGGGCTGGACGTGTTCGAGCGGGTCGTCGTCCCGGCCGGTGACGTGCGCCGGCTGGGGGAGAGCACCGAGCCGGGCGCGCGGCTGGCCGGGCGGCTGCTGTCCCACCGCGACCCGGTGACGAGCGAGGAGGACCCGGCGGGCGGCCTCGGCGACGCGGGCGCGGTCTGCGCGGTCGCCGACCCGGCGGGGCTCACCACGCACCGGCTGCCCGTCGAGGTGACCCTCGCGCCGGGACCGGGGCGCGGTCAGACGGTCGTCGACCGCCGCCGGCGCCCCGGCGAGGCGGAACTGCACGGCGAGGCCCGCGAACAGCCGCTGGTGGACGTGGCGCTCGACGTCGACGTGGAGCGGTACGTGAAGCTGTATCTGGCCACCGTCGAGGGCGCGGGCGCGCGGGCCTGACCGCGACGGACGGGACCGGCTCACGACCGGCTCACGACCGGCCCACGACCGGCCCACGAGCGGCCCGAGCACGGCCGGGCGGGGCCCGAAGGGGGCGGTCGGGGGTGCGCCGCGGGGCGCGACACCGGCGCGGTCCGGATACGGGGTTCGCCTCCCCGGCGGGCGGGACAAGATTCCCTGAGCCGTTCCGGCGCCGCCCGAAGACCCGCGGACCCGCGCCCGCGGGCTCCGGGCCCGCAGGCCCACGGCTCCCCGTCCGAAGAGGAGACCGCGTGACCGACCGCACCGACGACGCGCCGCCCGACCTGTCCTCCCGCGACCCCGACTGGTGGCGGCAGGCCGTCGTCTACCAGGTCTACCCCCGCAGCTTCGCCGACGCCGACGGGGACGGACTCGGCGACATCCGGGGCATCACCCGGCGGCTGACGCATCTGGCCGGGCTCGGTGTGGACGCCGTGTGGCTCAGCCCGTTCTACCCCTCCGAACTGGCCGACGGCGGCTACGACGTCGCCGACCACCGGGACGTCGACCCCCGCCTGGGCACCCTCGACGACTTCGACGCGCTGGTCGCCGAGGCGCACCGCCTCGGCCTGAAGGTGATCGCGGACATCGTCCCCAACCACAGCTCGCACCGGCACCGCTGGTTCCAGGAGGCGCTGCGGGCCGGACCCGGCTCCGCCGCCCGCGCCCGGTACGTCTTCCGGGACGGCCGCGGCGACAGCGGCGAACTGCCGCCCACCGACTGGCAGTCCGTGTTCGGCGGCAGCGCCTGGCGGCGGGTGCCGGACGGCCAGTGGTACCTGCACCTGTTCGCCCCCGAGCAGCCGGACTTCGACTGGAGCAACGAGGAGGTGCGCGCCGACTTCCGCACCACCCTGCGGTTCTGGTCCGACCGGGGCGTGGACGGCTTCCGCGTCGATGTGGCGCACGCCCTGGTCAAGGACCTCGACGAACCGCTGCGTGACGTCGGGGACATCGGCGTCACCGGCGAGGACGCGCTGCCGCGTCTGGAACCGGGCAGCCACCCGTACTGGGACCGGGACGGCGTGCACGAGATCTACCGGGACTGGCGCAAGATCTTCGACGCCTACTCCCCGCCCCGCACCGCCGTCGCCGAGGCGTGGGTGCCGGACGCGCGGCGCGCGCTGTACGCCCGGCCCGACGAACTGGGCCAGTCCTTCAACTTCGAGTACCTCCAGACCGGGTGGGACGCGGACGGACTGCGCGCCGCCATCGCCGCCTCCCTGGCCACCGCGCGGGCCGCCGGTGCCTCCGCCACCTGGGTGCTGTCCAACCACGACGTGGTGCGGCACGCCTCCCGGCTGGTGCTCCCGCCGGGCACGGACGAGAACGCCTGGCTGCTGGCCGGCGGCCGGGCGCCCGCCGTGGACCCGGCGGCCGGACTGCGCCGGGCCCGCGCGGCGACCCTGCTGATGCTGGCCCTGCCCGGCTCCGCCTACCTCTACCAGGGCGAGGAACTGGGCCTCCCCGAGGTCGCCGACCTGCCCACCGAGGTGCTCCAGGACCCCGTCTGGGAGCAGACGGGCCATGTCCGCAAGGGCAGGGACGGCTGCCGGGTGCCGCTGCCGTGGACGACGACCGGACCCTCGTACGGCTTCGGGCCCGGCGGGTCCTGGCTGCCACAGCCGCCCGCCTTCGCCGCGTACGCCGTCCAGGCGCAGGACGGGGTGGCGGGCTCGACCCTGGAGCTGTACCGCAAGGCGCTGCGGCTGCGCCGCAAGCTGCTCGCGGGCGAGTCGCTGACCTGGACGCAGGACACCCCGGCGGGTGTGCTGGCGTTCGCCCGCTCCGCGGGCTGGCGGTGTGTCACCAACCTGTCGGACGGGTCCGTACCGTTGCCGCCGGGCGAGGTGCTGCTGAGCAGCGCACCGCCGACGGGCGACCGGCTGGAGCCGGACACCACCGTGTGGCTGGCGTAGGCCCTGGCTCCCGGTCACCCGCCCCCGCCCCGCCCGCGCCCAGTGGACCCCCGGCTCCGGGACGTCGCCCGCGGCGGGGACAATGATCGTCGACGGACGTGGAGGAACCACAGGCCCTGGCGGGCGGAGGGGTGGGCGGATGCCGGACCGGCGTACGTACGCGGCGGTGACCGCGGTCTGCGCGCTGCTCGCCGGGTGCTCGTCCACCGCACAGGTCGGTGACAGCAGCCCCCAGGACGCGCTGACGCGCACCCTGGAGCCCGGTGAGCGCCCCGCCGTGCCGGACCTCGGCGGGACGTCCCTGGACGGCCGGGAGATCCGGCTGTCCGACTACCGGGGCAAGGTCGTCGTGCTCAACGTCTGGGCGCACTGGTGCGGACCGTGCCGGCTGGAGGCCCCGGAGCTGGAGAAGATCCAGAAGGAGTGGTCGCCCCGTGGGGTGCAGGTGCTCGGGATCGCCAGCGACAGCAGCCGCACCGAGGCGCTCACCTTCCAGCGGGAGCACCGTCTGGGCTATCCGTCCCTGCACGATCCGGCGGGCAAGCAGGTGCTGCGCCTGCCCCGCGGACTGGTGAACACCCAGACGCTCCCCCTCACCGTGGTCATCGACCGGGAGGGCCGGGCCGCGGCCGTCCGGATCGGCATGACGTCGGAGAGCCGGATGGCGAAGGTGCTCGAACCGCTGCTCCCCGCCGCGGCGGCGTCCGGCGGGCCGGGGCGCTGAACCGGGCGTCCGGACGGACAATGGCCGGGCGCCGGGCGTACCGGTCCCGCCCGCAGTCCTCGCCGAAAGGAACGAGATGACCGCCACCACCCGTACCGTCGCCGTGCTGGGCACCGGCATCATGGGCGCCGCGATGGCCCGCAACCTCCTGCGGGCCGGGCACATCGTCCGCGCCTGGAACCGCACCCGCGCCAAGGCCGAGCCGCTGGCGGCCGAGGGCGCCGAGGTCGCGGCCACCGCCGCCGACGCGGTCCGGGACGCCGATGCCGTGCTGACCATGCTCTACGACGGCACCACCGTCCTGGAGGTCATGCGCGAGGCCGCCCCCGAGGCCCGTGCGGGCGCCGTCTGGGCGCAGTCGACCACCTCCGGCCTGGAGGCGGTCGGCGAACTGGCGGACCTCGCCCGCGCCCACGGCCTGGTCTTCTACGACGCCCCGGTCCTCGGCACCCGCCAGCCCGCCGAGGCAGGGCAGCTCACCGTGCTGGCCGCCGGGCCCGCGGAGGGCCGCGCGGCGGTGCAGCCGCTGTTCGACGCGGTGGGCGCGCGCACGGTGTGGACCGGCGAGGACGGCGCCGCGGCCACCGCGACCCGGCTGAAGCTGGTCGCCAACAGCTGGGTCATCGCGGCCACCGCCGCCACCGGCGAGACCCTGTCCCTGGCCGAGGGGCTGGGCGTGGACCCGGCGGCCTTCTTCGACCTGATCGCGGGCGGCCCGCTCGACATGGGCTATCTGCGCGCCAAGGCCGGGCTCGTCCTCGACGGCGCTCTGCTGCCGCCGAGCTTCGCGGTGACCACCGCGGAGAAGGACGCCCGGCTGATCGTGGAGGCCGGCGCGCGGCACGGCGTACGCCTGGACGTGGCCGCCGCGAGCGCCGACCGCTTCGCCCGCGCCGCCGCCCAGGGGCACGGCGACGAGGACATGGCCGCGGCCTACTTCGCCAGCTTCGACGAGCGTCCGGCGCCGGGGGCCTGACCGCCCGGCCGCCTGACGGCCGGTCAGCCCAGGCAGAGGACCAGCAGGCAGAGCTGCGGGGACGCCGGGTCCGCGGCGGGCGGCGAGGACGGGTCCGTGCTGCCGTGACCGGGCGGGGTGCCCTGGGGAGCGGTGGGCCCGGTCGACGGGTGCTGTGCCGGGGTGTCCGGGGAATCGTGTGCGGCCGGGGTGCCGCCGGTCCCGGAGGTGCCGCCCTCGGCCGAGGTCCCGGACGGGTCCGCCGGAGCCGGGTGCGTGGCGGGCGCGGAGGGCGCCACCGGTGCGGGCGGGGCGGCGGCGTCGGGGCGTACGCCCTGTCCGGCCGGGGCGGAGGGGTGGTGCGCGGGCGCGGACGGAGGCGAGGAGTGCCGCACACCGGAGAAGCCGGTTCCGGGGGTCCTCCCGGGGGCGGATCCGGTCCCGGCCGCCGGTGCGGAGCCGTGGCCCGCGGGCTGCCTGCCGACGCTGTCCGGATGCGGGCCGTCCTGCGCCGGGGCCGCCGCCTGGGCGCGGTCGCCGCCGCCGCGTTCCATCGAGGCGACCGTCAGACCGCCGCCGACCAGCGCCACCGCCGTGGCGACCAGGGCCCGTCGCTGGGTCTTCTTCCAGCGGGCCAGCTGCCGCCGCCGCGCCGCCCGCCCCGGCCGCTCCCGGACCTCCGGCAGGTCCGGCAGGTCCGATACGTCCGTCCCGCCCGGTACCTCCGGGGCGTCCGGTGGGGCGGTCTCCCGCATGGCGGCCGCCGCCGGGCCGGGGGCGTAGGCGTGCGCGGAGTCCGTGGTGGCGTTCGGTGCTATGTCCGGCGCGTACGCACCGCAACCGGGGCACACCAGGGCACCGTTGAGGTGCCGTCGGCACGTGGAGCAGTAGTCCATCCGGATCTTCCTGGGTCGGCTGCCGGGCGGCCAGTCACGCTAACAACCGGGCCGCCGCGCTGTGTGGAGCCTGTGTGACGCTCTCGTACGGATTCGGCACCGGACCTCGTCCGCCGGAAGGATGCGGCGGCCCCTCAAGATCGCCGAGGATGGCGGGGACATGCTCGGACCCGAGGGAAGGGAAGTCCCTTGCGCATCCGCAGGATCGCCGCGGCCACCGTCGTCGCCACCGCCTTGTCACTGACCTCCGCCGCCGCACCCGCGGCCTTCGCCGACCCCGGACCGGCCTCCGCCCCGGCCACCGTCCCGGTCACCGTCCCGGCCTCCGCCCGGCCGGGCACCGCCTTGGACCCGGCCGCCCTCGGCGGCGCGCTGCGCGCCGTGCACGAGGCGGGCATGTACGGCCTGTACTCCTCGGTCCGCGACGGCGACCGCGCCTGGAGCGGCGCGTCCGGCGTCGCGGACGTGGCCACCGGCCGCCCGGTCCGGCCGGACCTGCGCCACCGGGTGGGCAGCATCAGCAAGTCCTTCGCCGCCGTCGCCGTGCTCCAGCAGGTCCAGGCGGGCCGGATCCGCCTGGACGCCCCCGTCGCCACGTATCTGCCCGGTCTGGTCCCGGGCGAGCGCGGGGACCGGATCACCGTCCGCATGCTGCTCGACCACACCAGCGGCATCGGCGACTACGTGGTGCCCGCCTTCCCGTCCCTGGCCACGGGCTCGACGGCCAGCCTCGACGAGGAGCGGTTCCGCTCGATCCGCCCGGCGGAACTGGTCCGCCTCGGCCTGGCCGCCCCCGCCACCGGCGCACCCGGCGCGCTGCCCGGCCACTACTCCAACACCAACTACGTCATCGCCGGACTCCTGCTGGCCAAGGTCACCGGCCAGGACCCGGAGGCGTACATCACCCGGCACGTCATCGGCCGGGCCGGGCTGCGCCACACCTCCTACCCGCGCACCGCCGCCCTCCAGGGCCCGCACGCGCGGATGTACGAGAGCTTCTACGGGCTGATCGACCCGCCCCGCGACTACAGCGTCTACGACATGTCCTGGGCGTACACGGCGGGCGCGGTGGTCTCCACCACCGACGACCTGAACCGCTTCTACCGGGCGCTGCTGACGGGCCGGCTGATCGGCCCGGCCGCGCTGAAGGAGATGCAGCGGACCGTCCCCGTGGACGGCCTGAACTACGGACTGGGCCTGTACGCGGTCGACATACCCGGCTGCGGCCGCTTCTGGGGCCATGACGGAGCCGTGTTCGGCGCCGGGACGATCGCGCTGTCCAGCCCGGACGGGAAGCGCCAGGCCGCCGTCGGCTGGAACCTGATGAAGTACGAGCGTCTGAAGGAGGACGGCACCGGTTTCGAGCCGAGCCCGGTCGACGACGCCCTCAACTCCTACCTGGGCGCCGCGCTCTGCCCGGCCGCCGCGACCGCCCCCGCGCCGTCCGTGTCCGCACCCCGCACCGCTACCGTGCTCCGGGGCGCCGATCTCTCCCCGGACGCCTGGGCCGGGCTCCTGCGCTGAACCGTTCCCGGCCGATCCCCGTCTGACGGGGCGGACCTGTGACGGAAGGACGGAACGTGCGCAACGGCGAGAAGGCGGCGGCCGGTGCCGAAGGCGGCGCGCGGCTCGGCCGTATCGGCCGGTCGCCGGTGCGGTGGCACACCGCCCTGCTGACCGGGTGGACGGTCCTGTGGTTCCTGGTGGCCGAACGGCACGGGGCCGTGTCCTGGCACTATCTGCGCAGCGGTGAGGAACTGCTGTTCAGTCAGGTGCCGGGCGGCGGCCTCGCGCTGTACGCCAACCACCCGGAGTTGCAGATCGGCCCGGTCTCCTTCGTCGTCGCCGCGCTGTTCGGGCCCTTCCCGGCGGCCCTGGGCGAGAACCTGGCCGAGGCGTTCATGTCCGGCCTGGGCCTGTACATGCTGGTCCTGATCGGCCGGACCGCCGCCGAGTGGGGGCGCGGCACCGGGATGAACCACAAGCGCCTCCAGCAGCGCGTCCTGGTCGCCGGTGCCGCGTTCATCCCCATGTGGGTGGAGGTCTCGGTGCGGTTCGCGCACCTGGACGACGTCATGGCGCTGTTCTTCACCACGCTGGCGGTGCGCGCCCTGGTGCGCGGCAACGCCACCGCCGTCGGTGTCTTCCTCGCGCTGGCGGTGGACTCCAAGCCGTGGGCGGTGGGCTTCCTGCCGCTGCTGCTGGCGCTGCCCAGGGCCGAACGGCTGCGCGCGGCGGCCTGGACGGTGGGCCTGGTGGCGGCGGCCTGGCTGCCGTTCTATCTGACCCATCTGGAGACGTTCGCCGCCGCCCGGTTCACCATCCCCAACCAGCCCGCCTCCTCGCTGCGCTGGTTCGGGGTGACCGACCCGGCCACCCCCTGGTGGGACCGGCCCGCGCAGATGGCCCTCGGGATCGCGCTCGGCGCGCTCGCGGTGCGCCGGGGCCGCTGGGCGGCCGTGGTGGTGCTGGCCGCCGACGCGCGGATCGTGCTGGATCCGAGCGTGTACACGTACTACAACGCGTCGGTGCTGCTCGGCACGCTCATCTGGGACTCGGTGGGGCAGCGGCGGCTGGTCCCCTGGGTCAGCTGGATAGCGCTGATCTCCCTGTACGGCAGCGCGCTGCTGGTGCCCTCGGACTCGGCGCAGGGCCTGATCCGGCTGGCGTTCGCCGTCGGTTCGGCGCTGTACGTGCTGTTCTGGCCGCAGCGTCCGCCGCGCGGCTCACGGGAGGCCGCCGCGCCCGCGGTGCGGCTGCCGGGGCAGCGGCGGGCGCCGGACGGCTCTCAGGCCCGGTCGGTCAGTTCCTCCGCGTAGACCTGGGACAGCGGCTGCGGGCCCACATAGCGCTGGCAGTTGCACCGGCCCGGCTCGTAGCGCAGGGGCTTCTTGTTCTCGTCCCAGGCGACGGGCACCTCGACGCGTTCGTGGCAGCGGCCGTCGCGGTCGTGCTTGGCGAGGTGGTGCGTGCAGCCGCAGACGGGCTCGGGCGGCTGGTGGGCGGCCTCCAGGGCGAGCCGCTCCGCCTTCTGCGCCTCCAGGAGCTCCAGTCTGCGCTGGTGCCGGTTGCGCAGCGCGGTGCGCGCGGTGTCCGCGAGCCACGCGAAGCCACCGGTCCAGAACAGGATGAGCACCCACCAGATCCAGTTCATCTCTCCCCCGTCCCGCTCCCCGCGCAGCCGCCCGGCACGCGCTCGCGCCGCAGGGCGGGCTCCGGCTCCGCGCGCCGCGGCACGGGTTCAGGATAGACAACGGCGGGCCGTACGGGAGGGGGCGCGACGGGCCGGGCGGCGCGGGCGCGGCGCGGCAGGCGCAGCCGCTGCCAGGGGCGCTCGTGGAGGACGGCCAGGACGAGGGCGGCGGCCACCGCGATGAGGTGCTCGCGGCCGGCCAGGTTGGGTTTCACCACCGACTCGGCGACCATCGAGCCGCCGGTGAGGAAGAAGACGACCGGGGCGCGGCGCACCACGGAGAGATAGGTGAACAGGCCGACCACGGCCGCGGACGGGCCGGTGTCCAGGACGTGGCCGATCTCCGGCGGCAGGCCGATCCCGCCGTGGCCGGGGCCGATGGCGAGCATCACCCGCACGGTGAGGGTGCCGGCGAGTGTGGTGACGTAGGAGATGTAGAGGGTGCGGGCGCGGCCCAGGGTGACTTCGGCGAGGGCGAAGGCCAGGAAGAGCTGGGTGATGCCCGCCCACACCGGCAGGTCCAGGGCGGGGACGTAGAGCGAGACGGGGGTGCGGGCCAGGGCCAGCCACAGCGGCAGGTCGGCCTGGACGCCGCCGACCATGCGCACCGCCGTCTCGCCCCGGGGGTGCTGGGCGACCGCGTGGAAGAAGATCACGCCGAAGGCGGCCACGAAGGCGAGCAGCAGCCCGGACAGGCCCCGGCGCAGCAGCAGGCGCACCGGGTCGACGACCATCGCGTGCCATTCACCGCGCAGGGTGCGGACGACGAACAGCGCGAGCCGGGTCGCCAGATCCCGCCCGCGCTGCCGGACCCGCGGTCCGCCGGGTCTCACTCCCTCGTCCTGTCCGGCTTCACCGGTCCTCTGTTCCCTCGCACCGCCGCTCGGCTCCTCGAAGCAGTTCCCGCCCAAACGTACGCACAACCGTATGGACCGGAATCCGGCCCGCTACGTTGCTCCGCGCCGGGCGATGTGCTTCAGCGCACGGGCGCCCTGCGGGGTGTGCGCCCGGACAGTCTGCCCCGGGCGGCGCCGCCGCGGGAGCGGTAGACGACGTAGGGGCGGGCCAGATAGCCGACCGGGGCGGTGAAGGCGTGCACCAGGCGGCCGAACGGCCACAGGGCGAACAGGAGCATGGCCAGCAGAGCGTGGCACTGGTAGACGAGCGGGGCGTGGGCCATGGCGGCGACGTCGGGGTCGAGGGTGAACAGGCTGCGGAACCAGACGGCGACGCCGAGCCGGTAGTCGTAGGGGTTGGTGACGGAGGTGGCGGTGGCGGTCAGCCCGGCCAGCAGGACGAGGGCGAGCAGCGGGTGGGTGAGCCGGTCGCTGCGGCTGGTGGCCCGGCGCACGGCGGGCACGCGCAGCCGCCGGTGCAGCAGCAGGCCGAGTCCGGCGACGGCGGCCAGTCCGGCGGTGCCGCCCATGGCCAGGGCGACCGCGTGGTACTGCTCCTCGCTGACGCGCAGCCACCGGGTCAGGGCCTCCGGGACCAGCAGGCCCATGACGTGGCCGCCGATGACCAGGAACAGGGCGTAGTGGAAGAGCGGGCCGCCGATGCCCAGCAGCCGGGACTCGTGGAGCTGGCTGGAGCGTGTGGTGAAGCCGAACCGGTCGTAGCGGTAGCGCCAGGCGGTACCGGCGACGAGCACGGCCAGCGCGAGGTAGGGCAGGACGCCCCACAGGGCGATGTCCAGGTGCGCGGCGCGCAGGTGCGGCGGGGTCATCAGCGGCGGACTCCTTCGTCGTCCGGCGCGTGCCGGAGGGGGAACGGCAGGGGGAGGGGCCGTGGCTCCGGTACGGCCGCGGGCCGCGGGTTCGGGGGCGGGGTGTCGGGCACGGTGGTCAGGACCGCGCGCAGCACGTCGGCGTAGGGGCTGTGGTGGGTCTCCAGGCCGTGGGCGAGCAGGGCGAGCGCCGGGCGGTGCTCGTGCAGCAGATCGGTGCCGGGACCGGGGCAGCGGGCGGCGAACTCCAGCAGGCAGGGCAGGTGGTCGGGGAGTTCGCCGGGCGGCGGTGCCCAGCCGTGCTCGCGGTAGCGGGCCTTCAGCGCGGCCAGGGTGGCGCCGCGGCGGCGGGTGTCGCCGTCGGTGTAGTGGGTCAGGTGCAGGGTGCGGCGGCGGCTGCGGTCGAAGGTGGTGACGTAGCCGGTGGCGAGGTCGAGCGGACTGGTGTCCCGCGCCCACCGGCAGAAGCGCAGCAGCAGCCCGGGGGCCTCGCCGGGCAGCGGGGCGAGTGCGTCGGCCACGGTCCGGAGCCGGTCGGGCCAGTCGGGGCCCGGGTGGTCCAGGAGCAGGGCGGCGGCCTGGTGGAGTGCCCGGTGCAGGGTCATGTGCCGGCGCCCTCCGCCCGCGACCGGTCGGGGAACAGGCCGCTGGGCCGGCCGCGGCCGTTCCAGTTGAGCAGGTTGATCCGGCCGCGCAGCGCGGAGCGGCCCGCTTCGGCGGGGGCCGGGACCGGGGGCGCGTGGAAGGCGCCCGCGGCGTCGGTGCCGTACATCCCGGGGCCGCCGTCGCCCTCCAGGCTGCATCCGGCGCCGTCCGGGCCGCTGCCGCCGCCCGCGACGTACGTGGTGGGGATGACGTAGCGCTCCTCGTACTTGGCGAGGGCGAGCAGCCGGTACATGGCCTCCAGGCCGGTCTCGTCCATGCCGACGCCGCGGGCGATGGCCGGGTCGCGGTCCTCGCCGAGGTTGACGCGGCGCATGTGGGCGCGCATCGCGGCCAGCCGGCACAGCGCGGCCTCCACCGGCGCGGGGTCCCCGGCGGTGAACAGACCGGCCAGGTAGGAGACCGGGATGCGCAGGGAGTCGATGGCGCCGAACAGGGGCGCCGGGTGCTCGCCGTCGTGGCCGCTGCGGGTGAGCGCGTCGACCACCGGGGACAGCGGCGGGACGTACCAGACCATGGGCAGGGTGCGGTACTCCGGGTGCAGGGGCAGGGCGACACGGTAGGTGGTGATGAGGTCGCGCACGGGGGAGCGGCGGGCCGCGGTGATCCAGTCGTGCGGGACGCCGGACGCCTCGGCGGCGCGCACCACCTCGGGGTCGTGCGGGTCGAGGAAGCAGCCGAGCTGGGCCTCGTAGAGGTCCTTCTCGTCGGGGACGGCGGCGGCCTCGCCGACCTTGTCGGCGTCGTAGAGCAGCACGCCGAGGTAGCGCAGCCGGCCCACGCAGGTCTCCGAGCAGACGGTCGGCTCGCCCGCCTCGATACGCGGGTAGCAGAAGGTGCACTTCTCGGCCTTGCCGGTGGAGTGGTTGAAGTAGACCTTCTTGTACGGGCAGCCGGAGACGCACATCCGCCAGCCGCGGCAGCGGTCCTGGTCGACGAGGACGATGCCGTCCTCGATGCGCTTGTAGAGCGCCCCGGAGGGGCAGACCGCCACACAGCTCGGGTTGAGGCAGTGCTCGCAGATGCGCGGCAGATGGAACATGAACGCCTGCTCGTACTCCAGCCTGACCTGCTCGTTCATCGCCTGGAGCACGGGGTCTCCGGCCAGGTGCGCGGGGCCGCCGCCCAGGTCGTCGTCCCAGTTGGGCCCGGAGGTGACGGAGACGGGGCGGCCGTCGATCAGGGAGCGGGGGCGGGCGGTGGGCAGGTCGTCGCCGAGCGGGGCGGCGATCAGGGTGTCGTAGTCGTAGGTCCAGGGCTCGTAGTAGTCGGCCAGGGAGGGCAGTTCGGGGTTGGCGAAGAGGCGGGCGAGGCGGCGTACGCGGCCGCCGGAGCGCGGCACCAGCCGGCCGCGCGCGTCCAGCCGCCAGCCGCCCCTCCACTTCTCCTGGTCCTCGTGGCCGCGCGGATAGCCCAGGCCGGGGCGGGTCTCGACGTTGTTGAACCAGGCGTACTCGGTGCCGGTGCGGTTGGTCCAGGTCTGCTTGCAGGTGACCGAGCAGGTGTGGCAGCCGATGCACTTGTCGAGGTTCATGACCATGGCGACCTGACTCAAGACGCGCATGTCAGTACTGCACCTCCTGGGCGCGGCGCCGCACGACGGTGCGGGCGTCGCGCTGGTTGCCGGTGGGGCCGTAGTAGTTGGGGGCGAAGGAGAGCTGGGCGTAGCCGCCGATGAGGTGCGTGGGTTTGAGGAGGATGCGGGTGAGGGCGTTGTGCACACCGCCGCGCCGTCCGGTGGCCTCCGAGCGCGGCACGTTCACCAGGCGTTCCTGCACGTGGTACATGAACACCGTGCCGGGCGGCATGCGGTGGGAGACGATCGCGCGGGCGACGACGACGCCGTTGGGGTTGACCGCCTCCACCCAGTCGTTGTCGGCGGCGCCGATGGCCTCGGCGTCGGGCACGCTCATCCAGATGACCGGGCCGCCGCGGGCCAGGGTCTGCATGAGCAGGTTCTCCTGGTACTCGGAGTGGATGGACCACTTGGAGTGCGGGGTGAGGTAGCGCACGGAGACCTCGCGCTCGCCGGGGACGCTGTCGGCGGTGAGGTCCAGCGGCGGCCGGTAGACGGGCAGTTGCTCGCCGAGCTCGGCCATCCAGTCGTGGTCCAGGTAGAAGTGCTGGCGGCCGGTGAGGGTGTGCCAGGGCTTGTTGTGCTCGGTGTTGACGGTGAAGGGCGAGTAGCGCCGGTCGGGGGCCTCCTTGCCGGACCACTCGTAGCTGGTGCCGACCTGGACGGGCCGCTGCTGGGTGTCGGAGAAGACGATCCGGCGTTCGCGCACGGACTCGGCGAGGGTGTCGAAGGCGGCGCCGGGGCCGCAGCGTTCGCCGAGCCGCTCGAAGCCCTCCGCGGCGAGGCGCCCGTTGGTGGTGCCGGACAGGGCGAGGATCGCCTCGCACAGCTTGACGTCGGTGTCGAGCAGCGGGCGGCCGCGGACGGGCCCGGATCCGCCGGCGGTGCCGCAGCGGGCGGCCAGGTGACGCACCTCGGGGCCGGGCCGGACGGTGACGCCCTTGACGGTCATGCCCTGCTGCTCGCACAGCGGGCCGAGCGCGGCCAGCCGGTCGGCGACGGCGGTGTAGTCGCGTTCGACGAGGGTGAACTGCGGCAGGTCGCGGCCGGGCACGGGGGTGCGGCCCGCCGCGCGCCAGTCCCGGACGGTGCCGCCGGGCTGCGCCGTCTCGCCCGGGGTGTCGTGCTGGAGCGGGGTGGCCACCAGGTCGTGGGCCACGCCGAGCCGTCCGGCGGCCAGTTCGCCGAAGCGGCGGGCCAGCGCGTGGAAGATCTCGAAGTCGGTGCGGGCCTGCCAGGGCGGGCTGATCGCGGGCGAGAAGGCGTGCACATAGGGGTGCATGTCGGTGCTGGACAGGTCGTGCTTCTCGTACCAGGTGGCGGCGGGCAGCACGAGGTCGGCCATCAGCGTGGTCGAGGTCATCCGGAAGTCCAGGGCGAGCAGCAGGTCGAGCTTGCCGCGCGGGGCCTCCTCGCGCCAGGTGACGTCCCGGGGACGGGCTTCGGGCGGGGCCTCGGCGGCGTGCGCGTTGTCGCTCGCGCCCAGCAGATGGCGCAGGAAGAACTCGTTGCCCTTGGCGGAGGAGCCGATCAGATTGGCCCGCCACACGGTGAGCACCCGCGGCCAGTTCTCCGGGGCGTCCGGGTCCTCGCAGGCGAACGACAGCTTGCCCTCGGCCAGTCGGGAGGCCACCCACTCGCCGGGCTCGCGTCCGCTCTCGCGCACCGCGCGGCCCAGGTCGAGCGGGTTGGCGGAGAAGGCGGGCGCGGACGGCATCCAGCCCAGGCGCACCGACTGGGCGACCAGATCGGCGGTGTGCCGCCCGTGGAACAGGCCGGGTCCGGTGGGCGCGGCGAGCGCGTCGGCGCCGTGGCCGTCGTAGCGCCACTGGCCGGTGTGCAGGTACCAGTACGGGGTGCCGGCGACCTGCCGGGAGGGCCGCACCCAGTCGGCGGCCGACTGGAGCTGCTGCCAGCCCGCGTAGGGCCGCACCTTCTCCTGGCCGACGTAGTGCGCCCAGCCGCCGCCGTTGACGCCCTGGCAGCCGGTGAGCAGCAGCAGGGTGAGGAAGGAGCGGTAGATGGTGTCGGAGTGGAACCAGTGGTTGGTGCCCGCGCCCATGACGATGGTGCACCGGCCCCGGGACTGCTCGGCGGTGCGCGCGAACTCCCGCGCCACCCGCACCACGGCGGCGGCCGGAACCGAGGTGATCGCCTCCTGCCAGGCCGGGGTGTGCGGCTGGGCGGCGTCCTCGTAGCCGTCCGGCCACTCGCCCTCCAGTCCGTCGCGGGCCACCCCGTACTGGGCGAGCAGCAGATCGAAGACGGTCGTCACCCGGCGTCCGCCCACCTCGCTCACCGGCACGCCGCGGGTGACGCAGCCGCCGCCCGCCTCCTGCCCGGTGCCGGAGCCGTCGAAGCGGGGCAGCCGGACGGGGACGCTGCCGCCGGGCCCGGCGTCCGCCCGGTGGAAGGTCAGCTGGGGCTCCACGTCGCCGAGGTCCAGGTTCCAGCGGCCCTCGCCGCGCTTGGACCAGCGGTCGCCGAGGGTGCCGTTGGGCACCACCGGGCGTCCGGAGGCCGCGTCGAGCAGCACCGGCTTCCAGTGGGCGTCCTCGCCCGCCTCCTGGTCCAGGCCGAGCGCCGCCGCGGTGACGAACTTGCCGGGCACGAACGCGCCCGGGTGGCGCGGGTGTTCGGCCAGCTCCACGAGGAAGGGCAGGTCGGTGAAGCGCCGGACGTAGTCGGTGAAGTACGGCACCTGGCGGCGCACGAAGAACTCGGTGAGGATCACGTGCCCCATGGCCATCGCCAGCGCCCCGTCGGTGCCCGGGTGCGGGTGCAGCCACTCGTCGGCGAACTTGGTGGCGTCCGCGTAGTCCGGGGAGACCACCACGACCTTCTGGCCGCGGTAGCGGGCCTCGGTCATCCAGTGCGCGTCCGGGGTGCGGGTCACCGGCACGTTGGAGCCCCACAGCATCAGGTACGCCGCGTCCCACCAGTCCCCGGACTCCGGCACGTCCGTCTGGTCGCCGAAGACCTGCGGGGAGGCGATCGGCAGATCGGCGTACCAGTCGTAGAACGACACCATCGGCGCGCCGATCAGCGACATGAAGCGGGCGCCCACCGCGTGCGAGGCCATGGACATCGCGGGGATCGGGGAGAACCCGGCGACCCGGTCGGGCCCGTGCTCGGCGATGGTGTGCACATGGGCGGCGGCGGCGATCTCCAGCGCCTCGTCCCAGCCGATCCGCACCAGGCCGCCCTTGCCGCGCGCGGCCTGGTAGCGGCGCCGCCGCTCCGGGTCGGTGACGATCTCCGCCCAGGCGGCGACCGGGTCGCCGAGCCGGGCGCGGGCCTCGCGGTACATCTCCACGAGGACCCCGCGGGCGTGCGGGTAGCGCACCCGGGTCGGCGAGTACGTGTACCAGGAGAACGAGGCGCCGCGCGGGCAGCCGCGCGGCTCGTACTCGGGCCGGTCGGGCCCGGTCGTGGGGTAGTCGGTCTCCTGGGTCTCCCAGGTGATCAGCCCGTCCTTGACGTACACCTTCCATGAGCAGGAGCCGGTGCAGTTCACCCCGTGGGTGGAGCGCACCACCTTGTCGTGCGCCCAACGCTCCCGGTACGGGCTGTCGTTGACGTCCTGGTCGGTGCGGAAGACCGCCCGCAGATCCGGAGTGGTCACGGAGCGTCGCAGCGTGCCCCCCGCCCGCAGCAACCGGTCGGCGGCCAGGGCCGCCATCCGCTCCGCTTCCTTTCGTGCCGCTCGCCGTCCCACTCGCAGCTCACATCCCCTATGAAGTCGGCGGACACCGGCCGGGGGGTGCGGGTGGTCGGTCCGCACCCGCCCGGCCGGCGTGGGCGTGGCCAGCGTGGCGCATCGGAACGGTCGGTTCCCATAGGACTACGCAGAGTTGATCAGAGCTATACGGGGGCTTTCTTTGCCCTTTGCAATAGTTGCATCAAGCAAGGGAACGGAAAGCTATGTTTGGACGCGGGCTGTGACGGGCAGTCAGTCCTTTCTGTTCCTTCTACGCCTCTGTCGTTTCGGCAGCGCCCCGAGTTCGAGCGCGACCGGCACCGCGGTGAACACCGACGAGTACGTGCCGACCACGATGCCGATCAGCAGCGCCAGGGCGAAGTCGGTCAGCGAGTCCCCGCCGAGCACGGCCAGCGAGGCCAGGATCAGCACCGCGCCCATACCGGTGTTCACGGTCCGCGGCAGCGTCTGCACGATCGCCCGGTCGGCGATGTCCGCAGGCCGCGCCCCGCGCTCGCGCCGCGTCAGCTCCCGGATCCGGTCGAAGACGACGACCGAGTCGTTGACCGAGTAGCCGATCACGGTCAGCAGCGCGGCCAGGAACACCCCGTCCAGCGGCTTGCCCAGCCAGGCGAAGATCCCGACCAGGATCACCACGTCGTGCGCGAGGGCGGTGACCGCCGCCGTCCCCAGCAGCCAGCGGAACCGGGCCGCGAGATACAGCAACTGGGCGCCCAGGGCCACCGCGAGCGCGATCAGCGCGCCCCGGCGCAGCTCCGCGCCCATGCTCGGACCGATCAGCTCGTCGCGGACCGTGTCCGCCCCGCCGCCCAGCGCGCCCACCGTCCGCGTCACGCGCTCCGCCTGCGCGTCCGTCAGCTCCGCGGTGCGCACGGTCAGGCCCTTGTCCCCGGAGGACTGCACGACCGCGCGCGGGAAGCCCGCGTCGGCGAGCGCGGTACGTGCCCGGTCGGGGTCGACGGCCCGCGCGGTGCCGTACTCGATCAGCCGGCCGCCGGTGAACTCCACACCGAGGTCGGCGCCGCGCACCAGCAGCCCCGACCCGGCGAGCACCAGCGCCACCGCCGACACCGCGAGCCAGCGGCGCGGCCTGCGCATCAGCCGCGGCCCGCGCCGCTCCAGCGCGTCGCGCACCCGGCCGGTGGTGGCGAGCCCGGTGAGGCGCGGCCGGCGGTGCACCCACCGGCGCGCGACGGCGAAGTCGGCGAGCACCCGGGTCACCACCAGCGCGCTGACCATGGACGCCAGGACACCGATGCCCAGCGTGACACCGAAGCCGCGCACCGGCCCCGAGGCCAGGAAGAACAGCAGCCCGGCCGCGATCAGTGTGGTCACGTTGGAGTCGGCGATGGCACTGAAGGCGTTGCGGAACCCGGCGGTCAGCGCCGAGCGGGCGGTGGGCCGGTGCCGGGCCGCGTACTCCTCGCGGGCCCGCTCGAAGACGAGCACGTTGGCGTCCACCGCCATGCCGATCGCCAGCACGAAACCGGCCAGGCCCGGCAGGGTCAGCGTGGCGCCCAGCGCGGCCAGGGCGGCGTAGGAGATCAGACCGTAGGAGAGCAGCGCCACGGCGGCGAGCACACCCATCAGGCGGTACATCACCACGATGAACAGCGCGGTCAGCGCGGTGCCCACGGCCGCCGCCCAGGCGCTCGCCGCGATGGCCCGCGCGCCCAGCGTCGGGCCCACGGTGTGCTGTTCGACCGTCTCGACCGGCACGGGCAGCGCCCCGCCGCTGATCAGCAGGGCCAGCTCGCGGGCCTCCCGGTCGTCGAAGGAGCCGGTGATCTGGGTGGAGCCGCCTGTGATGCCGGTGCCGCAGCCCACCGAGGGGTCGACCTGTGGCGCGGAGATGATCCGGCCGTCCAGCACGATGGCGATCCGGCGCGCGGGATCGCCCGCCGGGCTGCACGCGGCCTGCCCGGTCAGCTTCGCCCACCGGTCGCGGCCCGCGCGGTCGAAGTCCACGGTGACGTGCCAGCCGGCGCCGGACTGCGCGTCGAACCGGGCGTCGGCGCCCTTGACGTCCTGGCCGGTCAGCGCGGACGCGGCCAGCCGCAGCTTCTGTCCGGACTTGTCGGCCAGCACCTGCTCGCCGCGCCCGGCCGGTGCGCCGTTCCCGGCCGGGCCGAGCACCGGGTGCACGGTGAGCTGGGCGGTGCGGCCCAGCACACCGGCCGCCTCCTTCGGGTCCTGGACGCCGGGCAGTTCGACGACGATGCGGTGCGCGCCCGAGCGGACGAGGGTCGGTTCGGCGACGCCGAGCGCGTCGACCCGGCCGCGCAGCACCTCCAGGGTGCGGTCGGTGGCCGCGCGGTCGGCGCGCGCGGTCGGGGTGGACCGGGTCTCCAGCACGATCTGGGTGCCGCCGCGCAGATCGAGGCCCAGACGGACGGGCACGGTCACGGCGATGTACAGGGACAGGGCGAGGACGGTGAGGGCGAACAGCGCCCTCACCCGGGCGGAACGGATCAACGGATGCCTCCGGCGGCTCCGGCGGCACACCTGTGGACGCAGGCGTGCGGAAGGGGCGCGCCGTCCCGGGGACGACCGGGACGACGGCGAGGTCAGGGGTGTCGGGTGCCGGAGGATGCGGGCGGGGCCCGGTCCCGGTCGGGGACCGGGCGGCCGGACGCGGTGGGAGCGGTGCCGCCGGGCGGCGGGGCGCGTCCGGGCCCGGGGGCGGGGACGGCGGTGCCCGGGACGGTGGCGGCGGCCGGGTGGCCGGGTGCGGCGGGGCGGTCGCGGTGCGGCTCGGAGCGGGGGCCCGCCTGGAGGACGCAGGCGGCGGGGGAGACGTGGTCGCGGTGGTCGGCGGCCCGGGGCGCGGTCCCCTCGGTCTTCGTGGTCCCCTCGGTCTTCGCGGGCCCCTCGGTCCCCGCGGTCTCCGGGTGGAGGGCGGTGACGGACGGGCGCACGGGGGCGGCGTCGGCCGCGAGGACACCGAGGACGGGCGACAGGAGCAGCAGCAGGACCGCCGTCAGCAGGGCGGCGGTGCTCGGTGCGCGGCGCATGCGCCGTCCCCCTTCCTGCTTCCTGGCGGCTCTCGTACGTGGTGGCTCCCGGCGTTCGTACCCGGGGCCCCGGCCGGGGAGTTGGCGGCCGGGGCCCCGGGTGGCCGGGGGTGCGCGCGGGCGCGCACGTCAGGGTGCCGGGGGCGTCAGGGTTCGACGAGACCGGCACGGATGGCGTACCGGGTGAGTTCGAGGCGGTCGCGCAGGCCGAGCTTGTGCAGCAGGTTGGCGCGGTGCCGCTGGACCGTCTTGACGCTGATGAAGAGGATCTCGCCGATCTCCTTGGAGGAGTGCCCCTCGGCGACCAGCTTCAGGACCTCCTCCTCGCGGGGCGTCAGCACCTGGTCGGGCGTCTCCTCGCCGTGCCGGACCCGGTCCAGGTAGTTGCGGATCAGCGCGGTCACCGCGCCCGGGTACAGGAACGGCTCGTCCCGCATCGCGGCCCGGCAGGCGGCGACCAGATCGCGGTCGGCGACCGACTTCAGCACGTACCCGCAGGCACCGGCCTTCAGTGCCTGGAAGAAGTACTGCTCGTTGTCGTGCATCGTGAGCATCAGGATCCGCAGGTCCGGTTTGAGGGAGGCCAGTTCGCGGGTGGCCTGGAGCCCGGTCAGCCGGGGCATGGCGATGTCCAGCACCGCGAGGTCCACGTCCTGGGCGCGGGCCATCTCGATGGCCTCCGCCCCGTCACCCGCCTCGGCGACCACCTCCAGGTCGGGTTCCTGGTCGAGGATGAGCCGTACGCCCCGCCGGACCAGCGCGTGGTCGTCGGCGAGGAGGATGCGGATCGGGCGGGCCGCGGCGGGCGCGGGGGCGTCGGGCATGGGGCGGCCGTTCGGTACGGGGGCGTGCACAGGCTGGGACTCGGACGGGCGGGGGCCGGGCGGCGCGGTCACGGCCGCCTCCCGGGGACGGGCGCGGTGAGCCGTACGCGGGTGCCGGGCGCGTCGCCCGGACCGGCCGCGTCGGTGATGTCCAGGGCGGCTCCGATGAGCAGGGCCCGCTCGCGCATCCCGCGGATCCCGGCGCCCTCGCAGGCGGCGCCCCGGATGCCGAGGCCGTCGTCGGTGATGGCGAGCACCACCGCGCCCTCGGTGCGGGCGAGGCTCACCTCGATCCGCTCGGCCTCCGCGTGACGGGCCGCGTTGGTCAGGCTCTCCTGGGCGACCCGGTACAGGACCAGCTCGGTCTCCGGTTCCAGGGCGGGCAGATCGGGGGCGAAGCGGCGGACCACCTTCAGACCGGTGTGGGTGGCGAAGTCCGAGGTGAGCGAGGTCAGCGCGCTGATCAGGCCGAGGTCGTCGAGGACACCGGGGCGCAACCTGCGCACCAGCCGGCGCACCTCGTCCAGGCTGCCCCGGGTGATCTCCTGCGCCTGGTGCAGCTCGTCGCGCAGCGGCGGCCCGGCCTCGTCCGCGGCCCGTTTGAGGGCCAGCAGGGTCGCGGTCATGCTCTGTCCCACCTCGTCGTGGAGTTCCTGCGCGATCCGGCGCCGCTCGGCCTCCTGGGCGAGCAGCACCCGGGCGCTGCTGGTGGCGCGCTCCTGCTCCAGCCGGTCGAGCATGGCGTTGAAGGTGCGGATCAGCTCGGCGACCTCGCCGCCGCCCGCGGCCGGCAGCCGCTGGCCGGGCCGCAGCAGGTCCACCGTGGTCATCAGCTTCGTCAGCCGGTCCAGCGGGGCCAGGCCCCAGCGCAGCAGCGCCGCGTTGGCGACGAGCATGACGACCAGGCCGCCGACGAGGATGACCGCCTCGGTCAGCACCACCGGCACGGAGACGGTCACCGGGGCCCACAGCAGCAGCGCGGTGGCCGAACCCAGCACCACGGCGTTGAGCCCGAAGATCCGCCAGAACAGGGACACCGGGTCGCTCCTCCTCACCTGACGCGGCCGCCCGCGCGAGTCTGCGCACGCGCGCGCACGGTCGTGCGCGTCTGCGTACGTCTGTGTTCCTCCACGTGTCCACTGTCGGCCATCGCGCGGGGCGGACGGGCGGCGGGCCCGGTTCCCGGTGTCCCGCCGTCGAGCCTGCCCGCCCGGGGCGGGCGCGTCGATGGGTACCGGCCCCCATTTCGCGGGGCACGGCCCACCCATGTCCGTACGGTGTGCATCCCGCTACCCCCTGCAAATGGGTGCTGGGACCGATGGGCCGCGGGCTGTGCCGCGGGCCACTCTGGAGGAGCGATCACCCCCGTCCCCACGGCGGCCGAGCGCACCGCCGTACCGATCCGCCTCGCAGCCCCGCTGTACCGCTCGGCCGCAGACCCGCAGACCCGCAGACCCGCAGACCCGCAGACCCGCTGTACCGCTCCGCCGAAGAAAGGATCCGCCGTGTCCCGCGACGCAGCCGCCCGGACCGCTCCCCGCCTCGAACGCCAGGCCGCCGAGGAGGCCCGCGGGCGGCTCGAACACGCCCGGGGCACGCGGCTGGTCCAGCTGCGGGCCCTCACCGAGACCGGGCAGAGCGCGGACGACCACCTGATGTCCGCCCAGCGGGACGCCATCGAGCGGGTGCTCAAGGAGATCGACGAGGCCTTCGCCCGGATCGAGGCCGGCACCTACGGCCTCTGCCTGGCCTGCGCCAAGCCGGTCCCGGCCGAGCGCCTGGAGATCCTGCCCTACACCCGCCACTGCGTCGCCTGCCGCGGCGGCCAGGCCGGCTGACCGGCCGCCCGCCGCTCCACGTCCGCCCTGCCCGAGGGGTGAACCGGTGCACCACCAGACCATCGCCGACCACGGCGCCCGCCGTCCGGCGCCCGAGCCCGTGTCCCCGGGTCCGCTGACCGCCGAGGACCTCGCAGCGCTGCGCGCGAACCTGACCGAGCAGCGGCTGTTCCGCCAGGAGCAGGTGGCCCAGCTCGCGGCCGCCGCGACCTCCCGCGAGGACGCCCTGCTCCGCCACCGGACCCCCGGCCAGCTGGAGGTCAGCGTGCAGCTCGCCGCCTCCGCGCGGATGGTGCTCGCCGATGTCGAGGCGGCCCTCGCGCGCATGGACGAGGGCCGGTACGGGGCCTGCCACCTGTGCCGGGGGCCCATCGCACGGGAACGGCTGGAGATAGTGCCGCAGGCCCGCTACTGCGCCCGCTGCCAGCAGGTCAGGGAGGCCGGCCGGTGAGCGCGGCCCGCCGGATGTGGCCGCTGCGCCGGTCCTGTCCGGGCATCGCCCTCGACCTGGGCAGCGCCCGCACCCGCGCGTGGGTGGCCGGGCGGGGCCTGGTCCTCGACGTGCCGACGGTGACCTTCCCGGGCACCGGAGCGGCGTACCCGATCCAGCGCGGGACCATCGTCGACACCCCGGGCACCGCCCGGATGCTGGCCCGCCTGCTGGTGCACCGGCTGCCCCGGCTCACCCGCCCGCTGGTCGTGGTCACCGCGCCCGTGCTGGACGGCGTCGCCTTCCGCGCCGAGGCCCGCGCCGCCGTCCAGGTGCTGCGCCCGCGCGGGGTGCTGACCGTCCCCGGGGCGCGCGCGGTCGCCCTGGGCGCGGGCGCCGACCTGTCCCGGCCGCTGCTCGTCATCGACATCGGCGCCCAGCTCACCGAGGTGGTGCTGCTGGTCGACGGCGCGGTCGTCGACGCGCGCCGCACCGCGCTCGGCACCGGCGACCTCGACACCGCCGCTCCGGCGGACCTCGCCGAGGCGGTGGCCGCCATGGTGACCGCGATGCTGCGCCAGGACCGTACGACGCTCACCCTCGACGCGCTGCACCGGGGCGCGCTGCTGGCAGGCGGCGGCGCGCTGCGCCCGGACGTCGTCTTCCAGCTCACCGGCAGGCTGCACACGCCCCTGAGGCCGGTGGCGGCGCCGCACACCGCCGCCGTGCGCGGCGCCGCCACCCTGCTGCGCTCGGCCCGCGCCCACCCGTCGGCCGGCGGCCCGCCCGCCCTGCGCGGCGCCCGTTGAGCGCCCGCACCGGTCCGCCCGAGCCGAGCCGAGACGAGAGGAGACCAGGGCTCATGCCCGGCGGCATCCCGCACGCCCAGCCCCCGCCCGCGCCCGTCCCCGCGGATCTGCCGCGTGTCCGGTTCTGGCGGCTGCGCCGCAATCCGCTGCGCCGCCGCACCGACCTGCTCCAGGCGTGGATCGGCCTCGGCCTGCTGCTGACGGCCCTGGCCGCCTCGCCCGCCGCGATGTTCCTGGCCGGGGACGCCGCCCACCGCCACTACGCGGACACCGCCGCACGCCAGGAGCGGACCCGCGGCCGCACCACCGCCGTCCTCGTCCACGACGCCCCGCGCCACCCGGAGCCCGGCTCCCCCGAGGCGCGGCGGACCCGCTACCGCGTCGAGGTCCGCTTCACCGACCCCGCGGGCCGCTCCCGCCTCGGCCACACCCACGTACCGCCCGGCCTGCGCGCCGGCAGCACCGTGCCGATCTGGACGGACCAGCAGGGCCGCGTCACCGCCGAGCCCCTGACCACCGCCCAGATCCGCAGCAAGTGCATGGGCTGGGCCCTCCTCGCCTCCCTCACCGTCACCGCTCTGACCGCCGCCGCCCACACCCTCGCCATCCGCCTCCTCCTGCGCCGCAACCTGACCGCCTGGGACGAGGCCTGGGCGGGAACGGGACCGCGGTGGACGGCGTCGAGGTGAGTGAAGGGGGGCCAGGAGGGCCGGGCGGGCCGGGAGGAGGCCGTCGGCCGCGACAGGGGGCTTGTCCCATGATGCCGTCGACGCGTCAAGGATCCCTGCGCAATCTTGACGCCCCTTTGACGGCCTCCAGGGTCGCACACCGGCATCGAAGCACCCCCGAACATTGCCGGGAACCGGCAATGCGCCAGGTGGGGGTGAGCGGGCATCATGTCGGCGGGGAGCACTACGGACGGTTTCCGGTGCCGGACCCCGGCAGGGGCCGGACCGGTCCGGGGGCCGTACCGAGGCTGCCCGCGAGGACGGGGGACGTACGGGGGCCGTACGAGGGATGTACGGGGCACGGGGGAGACGGGGGTACGGGGGATGCACGGAACGAGGGGGACGGGGCCGGTGGCCGGGGGGCGCAGGGTCGGCGGGCGGTGTCCGCAGGGGGACGGGGGCGGCGGACGGTTCCGTCCGTTACCCGCAGCCGCCCGACCGCGACCGCGCGGGGCCCGACGGCCGCACCGGTTCCGACGGTCCGGCTGACCGGCTCCTGAGCGGACCGACCCGCTCATGAGCCGACGGCCGGTCCGCCGGGCACCCGCCGGGAACGGCCGCCGCGCACGGCGCGCGGCCGGAGACCGGCAGCGGAGGCGGACCGGGGGAAACCGGCCGCGGGAACCGCGGGCGGACCCGGAACCGGAGATCGGCCGGACGGCGTCAGAACCGACACCGAGACACCGGATCCGAAGACCGGCGGGGCCGCCCGCACGCCACAACTTCTTTGAGTTCAGGGGACGTTTGCCATGGTTGTCATCGGCTCGCTCGTCGCGGCCTGCCTGATTCTGGTCCTGCTCCTGCTGTTCGTCTTCTCCCAGCTCTTCCGCAAGGTCGAGCAGGGCAAGGCGCTGATCGTCTCCAAGACGCGGAAGGTCGACGTCACCTTCACCGGGCAGGTCGTGCTGCCGGTCCTGCACAAGGCCGAGGTGATGGACATCTCGGTGAAGGCCATCGAGATCACCCGCTCCGGGCGGGACGGCCTGATCTGCCGGGACAACATCCGCGCGGACATCCGGATCTCGTTCTTCGTGAAGGTCAACAAGACCGCCCAGGACGTCATCAAGGTCGCCCAGGCCGTCGGGACCGCGCGCGCCAGCGACCAGAACACGCTCCAGGAGCTGTTCCACGCCAAGTTCTCCGAGGCGCTGAAGACCGTCGGCAAGCAGATGGACTTCACCGACCTCTACACCAAGCGTGAAGAACTGCGTTACCAGATCATCGAGTTGATCGGCGTCGACCTCAACGGGTACCACCTGGAGGACGCGGCGATCGACTACCTGGAGCAGACGCCGCTGTCCCAGCTCGACCCGGCCAACGTGCTGGACGCGCAGGGCATCCGGAAGATCACCGAGCTGACCGCGGTGGAGCATGTGCGTACCAACGAGGCGCAGCGCACCGAGGAGAAGGAGATCACCCGGCAGAACGTCGACGCGCGCGAGGCCATCCTGGAGCTGGAGCGCCGCCAGGCGGACGCCGAGATCAAGCAGAGGCGCGAGATAGAGACCTCCCGCGCCCGCGAGGAGGCCGAGACCGCCAAGGTGGTGGAGGAGGAGCGGCTGCGCGCGCAGAGCGCCTTCCTGCGCACCGAGGAGCAGCTCGGCGTGCAGCGCGAGAACCAGGCCCGCGAGGTCGCCGTCGCCGCGAAGAACCGCGAGCGGGTCATCGCCGTGGAGAACGAGCGCATCGAGAAGGACCGGATGCTGGAGGTCATCGCCCGCGAGCGGGAGACCCAGCTGACGAAGATCTCCGCCGACAAGGAGGTCGAGTCGGAGAAGCGGGAGATCGCCGAGGTGGTGCGCGAGCGGGTCGCCGTGGACCGCACGGTCGCCGAGCAGGAGGAGTCCATCAAGAAGCTGCGCGCCGTGGAGGAGGCGGAGCGCGAGCGGCAGGCCGTCATCATCGCCGCCGAGGCGGAGGCGCAGGAGAAGCTGGTCAAGGACATCAAGGCGGCGGAGGCCGCCGAGCAGGCCGCCACGCACCGCGCCGCCGAGTCGCTGACCCTGGCCGAGGCCAAGCTGAAGTCCGCCGACCTGGAGGCCCGCGCCAAGCTGCGGATGGCCGAGGGCATCCAGGCGGAGGCCGCCGCCGAGGGCCTGGCCGCGGTGCAGGTCCGCGACAAGGAGGCCGAGGTCATCGAGAAGGCCGGCCGCGCCGAGGCCGAGGCCACCCAGGCCCGGATGCTCGCCGAGGCCGAGGGCACCCAGGCCCGGATGCGGGCGGAGGCCCAGGGCACCGAGGCTCTGCTGCGGGCCGAGGCCGAGGGCGCCCAGGCCAAGGCGGTCGCCGAGGCGACGGCGATCGGCGAGAAGCTGAAGGCGGAGGCCGCGGGCCTGACCGAGAAGGCCGCCGCGATGGCCGCGCTGGACGACGCCTCGCGCGGACACGAGGAGTACCGGCTGCGCCTCCAGGCGGAGAAGGAGATCCGGCTGGCCGGGCTCGACGTGCAGCGCCAGGTCGCCGAGGCGCAGGCCACGGTGCTGGCGACCGGCCTGGAGAACGCCGACATCGACATCGTCGGCGGCGAGTCGGTCTTCTTCGACCGGCTGGTCAACGCGATCTCGCTGGGCAAGGGCGTCGACGGCTTCGTCGAGCACTCCGGTACGGCGCAGGCGCTGGCCAAGCCCTACCTGGACGGTTCGGCGAGCCTCGCCGACGACCTGGGCCGCATCCTCGGCTCGGTCTCCACGGCCGATGTGCAGAACCTGACCGTCTCGGCGCTGCTGATGAAGCTGATGAACTCCGGCGGCACGCACGCCGGCCAGTTCCAGCAGCTGCTGGACCGCGCGGGCGAACTGGGCCTGGCCGACGCCCCGGTCAGCGCCCTCAACGGCGCCGTCAGGGCCTGACGGCACCCGGGGGGTCGCCGCGCCGCCGCACGGGGGTCGGCAGCGCGGCGGCCCCCGCACCCGGTGGCGCGGCGGCCTCCGTATCCCGGCGGCCGCCTCCGCGCCCTGGTGGCGCGGTGGTCCGCGTACCCCCGCTCCCTCGCCGCGCCAGGGGGCACCCCGGCGGCCCCGCACCGCCCCTCGCTTCCGACGTCTTCCCGAAGGGACGCATGTCCATGGCCACCGCCCAGGAGACGGGTTCGTACGACGCCGTGGACAGCGGCACCTACGAGGTGCTGCGCGACCGGCTCACTGCCCAGGCCGCCGAGCTGGCCCGTGGCACCGAGGCGCTCAACGCCCGCCGGGCCGCGGAGTTCGGCGCCACCCGGCTCGACCTCACCGGCACGGGACGGCTGCGCACCGAGCACCCCGCCGTCCCCCGGGACGTGGTGGCCGTCGGCGAGCGGCTGCTGTTCGGCCGCAACGCCGCGCACGCCGGACCGGACGACGGCACCCGGCCCGAGCCCCGGGTCGGCGACGTCCTCGCCCTGTACGACCGTGAGCTGAACCCGCTGCCCGAGGACGCCGTGCCCGGCCTGCTCGACGACCCGGCGTTCGTCCGGGAGTTCGGCGCCCTGCACCGCTACTACCGGCAGGCCAGGCTGCTGCGGCTGCACCGGGTGGAGGGCCGCCTGCTGGCCGTCTTCCGCACCGGCGAGAAGGACGGCGACATCCGCGTCCTGCGCTGGAACCTGACCGACGGCGGCCGGGCCGCCTTCCTCGACGCGCGCGGGGAACGCGACCATGTGCTGCCGCCCGCCCACGACTTCACCTGGACCGCGACGACCCGCGAGGACCACCGGCTCGGCCGCCATCCGCACGTCTCGGTCCGCGACGAGCTGTACGTCTCCACCGTCGGCGGCGCCCTCACCGTCAAGACCGAGGACGACACCGAGACCGGCACCGGCATCCACAGCGAGCCCGTCGACGAGCCGCTCCAGGCGCTCGCCGACGCCGACATCGCGTACGCGCGCGTGGGCGCGCTGATCCTGCTGCGCATCCGCCCCTACAAGGAGGACACCCACCGCCACCTGGTGTTCAACACCCTCACCCGGTCGGTGGTCCGCCTCGACGGCATCGGGCTGGCGTGCCGCCGCCTGCCCGAGGACCAGGGCATCGTCTTCCCCGGCGGCTACTGCCTGGCCACCGGGGCGTACAAGACGTACGAACTCGACACCACGGGCCTGGAGTTCGAGCGCGAGGTGCGCTCGCCCTACGGCGAGGACGTGCTGTACGCCTTCCACGCGCGCGCCGAGGGACGCGGTCTGCTGCTGTCGTACAACACCATCCGCGAGGAGATCGCCACCCCGCTGACCTGCCACGGCTGGGCGCTGTTCGAGGACGGCGCGCTGCTGGCGCTGCGCGCCGATCCGGCCGGGGCGGCGACCGAGCCGGCCCGGGTGCACCCGATCCAGGTGTGGACCTCGCCGTACGTGTCCGACACGCACGCCGCCGCCACCGCGGGCACCGGACCGCTGGCCCGCGTCGGCAACGCCGACCTGGTGCGCGGCATCTCCGACTGCCTGTCGATCAGCCGCGCGGTCGCGGAGACCACCCCGACCGCGGAGGTGTACGAGGCGCTGGCCGCCGCCTGTGTGCGGGCCGCCGACACCCACCACTGGCTGGGCGAGGCCGACCTCGGCGATCTGCGCACCCCGCTGGCGGCGGTACGGGACACCGCCGAGCAGGTGCTCACCGAGTTCCGCACCGTGCAGAGCCTCACCGAGCGGGCCGCGCGGGCGCTGGAGGAGGCCGCCGAGCGGATCGCGGCGGTGGTGCGGCGGCTGCGCGGCGAGGCACCGCGCGGCGCCGCCGCCTGGGTGGGCGGGCTGACCGAACTGCGCCGCGCCCAGGGCCATCTGCTCACCCTCAAGGAGATGCGGTACGCCGACACCGCCCGCATCGACGCGCTCGCCGCCGAGACCGGCACCGACCTGGCCGCCTTCGGCAAGCGGGCGGTCACCTTCCTCGCCCGCGAGGACGCCTTCGCCGACCACCACCAGGCCGTCGAGCAGCTCGCCGCCGACGCCGAGGCCGTCGAGTCGGTGGCCGCCGCGCGCCCGGTCGCCGAGCGGCTCGACGAGCTGACCGGCACGCTGGGCACCGTCACCGAGGTCGTCGCGGGCCTGGAGATCGCCGACGCCACCGTGCGCACCTCCGTGCTGGAGCGCATCGCCGAGGTGCTGGGCGGGGTCAACCGCGCCCGCGCCCTGCTGGAGGCCCGCCGCCGGGAGCTGGCCGAGCGCGAGGGCCGCGCCGAGTTCGCCGCCGAGTTCGCGCTGCTCGCGCAGGCGGTCACCGGCGCGCTCGCCGCCGCCGACAGCCCCGAGAGCTGCGACGAGCAGCTGTCGGGCATGCTGGTGCGGCTGGAGAACCTGGAGTCGCGGTTCGCGGAGTTCGACGACTTCCTCGGCGAACTGACCGACAAGCGCACCGAGATCCACGACGCGTTCTCCGCCCGCAAGCAGTCCCTGCTGGACGCCCGCGCCCGCCGGGCCGGGCAGCTCGCGGCGGCCGCCGACCGGATCCTGGCGACCGTGGCCCGGCGCGCGGCCACGCTCGCCGACGCCGACGAGGTCAGCACCTACTTCGCCTCCGACCCGATGGTCGCCAAGGTCCGCCGCACCGCCGAGGACCTGCGCGCGCTCGGCGACCCGGTCCGGGCGGACGAGCTGGACGGACGGCTGAAGGCCGCCCGCCAGGAGGCGTCCCGCGCGCTGCGCGACCGCACCGACCTCTACACCGACGGCGGCCGGACCATCCGGCTGGGCACCCACCGCTTCTCCGTCACCACCCAGCCCCTCGACCTCACCCTGGTCCCGGACGGCGACGGTCTCGCCTTCGCGCTGACCGGCACGGACTACCGCGCCCCGGTCACCGACCCGCGCCTGGCGGCCGCCCGCGCGTACGGGGACCGGCAGCTCCCCTCGGAGTCGCCCGAGGTCTACCGGGGCGAGCACCTGGCCGCCCGGCTGCTGCGCGAGCACGGCCCGGCCGCGCTCGCCGCCGCCGACGACCTGGGCGCCCTGGTGCGCCGGGCCGCCGAGGAGGCGTACGACGAGGGCTACGAGCGGGGCGTCCACGACCACGACGCCACGGTGCTCCTCACCGCGCTGCTGCCCGTGCACGAGCGGGCGGGCGTACTGCGCCACGAACCCGCCGCCCGCGCCGCCGCCCAGCTGTTCTGGGCGCACGGCAGCACGGCGGACGAGCGCGCCGCCTGGACCCGGCGGGCGCTCTCCCTGGCCCGCGCCCGCGACACGTTCGGCCCGGCGGCGGCGGGCGCCGTGGGCGAGCTGGAGGAGGAACTCGCGGGCGCGGTCGGGACATGGACGGCGGGCAGTGCCCTCCGGCTCCCGGGGGCGGCGCCCGGCGGCACCGGCGCCGCCGGGACCGAGGGCGTGAACGGCCCCGTCGCCGCGCCGGGTCCGGACGCGCGGGCCGCCGCCGCGTATCTCTTCGAGGAGCTGACGACCGGACCCGAGGGCTTCGTGCTGGCCGCCGCCACCCGCACCCTGCTGGACAAGTTCCGGCACACGGTGGGCGGTTCGGCCTACGACGAGGACCTGGACGCGCTCGGTGACCTCGCCGCGCGGGCCCAGCTCGCCGGGGCCTGGCTCGCAGCGTTCACCGACTCCACCGGCGCCGGTGCCACGCCGGGCGACCTGGCCGAGGCGGTCGCCGCCGAGCTGTGCCCCGGCCTGCCGCGCCATGACGCGGACGTCTCACCGGTGGCGGTGGCCGAGGGGCTGCTCGGCGCCCATCCGCGCATCGGCGGCCGTCGGCTGGTGCTGCGCCTGGACGAGTTCCTGGCCCGCACCGGCCGCTTCGCCCGGGACGACGTGCCCGCCTTCCGCGCCCATCAGCGCCTGCGCACCGAGCTGGTGGCGGCCGAACGCGTCCGGCTGCGCCTGGACGAGCACCGCCCGCGCTCCATGGCGGCCTTCGTCCGCAACCGGCTCGTCGACGAGGTGTACCTGCCGCTGGTCGGCGACAGCCTGGCCCGTCAGCTCGGCACGGCGGGCGAGAGCCGGCGCACCGACACCGGCGGACTGCTGCTGCTCGTCTCCCCGCCCGGCTACGGCAAGACGACGCTGATGGAGTACGTCGCCGACCGCCTGGGCCTGATGATGGTGCGGGTCAGCGGCCCCGCACTCGGTCACGCGGTCACCTCGCTCGACCCGGCCGAGGCGCCGAACGCCACCGCCCGCCAGGAGATCGAAAAGATCAACTTCGCGCTGGCGGCGGGCAACAACACGCTGCTGCACCTGGACGACATCCAGCACACCTCGCCGGAACTGCTCCAGAAGTTCATCCCGCTGTGCGACGCCACCCGCCGCGTCGACGGCGTGTGGAACGGCGAGCCGCGCACCTACGACCTGCGCGGCAAGCGGTTCGCGGTCTGTATGACCGGCAACCCGTACACCGAGTCGGGCGAGCGCTTCCGGGTGCCCGACATGCTCGCCAACCGCGCGGACGTGTGGAACCTCGGCGACGTCCTCACCGGCAAGGAGGACGCCTTCGCGCTCAGCTTCCTGGAGAACGCGCTCACCTCCAACCCGGTGCTCGCCCCGCTGGCGGGCCGGGACCGCGCCGACCTGGAGCTGCTGGTCCGGCTGGCCCAGGCGGACCCCGCGGCCCGCGCCGACCGGCTCACCCACGCCTACGCCCCGGCCGAGCTGGAGCAGATCACGGGCGTACTGCGGCATCTGCTCACCGCGCGCGAGACGGTCCTCGCGGTCAACACCGCCTACATCGCCTCCGCCGCCCGCTCGGACGAGACCCGGACCGAGCCGCCGTTCCTGCTCCAGGGCTCCTACCGCACGATGAACAAGATCGCCCAGCGGATCCGCCCCGTCATGAACGCGGCGGAGGCGGGCGCGGTCGTCGAGGACCACTTCACCGCCGAGGCGCAGACCCTCACCAGCGGCGCCGAGGCCAACCTGCTCAAGCTGGCCGAGCTGCGCGGCACCCTCACCCCGGAGCAGGCCGGCCGCTGGGCCGCCCTGAAGACGGCGTACGCCCGCACCCAGGCGCTGGGCGGTCCCGCCGAGGACCCGCTCGTGCGCGCCACGGCCGCCCTCGGGCTGCTGGCCGACCACATGGCCGCGATCGAGGCGGCGCTCACCGGCGGCGGCACGGCGAGGGCCCGCCACGCGGCGGGCCCGGCCGAAGGGGGAGCGGACGGGAGGACTCAGGGCGTCTGAGCGGCGAGCAGCGGCCGCAGCGCCCCCGCCCGCAGCCGCTGCACCAGCGGGGTGCAGTACCGGAAGGCCAGCAGCACCACGAGCACCGAGACCAGGCTGCCGACCAGGGCGCCCACGCCGACGTCGTGCGGGTAGTGGGCGCCGACGTACACCCGGGAGGCGCCCATCGCCACCGCCGCGAGCAGCGCGACCGAGCCCAGCCACCGGCTGACGATCAGCAGCGCGACCGCGAACGCGAAGGCGACCGTGGTGTGGTTGCTGGGGAAGGCGTAGTCGTCCACCGGCGGGCACGCCTCGATGAGGAAGTCGTGCGGCAGCGCCCGGCAGGGCCGCGGCTCCTCGAAGACGTCCTTGATCCCGGTGTTGGCCGCATAGGCGATGACGACCGCGAACGGCGTCGCCAGCACGGCCGCCATCACCGAGTTCCCCTGCCGCCGCGCCCCCCACCAGGCCCCCAGCAGCAACAGCACGAACACCCCCATGCCCACCGAGGAGTACGCGGCGGCTGTCCCGTTCAGCCAGTGGGTGTCGCGGGCGAAGTCGGTGACGGAGGTGTAGAGGCCGCCGTCGATGGACGCGCCGTCGAGCGCCAGGGCGGCCGGGGAGGAACTCGTCATCAGGTGGATCTCCGGGCAGTGTCTCGGTACGGGTGCGCCACGGTGAACACGCGTGGACGCGGAGGTGGACTCCTGGTGAAGTCAGATCGTCCGACAGATGAACGTCTACAGGTTGGTAGACGTTAGCAGTCACCGATTCAGTTGCCTGGGGGGTGGGGTGAGACGGGGGACACAGCCCCTGGTCCTCTAGCGCCGTGGCGCCGGTCTCGGCCGGGTCGGCCCGCGCGGCTGCCGCACGGGCCGAGGGCTCCTTCACGGCCGTCCGTGAGGCGTTCCGGGCATGACAGGTGCGCGGGCCTTCGGCGCAGGGCGGGCGGCGTCCCTCCGGGGTGATCCGCCCGCGGGCCTGCCGTGGTGTCAGCGGGCAGCGACGGCCAGGCTGACCACGTAGTGCTCGTCGACCGTGCCGTTCGGGAAGACTTCGGCCAAGAGATCGCGCTCGGCGGCCAGAAACGTCCTGGTGCCGTTCTCGCCGAGGACGAGGAAGTCGGAATAGCTGGCCAGGTTCGCGAGATGGGTGTCGAGTGGGACGCTCCTGGTCCACTTCACCTGCTGGGTGACGAATCCGAGCTGGGCCGGCAAGCCGCGGTACCGGGCCCTCGGGTCGGGTTCGCTGTCCTCGGCACCGAAGAGGCGGCGCAGGCGGGAGTCCTGGTCGGCTATCCAGGGCACAGTGCTGTCCGAATCGTTCCACCAGAGGGCGAGCGCACCGCCGGGGCGCAGCACTCGGAGGACCTCCGGGACAGACTCGCGCTGGTCGGTCCAGTGCCAGGCCTGGGCATAGGTGATGATGTCGATGGACTCGGAGGCGAGCGGCAGGTTGTTGCCGTCACCGAGTACGAGGGGGACATGGGGCAGTCCGATGCGGAACTGGGAGGCCATCCCGAAACCGGGTTCCACCGCGATGACGCGCGCACCCCGGGCATGAAGAAGGGAGGTCGCCAGGCCGGTGCCGGCACCGATGTCGGCGACGCGGGCACCGTCGAGGGGCCGGCCGGCGAGTTCCTCGATCGCGTCGAACAGGGCGGGCGGATACGAAGGACGGTTCGCGGCATAGCCGGCGGCTGCCTTGTCGAAGGAACGGGCCTGTGAAGTGGTCGTCATGTGACCATCCTCGGCGGTCCGGTGCGCCTGGCGCAGCACTTTGGAGCCGGTTTCCCCGCCAAGGTGCCGCAGGACTGCCGACGGCGCCTCCCAGCCCCGGCAACCGTTCCGGTCAGCGCCCCTTCCGGGGCCGTCGGCCTCGGCCCGGTCCGGCACGAACTGCCCGCCGCGGCGCGGTGTCCCACGCGGCCCTTGCGGTGTCCCACCTGCAACGACGCGACCTCGGGGCCGCGCATGCCGCGGGTGTGCGGACACTCAGGCTCGCCGGACAGGTGAAGTCGTCGCGGGCCGTCGAGGCGGTCGGAGATCTGTCGCGGCGCGTGCGGCCGTTCGGGCGGCACCGCCTCGTCGCGGACTTCACGGAACGGGCACGCGAGCTGGCCGCCGCCGCGTAGGCGCGCCGCGCGCGGAGTCCACCCTCTCGTACGGTGTCCAGGCCCGGATGCCGCTGCCCCCGCCGCGTCCCCGGCCGAGGCATCGCAGGACCGGCAGGACTGATCACCGAGAGAAGGGAGAGCGCATGACCGACGTTGACGACGCCTCCCCCCTGCCCGTGGCGTGGTGGAAGTCCCCGTACAGCGACAGCGGGGCACAGTGCGTGGAGTGCGGCATCGCAGGCGCCGGGACGGTGGCCGTCCGGGACAGCAAGACCCCGCACGGGCCCGCGCTGCTGTTCACACGCGGAGCCCTGTCGTCATTCGCTGCGGCTGCCGCCGCGGGCGGGCTCGGCGCCGCGGCGCAGGGGGCCACGCATGACGGCGGGCCCGCCCCACGGCATTCGGGGACGGGCCGTTCGGGTACGCAGGACGATCCGAACCCACGGCGGTCAGGTGCCGGGGAGCGTCCCTCGCACCCGGCCATGAACGATCAGGTGTGGGGCGGTGCCGTGGTCGTCCGCGAAGACGCACCGTTCGGCGGGCAGTCCGATCCGCTCCAGAGCGAGTCGGTAGATCGCCGGTTCGGGCTTGGCCATTTTGGCCAGCTCGGACACGATGTGCGTGTCGAACAGGTCCCAGACGCCGACGTGCTCGTAGGGGTTGAACGGGTCGAGACCGAAGCTGTTGGACAGCAGGGCGAGACGGTGACCGGCTGCCCGCGCGGCACGTGCGAGCGCGACCATCCGGTGCGCCGCGGGGACTCCGGCCCAGGCCCGGCCCATCAGGTCGACCGGATCGACGTGCGGCCCGAGCAGAGCGGCCGTGCCCTCGTTCCACTCGGCCTGCCCCATCTCGCCGATCTCCAGGGCGGCGTAGAGGCGTCGGCCTTCGGGATGGTCGCCGAGGGTGCTGCGCCACGCGTCCGGGGGCAGTCCTTCCGACACGCACCAGGTGCGGTGCGCTTCGAGGGGACGGGCAGTGAGCACACCGGCGAAGTCGAGGATCAGTCCGCGCTGTTCGTGCCTGCCGGCGGTGTCCGAGCTGTGCGGCATCCGGTGTCCGTCCCTCCCCGACGAAGTCCTCCGGACGACGCTATCGCGGTGCCCGGACCGGGGCGGGTGGTTCCGGCCGTGCCGTCGCGTGCTGTGCGTCCTCCCGCTGCCGGGCCAGTACCGAGTCCACGTACACCGCGATCGCGTCGCGGCTGCGGGTCAGGCATGCGATGCGCTGGGTCATGCTGTCGCGTTCACGGACCAGGGTGGCGATGGTCTCCGGGGTGGCGTCGGCGACCTGGATGGAGCGGGGTTCCTTGAGGCAGGGGAGGATCTGCTTGATGACGCGGGTGGGGAGTCCGGAGTCCAGCAGGCCGCGGATCTGGAGGACGCGGTCCACGCTGCGTTCGCCGTAGTCGCGGTAGCCGTTGGGGGCGCGGTCGGGGACGAGGAGGCCCTGCTCCTCGTAGTAGCGCAGCAGCCGGGGTGGGGTGCCGGTGCGGGCGGACAGCTCTCCGATGCGCATGTGACCCACCTCATACGGAGCCGAATTGACCTTCACATGTATGTGAGGGTTGAACCCTAACAGGCATGTCGATGTCGCAGACGCCGTGCACGGGACGGCCCACGGACGCTCTTCCCGGACCGCCCACAGGCACTCCGCACCCGCGCGGGAAGCTCCCCCTGTCCGCGCTGCTCGCCCTCGCCACCGCCGCCTTCATGGCGATCCTCACCGAGGCGCTGCCCGCCGGAGTGTTGCCCGAGATGGCCCGCGACCTCTCCGTCAGCGAGCCCGCCGCCGGGCAGACACTGACGGTCTACGCCCTCGCCACGGGCCTGTCCGCGCTGCCCGTGTCCGCGGCCACGGCCGGCTGGCGCCGCAAGCGCCTGGTGCTGGCGGCCGTCGTGACCTTCGCCGTGGCCAACACGGTCACCGCGCTGTCCTCGCAGTACCTGCTGACCATGGCGTTCCGGCTCGCCGCCGGGGTCGCCGCGGCCGTGGTGTGGGCCGAACTCGTCGGCTACGCCCGCCGCCTGGCGCCCCCGCACCTGGTCGGCCGGGCCATCGCCATCACCATGGCGGGCGTGCCGCTGGCCCTCTCCCTGGGCATCCCGGTCGGCACCTTCCTGGGCGGACTGGTCGGCTGGCGGGCCACGTTCGGGCTGGTCACCGCGGTCTCGGTGGGGCTCGCGGTGTGGATCGCGGTGTCCGTGCCGGACCATCCGGGGCGGCGGCCGGGCAAGCGGGAACCGGTGCTGGGCGCGCTGCGGCTGCCCGGTGTCGTGCCGGTGCTGTTCGTCGTCGCCGCCTATGTGCTGGCGCACAACATCCTCTACACCTACATCGCCGCGTTCCTCGACGCGCGCGGCGCGGGCGGCTCCCGGGACACGGTCCTGCTGGTCCTCGGACTCGCCTCGGTGGTGAGCATCGTCGTCACCGGCGTCCTGGTCGACCGCAGACTGCGCGCCCTGACGGTCGCGAGCACCGCCGTGTTCCTGGTGGCCGCCGCGCTGCTGACCGTGCCGGGCGGCGGGCAGGCTCTGGTGTATCCGGCGGTGGTGCTGTGGGGCCTGGGCTGGGGCGGGGTGTCCACGCTGCTCCAGACCGCGGTGACCGCGGCCGGCGGCGACCGCGCGCAGCCGCTGCTGGTCACCACCTGGAACTCGTTCATGGCGGTCGGCGGCGCGGCGGGCGGCGTCCTGCTGGACGCGGCCGGTCCTGGCTCCTTCCCGTGGACCGTCCTCGCCCTGCTGGTGCCGGTGCTGCTCGTCGTGGTGGGCGCCCGCGGACACGGCTTCCCGGCCCCGCGCGCCGCCCGCTGAGACACGCGGAAGGGGCGGGGAGCGGAGGTGCGGCGCCTCCACTCCCCGCCCCTCCGTGCGGGGCGCGCGCTCAGCGCAGGCGCAGCGCCTCGCGGACCGTGGTGAACAGGTCCGTCTGGTTGGTGACGCCGAGGACGCGGAAGGCCTGCGGGCCCTGCGCGGCGATACGGACCTCGGTGCCGGTGTGCTCCTGCGACTGGCCCGGGGTGTTGGTCGAGTAGTTGACCTTCAGCTGCTGGCCCTCGTCGGTGACCAGGGTGGAGGACAGGCCGGGCGGCATGGCGTCCACCGGGACGATCTGGCTGCTGTGGCCGTGGTCGGCGGTGGTCACCACGAGGGTGTCGGGGTGCTTGGCCGCGTAGTCGCGGGCCACCTTGACCGCGCGGTCGAAGGCCGCGGTCTCACCGATCTGGCCGCACGGGTCGGCGGCGTGGTCCTGCTTGTCGATCGAGGCGCCCTCGATCTGGAGGAAGAAGCCCTTGTCGGAGCGGCCGTGGCCGTGCTTCTGCTTGGCCTCCAGGAGCTGGATCGCCTTGGTGGCGGAGTCGGCCAGGCTCGGGGTGCTCGCGGGACGCCCGCTGTTGGAGGTCACGCACCGCTGCGGGGCCGTACCGCCGACCGCGGCGCCCTTGCCGGTCCACTCCACCGGCACGTTCTCCTTGGCGAACAGGCCGAGGACCGGCTTGCCCGGCCGGGCGGCCTTCATCGACGCGTTGTCGGTGACGACCTGGTAGCCGAGCTTCTGCGCCTGCTGGGTCACGGTCAGGCCCTTGTACCGGCCCTCGGTGATCTTCTGGTCGAAGCGCTGCTTGCCGCCGCCGAAGAGCACGTCGACCTTGTGGTTGACGGACTGCTCGGCGATGGAGCCGGGACCGCCGGCCTTGACGGTGTCCTTGGGGCACTTGGCCATGTCGGCCGGGCCCTGGCAGGAGCGGTCGGTGACGTGCGAGGCGAGCACCGCCGGGGTGGCGTCGGTGAGCTCGGCGGTGGTGACGCTGCCGGTCGCGTAGCCGTTCCGCTGCGCCAGCTCCAGGATGGTCGGGACGGCCTTGTCCGAGCCCGGCGTCTTGGAGATGCGGCCGTTGACCGTCTTGTGGCCGGTGGCCCAGCCGGTGCCGCTGGCGGCGGAGTCGGTGACGTAGTCCGGCGTGCCGTCGGCGTGCACCGCGTACGTCGTGTACGCGCCGGTCAGCGGGAACTTGTCCATGTTCAGGCGCCCATCGGCACCCACCGTGTAGTCCCGGGCGAGGGTGATCTCGGAGTCACCCATGCCGTCGCCGATCAGCAGGATGACGTTCTTCGCCTTGCCGCCCTGGATGGCGTGCTGGGCGTGCTGCTTGCTGTCCGAGGCGCCGGCCACCGTGGTGGCGGTCAGGGCGGCCGCGGTGGTGACGGCCAGCGCGGTGGCGATCGTGAGCTGACGACGGGTGGGTCTGTGCATGGGAGCGACTCCTTGGAAGGTCCGTACCCGGGCGCCCGTACGTCGGGTACGGGCGTCGTACGGCTGCCGACGAGTGCAGCCCACCAGCCCTTGGTGAATCACGGGGAAAGTCGTGACCCGGTCTTGGTTGCGCGCGCATGACGGCCGTACGCCCCCGAGGGGCGTACGGCCGAGACGTCGTGCGGGCGCGCGCCCCGGCGCGCTCAGTCCGTGAGGCCGGGCCCGTCCTCCGCCTCCGCGCCCGCCAGGACGAGCTGGGTGAGCGGGGTGTCGTCGCCCGAGTCGAGCACGACCCGGTACAGGCCGGGCGCCGGTACGGTCACCCGCCCGGCCACGATGTCCTCGCCCCCGTACTCGTCGGCCTCCAGCGCGGCCCGCGTACGGAAGCCGCCCGGCGCGCCCGTCTCCGCGACCTCCTCGACCGTGCACTCCAGCCCCGCCGGGCCGTCCGCGCCGTGCACCCGCACCGTCCAGCGCGCGCCGGGCGCGACCAGGTCCGGCACCCGCAGTCCCAGACCCGCGGCGGCCTGCGGGGGACCCAGGTGCTCGTCCTCCTCCAGGAACGCGGTGACCGCCTCCAGCGCCGCCTCGCCCTTGGCCAGCGCCCCGTGCTGGAGGGCCAGCGGCACCGTGGCCCGGCTCAGCGCGGCGGACTCCCGGTGCACCGTCCCGTCGCCCGCGACGTCGAAGCGGCGCGGCACGCCGTCCGCGTCCCGCATCAGCTCGCCGTCGCTGTGCCGACGGAAGCTGTGCTCGTACGGTTCCACGACCCCCTGGCGCAGCGCCAGCGACTGCACCGTGCGCTGGCTGATGCCGACCACGGCCCGGTGTCCGGGCAGCATCCGGCCGCGCAGCCGCTCGTGGAACGCCAGCGACGCGCTGGCGAGGTCCTTGTCCCCGCCCAGGTCGGCGATGTCCACGGTGGTCAGCCGCCGCACGTTCAGCCCCTCGTCCAGGCACGGGAACGTAGGCAGCAGGTCGTGCAGGCCCGGCAGGGTCACCGCGAGGTCGCGCAGCCGCCCGTGCGGCAGCGGCACCGGCGTGCCCCGGCCGGTGTTGAGGATCAGCGCGGCGGCGGCCGACCCCTGGAACGGCGTCCCGAGCGTGCACACCCCCCGGGTGTCCCGGGCCAGTTCCTCGCCGTCCGGCCCGTCGCCCAGCGCGGCGTGCACGAGCAGCCCGCCCATGGAGTGGGCGACGAACACCAGCCGCCCCTCGCGCTCGTCGACCCGGTGCCTGCGCGCCTGCGTGTGCGCCGGGTCCACGCGCCAGCGTTCGAGGTGCGCCCGCGCGGCGGCGGCGAGCAGCCGCGCGTTCACGGCCACCGGCAGCCGCCAGTCGTACGGGAACTCCAGCACCGCCTCGGGCGCGGCCACACTCCGCGTCACGGTCGCCACCAGGTCGGTGTACGGCTCCACCCCGCGCAGCACGGGACTCCAGGCGGGCGTCGTCAGCAGCCGCCGGGCACGGATGCGGCCGAGCCTGCCCTCGCGCTCGTCCGGCGTCAGGTGCAGCGGCCGCAGCCCCCCGGGCGTGGTCCAGGCGCGCAGCAGCCACCCGGTGTTCGCCAGGCCCCACACCACCCGGTCCCGCTCCACGTCGTACAGTTCGCTGCCCATGATGCCGGGGACGACGACCACCGCGTCCTGCGTCGTGTTGGGTGACAGAGCGGGCAGGCGGTAGGGCCGTTCGGGTGCCGGATACTGCTGCGACGGTTGGCTCATGAGGGAAGGATAGGGAGCATGCAGCGGGGGGCGGGAGCACTTGCGGGAAGCGGTGACACATCGCCGGACGCGCTGCCGGGACAGGGGCGGGGAAGCGGCCCGGAGGACCGCGGACAGAGCCCCGAGCGCGTCCTGGTGACGGTCGCGGTCCGCGACTACGACGACGGGGACACCGAGTTCACCGAGGGCATCGACGAACAGCTCGCCGTCCTCGACGAGTGGTGGTGCTCGCCCGGCTCCGCCGAGCCCTTCCACAAGGTCCCCCAGCCCGAACTGCGCGAACGCCACGACGTGGAGCGCTTCCTGTACGAGGCCGGGGTGCGCGAGAACCGCGGCAAGGCCCTGGTCCTCTTCATCACCGGCCACGGCAGGATGGGCGCCTCCCGCACGCACTTCCTGCAACTGCCCGGGACGGACCCGACGCGGCAGCTCGCCACGGCCGTGCGCACCAGCGACCTCGTCGCCGCCGCCCTCGACTCCCACGCCGAGAACGTCCTCGTCATCGTCAACACCTGCTTCGCCCAGGGCGTCGCCGGTGAACTCCTGCCGCTGTTCGGGGAGATCGCCGGGCGCCGCCGCCGGGGTGCCCAACTCGACGTCGTCGCCACCTGCGACCAGGACCAGCTGGTGCAGGTACGGCGCTTCCCCTCGGTGCTGCGCCGTGTCCTCGACCGGCTGCGCACCAGCGCCCAGATCACCCACGAGCGGCTGAGCGTCACCCAGTTGATGACCGAGTTCGAGAACGAGCTGGGCTCCGACCCCGAGCGGCGCAAGCACCGGCTGCACCGGGTCATCGACGGCTCCGGCTCGACCGTCCCCTCGCCCTGTCTGCCCAACCCCGGGTACCGGCCGCCCCGCGAGGTGGTCGCGCCCGCCCGCCGCCCGGTGGCCACGCCCGCCGCCGACATCGACGTATGGCTCGCGCGGGCCAGCGGGCGGCCGCACGCGGACGATCCCGGCTGGTACTTCAGCGGGCGGCGGCGCCTGAATGCCGCGCTGACCGCCTTCCTCGGCCGGCCGGGCGGCGTGCTGCTGCTGACCGGCACCGCCGGGAGCGGCAAGTCGGCGGTGCTGGGCCGGGCGGTGACCCTCAGCGACCCGCTGTTCCGCGCCAACCCGCGCTACCAGGACGCCGTCGGATCCGCGCCGCCGGAGACCGTACCGGCCGAGGAGGCCGTCTCCGTGGCGGTGCTCGCCCGCCGCCGCACCGCCGCCGAGGTCCTCGGGGAACTGCTGCGGGGCCTGGGCATCGACCCGCCCGCGCCCGGCCCCGCCGACGACCCGGTGGAGCGGTGGACGGCCCTGCTCGACGCGTACCTCGGCGAGCCGGGGGACCCGGTGACCGTGGTGCTGGACGGACTCGACGAGGCCGCCGATCCCTTCCGGATCGTGCACGGCGTCCTCGCCCCGCTCGGCGCGCACTGCGTGCCCCCGCCCGGCGCCGCCCTCCCCGGCCCGCGCCGCGCCGACCCGGGCACCGGCCGCCGCCGCCTCCGGCTGGTCATCGGCGTACGCAGCAGCCGACCGGCGACCGGACCGGAGGAACCGGAGGGACCGGAGGAACCTGAAGAACCAGAGGAACTTGAGGGGCAGGAGGCACCCGAGGAACGGGAGGAGCCGGACGCGGCGGGGGAGAGCGCGCGGGCCGCCGGGCGGCCGGAGACCGGACTGCTCGGCGCGCTGCGCGAGGTGTTCCCCTCGGCGACGGTCCTGCGCACGGACGGACCGGGCAGCCGCGCCGACATCGCCGACTACGTGGAGGCACTGGTCGGTGCCGGTGCCGGTGCCGGTGCCGGTGCGGATACGGGGACGGCAACAGGAACGGGGCCGGGGTCGGGCACGGGCACGGGGACGGGCCCGGACACGGAGGAGAGCGCGGGCTCCGGCGCCGGGCCCGCCGGACGGGCGGCGGCCGTGCGCGAGGCCGCCGAGACGGTCGCCGCCGAGGTGTGGCCCTCGTTCCTGGACGCCCGGCTCGCGGGCGAGCAACTGCGGGCCGCCCCCGACCCGGCCGTCCTGGTCGCGAGCCGCCGGTGGCGGGAACTGCTGCACACCGGCACCACCGGACTGCTCCGCCGGGATCTCGTCCTGGCGCGGGCGGAGGGCCTGCCGCCGGACGTGGCCCTGGCGCTGCTGCGGGCGGGTGCCTTCGCGCTCGGCGCGGGCATCCCCTGGTCCACCGTGTGGCCGGCGGTGGCCGGGGCGCTGCTGGGGCGGCCCGTCGAGGACCCGGACCGCATGATCGGCATCCTGCTGCGCGGCGGCCTCTCCGGGTATCTGGCCCACGACCACGAGGACGACCGGATCGTGTACCGCCCGGCCCATGAACGCCTGGCCGAGATCCTCCGCGACCCGCGCCAGAACCTCCTGCCGGGCCGGGGCCACTCACCGGCCCCGGCGGACGCGGCGGACGTGAAGGAGGCGGCGGACGCCCGGGACGTGCGGAGCGTCAAGAGTCCGTCCGGTCCGGGCGTCCTGCCCGGCCTCCGGGAGCGTACGGGCCCCCGGGCCGCGGCGGGACCGGGCCGGGCCGCCCTCCCGGACCAGACGGCCCGCAGGCGGTCCGGTCGTACCGCACCGGGCCGCCCCACCCCGGGAACCCCCGGAACCCCTGCGACCCCCGGAACCCCCGGAACATGGATCACCCGGGCCGAGGCCCACCGGCTCATCGCCGAAGCGCTGGCCGAGTTGGTCACCGAGGACGCGACCGTCCCGCCGCACCCCTACCTGAGCCGCCATCTCGCCGCGCACGCCGCACGCGGCGACGTCCTCGACGACGCGCACGTACCGCGCGCCCTGCTGCCCTGGGAGACGAGCGGCAAGGTCCGCACCCTGCTGCGGCAGACCGGCACCGGACAGCGCCAGGAGTGGCTGGAGGCATGGGCCGCCATCGAGCCGTTCCTCGGCGACGCCGCTCCTCAGTCCCGGCAGGCCGGCCTGCACCTCGCGCACCACGCGGCGGCCCACCGCCGCGTCCCGCTGTCCGAACTGCCCGCGGGAGAAAGGCACTTGACGGGTTCGTGCCTCACCCCGCTGTGGACCGACTGGACGGCGGCGGACAACGTCCTGGCCGTCACCGACACCGTCGTCGAGTCCCTCGCCCACACCGTCACGTCCGACGGCAGGCCCCTGCTGGTCACCGGCGACAGCCACGGGACGCTGCGCCGCTGGGAGACGTACGGCGCCCCGGTCGGCGCGCCCGCCCGCACACAGGGCGGCGCCCTCCAGCACCTGCTGCCGCTCCCTGACGACCTGCTGGTCTCCGGCGGTACGGACGGGACCGTACGGGTCTGGGACAGCACCCGCGGCCGGCTGCTGGGCGAGGCGCTGCGCCGCCCGCACACCTGGGTCAGCGGTCTCACGCTCCTCACCCCGGCGGACGGGCCGTCCCGCGTCCTCGTCGCCCACAGCGACGGCCGCCTCACGGCCCTGGACCCGGTCACCTTCCACACGGTCGCCACCTCGGACCCCTCCGGCCCCGATGCTCCCTCCGCTCCCTCCGACCTCGAAGAAACCGCCGCTCTCCCGGCGCTCGACCCCGTACCGGCGATCCTGGCCGGGGTCGGACTCGATCCCGGAGAGGGCATGGCGCTGGCCGTCGCCCAGGGCGGGCGGGTCGGCGTGTGGCGGCCGGGAAAGGGGCTCGTCCCGCTGGGCGAGCACCCGGACGAGGTGCGGGCCGTGGTCGGGTTGCCCACGCCGAACCGGTTCGCGACCTGCGACGACTCCGGGCACCTCGGCTTCTGGGACGTGGCGGAGGGCGGTGGTGAGGTGACGGCCGGACCGCCGCCCGCGCGGTCGGCCACGGCCCTGGCCGCCGTACCGGTGGACGGCGAGCCCGCCGTGGTCTGCGCCGGGACCGACCATGTGCTGCGGGTGTGGGACACCGGCACGCGCCGTCCGCTCGGCGGCCCCCTCGAAGGTCACACGGCCACCCCGCTCGCCCTGACCGCGGTGCCGGGCACCGTCCCGTCCGTCGTCTCCGCGGGCGGCGACCGCACCCTGCGCCGCTGGCTGCTCACGGGCCACGGCAGCCGGCCGGCCCCGGCCGTGCGCCGCTCGGTCGTGGCCGCCGCGCTGCCGGGCCGGGACGCGACCGGCGGGCCGCTGCTCGTCGCGGTGGCCGACGAGGAGGAGGCCACGCTGTGGAACGCGGACACCGGAGGACAGGTGCGGCTGCCCGTCGGCGACTCGGCGGTGACGGCCTTCGCGTGGACCGCGACCGCGGACGGGCCGCTGCTGGTCACCGCGCACAGCGACGCCAGCGTGCAGCTGTGGTCGGTGGGCGCGGGCGCGGGCTCGGACCTCGCCGGTGCGCCGGTGCGCCGCGGCACGCTGGTGAGCCACAGCCTGCCCGTGCAGACGATGGCGGCCTTCCCGGACGGCACCGGACGGACCCTGCTGGCCACCGGTGGCGCGGACGGCTCCGTCCATCTGTGGGACCTCGGGCGGCAGACCCGCCTCGCCTGCTGGGACGACCACCGCCTGAGCGTCCGCGACCTGGCCGTGCTCACCACCGCACACGGTCCGCGTGTCGTCTCGGCCGGTGCGGACGGCACCCTGCGGAGCTGGGATCCCGCCACCGGTCCGGCCGGACCGCCCGTCCACTGCGGGCAGCAGGGCGTCCACGCCGTGGCCGCGGTGCCCACCGGGCCCGGTGAGCGACCGCTGCTGGCCTCGGGCGGCGAGGACGGGACCGTACGCCTGTGGGACGCGGAGGCGCTGTGCCCCGTCGGCGCGGCACTGGACGCCGCCGACGGCCCGGTCACGGCCCTCGCCTGCTTCCGCACCCCGGCCGGCCGCCCCCACCTGGCGGCCACCGGCCCCGGCGGCACCGTCCACATCTGGGACGTCACCGCCGGTACCCGGGTCAGGCGCGTCGTCACCGGCAGCCCGCTGGGCGTCCTCCGGGCCCGCCCGACGGACGGCGAGGGCACCCTGCCGGGCCACCCCGTACTGCTCGTGGCCGGAAAGGCGGGCCTCAGCGTCTTCGAACTGGACCTGGGCCCTTACTGAGACGACGAAGCCGACACCCGGGGTCCCCTGACCGCCCGGTCCCGCCTCCCTCCAGTCCCGTCCCGCACCCCGGTCGGCCGGGCGCCCTGAGCCGGGCGTGCGCCCTCCGGATGCCTCAGCGCCTCTCCCGCGCGCCCCCGCGCGCAGGCCGAAAACCGCTCCCCTTCACCGCAGTTGCGGGACAATGATCGCTCGAATGTCCCGTCGGCACATGCACCACCCGGTACCACCCCACCCGGCGGAACACCGGTGGAACACCAGGAGTACGCACTCCGCCGGCCGGGTCTCCCGGACTCCGGCCGTGTCGTCCGCCGGCCAACAGCGGCCCAGCAGCGAGGGTGTATGAACGACAACCCCGGCGGCGCGCGCCGCCGCCGGAAAGGCACACGTGTGATGGGGTCGGCCGACGAACCTCCCGTGGCGCTCGTCTCCGCCCCCGAGCGGGGGATGTGGCGCCTGGGCAAGCGCGGGCAGCCGCTGGCGTACAACAGGCTGGAGCCGGAGACGAGCCAGGGCTCCAGTGCCGGCCGGTTCAGCCTGGCCACCTACGGCATGCTCTACTGCGCGAGCGAGCTGGCCGGCTGCTACGCGGAGGCGCTGGCGCACTTCCGGGTCCACCCGAAGATGCGCACCCTCATCGGCGGCGACTGGGACCTCGAACCCAGCACGATGCGCCTCGGCCACCTGGCCTCGGGCTGGCGCGAGGACCATGTGCTCGTCCGGCTGCTGCCGCCCGGGGACGCCCGCTTCCTCGACGTGGACGCCTCCGCCACCCGCGAGGTCCTGATGAAGGAACTGCACAGCGAACTGAGCGCGTGGGGCGTGGAGAACGGCCTCACCGACGAGCACATCCACGGCCGCGACCGCAGGATCGCCCGGCAGATCGCCGCCTGGACCGTGGCCCAGCGCAACCGGACCGGGCACCGCCTGGCCCAGGGCATCGCCTACCGCTCCGGCTACGGCGGCCGGCAGTGCTGGGCCGTCCTCCAGGACGTCGACCTCGCCCACGCCGAACGGCGCCCCATCCGCCTGGAGGACCAGGCCCTCCAGGAAGTCGCCACGGAGTACGGCCTGCGCCTGTTCTGACCACCGCGCGGGCGCCCTGCCGCCGGCCCCACCGCACCCCCGCCCGGCCTGCCGGCCGGTCGACCCGTCACCGTCGGATCATCGGCCCCGTCACCTCCGCCACCCGGCCGCCCCCTGACGGGATGACACTGCCCCCGTCCGGGCCGACCGAAACCCCCGTCCATCCCCCCTGGTTGACGGCGGAAATCCCCTGGTCACGCCTTTCCGGGCGGCCCTGAGTCCGTTTCGTGTACTCTGTTCGGGAAGGTTCCGGGTGGGATTTCCGGGGGATTCCCGGGGGGAAAGTGGTGGAGTATCCGCCGGGACGAGGGGTAGACTTGTCCCAAGACACCCATGGGGGGAGCGATGTTGACCAGGCGTCCGTTACCCGCTGACGCGCCACGGCCGACCGTCGAACGGTCGGTCCGCGTGCTCGCGTCCCTGTCCGCGACCGCCGTCACCTCCTCCCGCACGCATGCCTCCCCGCGCCCGGCCGCATCCAGGCCGATGTGCACGCGTCCTGAGGCAGCGCCACACACCACCCTCCGCCGCGCCGTCCCGGTCACCGGACGGTGCGCCGAGGAATCGAGGAGAGCATGAAGACCCTGATCGACCGGGAGAGCAGGACCGACCGGGACAGCGAGACCACCGCCCACGCGGAGATGGTCCAGGCCTCCGCGGCGGTCATCGCGCGTTTCCTCCAGGAGAACTTCGGCCAGCGGCTGACCGCCTTCATCGCCGGTATCGAGGACCCCAAGCAGGTGGGCAAGTGGTGCAGCGAGCAGAACAGCCCGCGCATCGATTCCGAGCTGCGGCTGCGAGCCGCCTATCAGATCTTCCAGATGATCACCTTCGAGGAGAACTGCCACACCGCCCGCGCCTGGATGATCGGGATGAATCCGCAGCTGGAGGACGACTCCCCGATCCAGGCCATCGCCGAGGACCGGCACAAGGACGCCATGGCGGCGGCCCGCTCCTACATCAAGGGCGATCTCTGACGACGCCGTCCCGGCGCCGCTCACCCCGCCCCACCCGCCTGTACTTCGCCCGCCCGTGCTCCGGCCGAACGCCCCCGGAGCGCGGGCGTCGCGCGTAGGGCCGCTGCAAGGAGACTGCAAGGAAAGTGCCCGGCGCACCGGGAAACCCCTCGTCGACCGCTGTAGGCCGAGACGAGCGATGGGGGATCGCGTGGCCGTCGGATTCACGAGACCGGCACTGATCGAGCGAGGGCACTGGCTCACCGTACGGGACTGCAAGCGGGTGCTGGTGGTCGTCCACACGGTGACGTTCGCACAGCGCCTGAGGGAAGTGTTCGAACTACTGGAGGCCGACCTGCGTGTGCAGGTCGCCTTCACCACCGCACCGCACGCCTTCGGTACCGGGGTCACCCGGTATCTGGAGGCGCAGGGCATCACCACCGTGCCCTGGAAGGAAGCCCGCCGCACCGAGTTCGACCTGGCGCTGGCCGCCGGTTCGCGCGGAGTGCACGAACTGCGCACCCCGGTCGTGCGGATCTCGCACGGCGCCGGGCACATCAAACCGCTCACCGACACCACGTCCCTGGCCCCGGGCGAGCACCGGCCGCCCGGGATGCTCAGCCGTCGGCACCTGCTGCACGAGGGCCGGGTGGTGCCGAGGGCGATCGTCTACGCACACCACCGCGACGTGGCGGAGCTGGCCCGCTCCTGCCCCGAGGCGCTGCCCGTGGCCCATGTGGTGGGCGACCCCTGCGTCGACCGGATCACGGCCGGACTGCCGCTGCGCGGGCACTACCGCCGCGCACTGGGGGTCGAGGACGGCCAGCGCCTGGTGGTCGTCGCCTCGACCTGGGGGCAGGGCTCCACGTTCGGGCACCTGGACGCGCTGCTGCCGCACCTGGTGAGCCGCCCGCCGGACGACCGCCACCGGATCGCCCTGCTGATCCATCCGAACGTGTTCGCCGGGCACGGCACCTGGCAGGTGCACCGCTGGCTGGCCGGGTGCCGCGACCGGGGCATCGCGGTCGTACCGCCCGAGGCCGACTGGCAGCCCCTGCTGATCGCCGCCGACTGGATCATCGGGGACCACGGTTCCCTGACGGCCTACGGCACGCTCACCGACGCGACCGTGCTGCTGACGCACGGCCCGCGCCGGGAGGTGTCGGCGTCCTCCCCGGCGGCGCTGCTGGCCGCCGCCGCACCCGTGCTGTCCTCCGCCCGGCCGCTGGCCGAGCAACTGGAGTACGCGGCGCACGAGCGCGGTCCGGGCCAGTACGACCAGGTGGCCGCCTCGCTGACCTCGGTACCGGGGCAGTTCCACCGGCGGATGCGCGCCCTGGTCTACCGCCTGCTCGACCTGGGCGAACCGGCCCATCCCCTGCTCGTCGCGCCACCCGAACCGCCGCCCCCACTGCGGCGGTGGGAGGTCTCCGCGGGCCCGGGGGCCGGACGATGAGGCAGCGGACCGGGACGCCCCGCCACGGCCGGCGGGAGGCCCGGCCGACCGCACCGGTGACCGGACCCCCGGCCCCGCCTCCGCCGCCGCGTCCTGGCCCCGGCGCGGCCTGGGTCACCGTCTGCTTCGGCGCCCCGGCCCCCGCCGTCACCCCGGGCACGCCGCCCGGGGACGGCCACCCTCCCCGGCCCCGGCCGGCCGGGGACACCGCGCCTGCCCGGGACCGGGGAGAACCGGAGGACTGGGGACGACCCCGGGACGCCTGGGAGCCACCGCACGCGTGGGAGCCACCGCACGGCTGGGAACGGCTGCACGCCTGGGAACGGCTGCACGGCTGGAGGCGGCTCGCCGTCCTGCGACGGCTGGCCGCGCCGGGCCGGCCGGACGGTGCGGGGCGGCCGGTCGCGCCCGGTCGCTCGGCCACTCCGGACCGGCCGGGGCCGGACGGCCCAGGCGGGTCGGGCGCCGCGGCCCGGCCGGACGCACCGAGTCCGCCCGGGAGCCCCGGTCCGGCGGGATGGGCGGCCGTCCTGTGGCGGTCGGACGTGTCCCACGGGCGGGCCTTCGTCCGTGCCGACCCACCGGCCCGCGCCCCGGGCGGACCGCTCGGGCCGGTGCGCCCGGCCTGCGGCCATCCGCCGTACGGAGGTCTCCCGATCAACGGCACTCCGCCCGACGGCCTCCCGTGCGATGTGCACCTGCGCGCGGATCCGGACGCACCGGGGCGGCCGGAGCTCGCGGAGCACGCCGATGTGCTGCTGAGCCGGGTGCCGCTGCCCGCTCCGGCGGCCCGTGCCCGGGTGGACGACCTGCTCGCCCGTCACCCCGGCTGCCTGGTCGCCGCGGTGCCCGGCGTCGGCACCGGGTACGTGCTCGGCGTACGCGGCGTGTCCGGCGTGCGGGGCGGCCCGGCGGACGGCCCTGGGACCCGGCGCACAGGGCCCGTGCCGTACGGCACGGGACGCCATGAGCCGGGGGCGTACGCCGCCTCGGCCCTGGCCGCCTCCGTGCTGCACGCGTGGCTGGCGGCGGGCGGGGCGCGGGAGGCCCTGCGCGCCGTCGTCCCGCTGGACCACCCGTGGTCCGGGCGGTACTCCACCGGCGGCGGGTGACGGGAGGACGGCGCGGGGGAGCGACCGGCTGCGGCACCCCTCACAGGTGCCGCAGCCGGTCCTCCAGGCGCTCCGCGTCCGCCGGGTCCAGCCGCCGCGCGAGCTCCAGGGCACCGCCGTACAGCCGGGCCGCCCCGGCCGTGTCGCCGTGCGCCTCGGCGGACCGGCCGAGCCATTCCAGGCAGCGGCCCTCCCAGTGCTCGGAGCGGGCGTCACCGGACCGGAAGGCGGCGAGGGCGTCCCGCAGCAGCGGGACGCCCTCCGCGTCCCGCCCGTCCCGGCACAGGACGTGCCCGAGCAGGGCCCGTACCCGTGTCGCCTCGTACGTCTCGTCCAGCGCGGCCAGTTCGTCGTGCGCCCGGCGCAACTGCTCGGCCGCCTCGGTGAGTTCGCCGAGGGCCAGGGCGGTCTGACCGAGCCGCCGCCGGGACAGGGCGGCCCCGCGCCGGTAGCCGACGGCCTCCCGCAGCCGCAGCGCCTCGCGGAAGTGGTCGCGGGCCTCGGCCGGGCGGCCCGTCTGCAACCGGATGTGCCCGAGCCCGCTGACCGCCTGGGCCTGCTGGCGCACGTCGCCGTCCTCGACGGCCTTCGCCAGCGCCCATGTGTACCACTGGGCCGCCTCCTCGTACTCCCCGGCGTCCCGCAGGCCGATCGCACCGGAGGTGAGCATCCGGCCCTCGCCCTCCCGCGCACCGCAGCGGCGGGCCGCGTCGAGCCCGAGGCGATGCGCCTCCAGCCACATCGCGGACGGGCGGAATCGGAGGAAAAGGGGCCACATCAGGTCGACCAGGCGCCAGCAGCGGGTGTCCCAGCCCGCGTCCGCGCAGTGCCGTACGGCGCCCATCAGGCCGTTGCGGTGCGTGTCGAGCCAGGTGAGCGCCTCCTCGGGGCCCGCCAGGGGGGCGGGGGCGATGTCCGGTGCGTGGACGTCGTGGCCGGGCAGCCGGTGACTGGGGGTCAGGACGAGTTCGGCGGCGCCCGCGGTGACCAGGCACCAGTCGACGTACCGGCGCAGCACGGCGGCGCGGTGGGCGGGGTCCTCGTGCCGCTCGCCGAGGCGGCGGGCGTGCGGCAGGACGAGATCGTGGAAGCGGTGGGTCTCCGGGCCGGTCTCCTCCAGGAGGTTGGCCTCCACCAGGGCGTCCACGGCGGTGTCGACGGCCGTGTCCTCGCCGTCGCTCCCTTCGCTCCCGTCGCCCGTGCCGTTCGCCACGGCCGCCAGCATCGGGAGGTCGTGCCGGTCGGTGGGCAGCAGGCCCATCCGGCGGTAGAGCACGGCCGCGTCGGCGGGCAGCAGGGCGTACGACAGGTCCAGCGCGGTCCGCATCACGGCCTCGCCGTCGATGCGGAGCGAGCCGAGGGCGCCCTGTCCCCGGGCGAGGCTTTCGGCCAGGGCGGCCACCGGGCGGTGGGGCCGCAGGGCGAGCTGGGCGGAGGCCAAGCCGACCGTCAGCGGCAGCCGGCCGCAGAGCCGGACCACCTCGTGCGCGGCGGCGCTCTCCCGGGCCACGCGGTCCCCGCCGCCGACCGCGAGCAGTTCGACCGCCGAACGCGTCGGCAGCCCTTCGAGCCGGTGCAGCGACGCCCCGTCGACCCGCAGCCCCGTGAGACTGTTCCTGCTGGTCACGACGGTGAGTCCGGTCAGGCCGCCGGGCAGCAGCGGGCGCACCTGGGCGGCCGTGAAGGCGTTGTCCAGCAGTACGGCGAGCCGCAGCCCGGCGGTCAGGGAGCGCCACAGCGCGGCCCGCTGGGCGGTGCCGGCGGGCACCGCGGACACGCCGAGCGCGACCAGGAAGCCTTCCAGGACCGTGCCGGGGGAGGCGGGTCCGCCGCCCTCCCGGGGGCCGGTCTCCTCGGCGGTGTGGCCGCCGAGGTCGGCGTAGAGCTGGCCGTCGGGGAAGCCGTCGGCGTGCTCGTGCAGCCAGCGCACGGCGAGAGTCGTCTTCCCGACCCCGGGCAGGCCGCTGACGACCAGGACCTGCGGGGCGTCGGCCGGGCGGGCGGCGCGCAGGGCGTCCAGCGCGCGGCGGTCGTCCTCCCGGCCGACGAAGCTGGCGGTGAGGTACGGGAGCTGGCGCGGTACGGGCGGCCGGGGCGGGGGCGCGGGTGCGGGCTGGTGGAAGTGGATGCCGCCGCTGACGCTGCGGGCCTGCACGACGGGGCCTTCGAGTACGGCGTCGCCGCTGATGACGTTGCTGGTCGGGGCGGTGGGTGCGGTCGGCTGCTGTGGGGGCGGGGGCGGGGGTCCGTGGCGCCGTAACCAGTGGGTGAGGGCGTCGCCCGTGGCGGTGTCGCGCAGGGCCAGCGCGGACAGTTCGCGGGCGAGCCGGTGCCAGGCCGCGGTCCGTGCGGCGCGGTCCGAGGGGGCCGCAGTGGGGTTCGCCGCAGGATCCGCCGCGAGGCCCGTCACCGGGCTGGTCTCCGGTCCGGTCACCGGTCCGGTGACCGGTCCGGTCACCGGACCGGTCTCCGGCGGCGGGCGGAGTCCGGCCGCCGCCGGGGCCCCGCGGCCCGCCGTCCGCAGGACATGGAGCAGTTCCTGCCAGGCGGCGGAATCCCGGTCCTCGGCGCAGGCGGCCATGGCCGCCGACAGCTCCTCCACTCCGTCCGGTCGTGGAAAACGCATGCAGGCCCCTTTCGGAAGATCGTCTTCACCGCGGCCAAGAAGGGAACAAGAAGAGAAAAGGATGGACCGTTAATCGCTCAATTTCGGTCTCGTTCGGTGGGCATATAGCCATGCATGGCAGGCCCATGACACCCTCGGACGCCCTGGAAGCGCAAGGCCGCCACCCTGGTCGGGGAGGTCGCTGGTGGAGTTCGAGATTCGTCTTTCCGGAGCGGTCGAAGTGCTGGTCGGTGGTCGACGCAGTGATCTCGGATCCATCAAGCCGCGGATAGCGCTCGCGGCGCTGGCCTGGGACGCGGGGCGGACAGTAGGGGTAGACACCCTTATTCACCGTATATGGGACGAGAACCCGCCGGTCAAGGCCCGCGAGACGCTGCACGCCCACATCTCCCGGATCCGTGCCGCCCTGCGCGGCGCCGACGAGGGCGCCTCGATGATCGTCAGCCGGACGAACTCCTACGTGATGCGCGTCGACCCGGACCGCGTCGACCTGCGGCACTACACCAGCTGCGTCGACCAGGCCCGCGCGCTCAAGGGCACCGACGACGAACGTGCGGCGCTCGGGCTGCTGGACCGGGCCGACGGGCTCTGGCGCGGCGAACCGCTGGCCGGGATCAGCGGCTCCTGGCCCGCCCATCTGCGCACCACGGTCGCCGAGACACGTCTGGTCGCCGCGATCACCCGGGCCGAGATCCTGGTCGGCGCCGGGCGGTTCACGGACGCCGTGCCGGTGCTGCTGCCCCTGGTGGCGGAACGCCCCGTCGACGAGGCGCTGGTGGAGCTGCTGGCCGTCGCGCTGCACGGCAGCAGCCGTACCGCCGAGGCGGCCAGGCTGCTCCAGCGGACCCGGCAGCGGGTCATCCGCGACAGCGGTCTGGACGCGGGCCGCCGGCTGCACCGCGTCCAGGAGGGGATCCTGGCCGGGACCCCGATGGTCGCGCTGTTGCGCGAGGTCGGCGTCACCGGCGGGACGGCGCCCCGGCCGCCGGTGCGGATCCCGGACAACCTGCCGCGCGACGTCCCCTGGGTCGGCCGCCAGGAGGAACTGCACCGTCTGACCGAGGCGCTGTCCGAGGGCGCCGGGGACGCGGCGCCCGTGGTCACCGTGGAGTCGATCTCCGGCATGGGCGGCGTCGGCAAGACGGCCCTGGCTGTCCATCTGGCCCACCATGTCCGCCACCGCTATCCGGACGGCGCCGTCTTCGTGCACCTGGGCGGGCACGCCTGCGACCGGGCGGCCGTCGCGCCCCGGCGGGCGCTCACCGAGATCCTGCGGCTGCTCGGGGTGCCCGGTACGGAACTCCCGGAGAGCACCGACGAGTTGACGGCGCTGTGGCGTTCCATGGCGCGGGACCGCCGGATGCTGGTGATCCTCGACGACGCGGCCGACCCGGACCAGGTGCGCCGGCTGCTGCCGGGCGCCTCGCCGACCGCGGTCGTGGTGACGAGCCGCAAACGGCTGCCCGGACTGCCCGGTGTGCGGCCGGTGTCGCTGGGCGTGCTGCCGCCGCAGGACGCGAAGGCGTTGTTCCTGCAACGCCTCGGGCCGCGCGGCGGCACCACGGACCAGGAGGTCACCGAGATCGTCCGCATCTGCGGACATCTCCCGCTGGCCGTCGAGATCGCCGCGAGCCGCCTGCTCGCCCACCCCTCCTGGACGACCGCCGACCTGCTGGCCCAGCTCGCCGCGGGCGACGGGCACCTGGACGAGCTGCGCGACGGCGAGCGCAGTCTCACCCACGTCTTCGACCTGTCCTACGACGCCCTGACCGTGCGGCAGCGGCTGGTCTTCCGCCGGATCGGACTGCACCTGGGCGCGGAGTTCGGACCGTACGCGGTGGCCGCGCTGACCGGCCTGGCCCCCAGTGCCGCCGAACGGGTGCTCGAAGAACTACTGGCCCAGAATCTGGTCTCCGAGCCTGTGCCGCATCGTTTCACTATGCATGATCTTCTGCGCGGGTATGCGCGTTCGTTGATCGGGACCGATGTGAACGGACCGGAAGAGCAGCCAGATTCGATCACCGGACGACTGGTCGATTTCTATCTCCGCGCGGCGGACGCGGCCGACCGGCTGGCCTATTCCTTCCGCTCCCGCACGGCATTCGACGGTGTGAGCGACGGGGCCGTGCGCCCCACGATTCCGGAATTCTCCCGGACCCGTGCGGCCGAGCAGTGGCTGAAATCCGAGAGCGCGAATCTCCTGGACTCGCTCGACTGGATCGCGGAACACGGGACGCCGCGTCAACTCGCTTGCGCAGCCCATGTGTTGGCAGGATTCCTGGACATGCAGGGCCATCTCGCCACGGCCGAGCCGCTGCACCGGCGGGCCGTCGACCACTGGTCCGCCGCAGGCGACAGCGCCGCGCTGGCCCGCGCCCTGCTGGACCTCGGCACGGTCCGCACCCACCGCTCCCGCTTCGAGGAGGCGATAGCGGCGGCCCGCGAGGCCCGCGAACTCGCCCGCTCGCTCAAGGATCCGGAACTGGAGAGCGAGTGCGTGCACCAGATGTCGATACCGCTCTGGCAGACAGGGCAGTACGCACTGGCCCAGTCACTCCAGAAGCAAGCGCTGACTTTCCTTTCGCAAACAAGCAATAAGCTTCAGATCGCTCGCAGTCACAATCTGCTCGGCATCACCCACCTCCATCTGTCCGAGAACGAGGAAGCACTCACCCATTTCCGGTCGGCCCTGGACTTTTTCACGGAGATCGGAAATGACAGAGGGAAATACAGTGCGCTGAACAATATGGGTGAACTTCTGACGAGGATGGGGGACCCGGAGTCGGCCGAGAGTGCCTACCGGGAAGCCATGGGCCTGGCCGCGAGCGGGACCGACCGCAGGGAGCAGGCCACGGTCCGGATGAACCGGGCGAACGTCCTGGTGGTGCTCGGCAGGACGGACGAGGCGCTGGAGCTGTACGCGGACGTGCTGCCCGTGCTCCGCCAGGTGGACGACCTCAGGGCGGAGGCCATCGCCCTGAACGGGCAGGGCCGGGCGCACCGCATGGCCGGCCGCGCCGAGCAGGCTCTTCCGCTGCATGTCGCCGCCCTCGCGGTGGCCCGGCGCATCCGTGCCGTGGGCGAGGAGATCGACGCGTTGTACGACATGGCGTGGGCCGAGCAGGACACCGGGCGCATCGCCCAGGCCACGGCCCACCTGGAGGAGAGCCTGGCGGTCAGCCGGAGCATCGGCGCCCCGGCCGAGGAGGCCCGCGCGGAGCGGGCGCTGATCCGGATCGGGGCCCGGCCGTACGTGCCCGGTGCTGACGCGAACGGGCTGGGGGAGCGGGCGCGTTAGCACCTGCGGCACGGTCCCGGGGTGCCGACGACATCCCTCGTCAAGGGCGCTTTGAGGGTGTGCGAGTTCCTCCAAGATCAGGCTACGATGCGGTCCTTACGACGTCGTAAATCCTGTCCAAGTGTCAATACGTCCGGTATTTCTGTGCCGGATCAGTCGTGGCATATGCCACAGGCAAGGTAGACATGAGAAAGACTCTCTTTGCGGCGTTCGGCGTGATCTTCACCTGCATAGCTTTCGCGATAGCGAACTCGCCGAGCGGTACCTTCCCCGGCGCCTGACGGGCCGAGGCGGCCGGTACGGGCACCCTCCCCCAGGGTCCCGTACCGGCCGCCGCCGCTCAAGCCCCCTGCACGGCCCCCTGCTTGATCCCCGTCACAATCTGCCGGATCGTCTCCAGCGGCAGCTTCGGGGAGCCGTCGGGGAAGAGGAGGCCGTTGGTCTCCTGGGCGGTGTCCATGAACTGGGTGTAGCAGAAACCCGCCACGACCTGACTGGAACGCAGCGCCGCGAACAGCTCGCCGAGCAGGGCGGCGTACTGGGTGTCGGAGCTGGTCCGGGTGTAGGAGAAGGAGCTCTCGTCGGCCCGCAGCGAGAGCCCGCCGAACTCGGTGATCATGAGGGGGGCGTCCCCCGCGGCGTACCGGGCGAGCTGGCGCTCGGTGACCGCGAGCACCCGTCCCTGCGGGCCGGGTCCGGCCAGGACCGCGTCGACGGCGGCGGCGTCGCCGTAGCGCCGGGTGAGTTCGGCGGGGTCGGCGGAGTAGTCGTGCACACCGAGGATGTCGCTGTCGGTGTGCTCCCAGCCCTCGTTGGACAGCACGGGCCGGGTCGGGTCGAGGGCCCGGGTGAGGTGGGCCAGCGCGAGCGAGTAGTGCCGCTGCGCGCTCTCGTGCGGGATGTCGGAGGCGCCCCAGCTCTCGTTGAGCGGCACCCAGGTCACCACGGACGGGTGGCTGCGGTCGCGCCGTACGAGATCGAGCCACTCGCGGGTGAGCAGTTCCACCGCCTCGGTGCCGAACTCGTAGGCGGCGCCGGTCTCGCCCCACACCAGCAGGCCGAGCCGGTCGGCCCAGTACAGGAAGCGCGGGTCCTCCGCCTTCTGGTGGACGCGGACCGCGTTGAAGCCCATCGCCTTGATCAGCTCGACCTCGCGGCGCAGCTCCTCGGTGCCGGAGTTCGCGATCAGGGTGTCGGTCCGGTACCCCTGGTTGAGGACGGAACGCACGTAGTACGGACGGTCGTTGAGCAGGAACGCGCCCCGGCCGACCCCGGCGCTGCGCAGGCCGACGTAGCTGTGGACGGTGTCGAGGACGGCGGCGGTGCCGGTGTCGCGCACGGTCACCCGCGCGTCGATCAGCGTGGGCCGCTCCGGGCTCCACAGCAGGTCCTCGCGGTCGATTCCGTTGCGCAGCGCGGGGATCACGACGTCGACGCGGCTGCGCGGGGTGCCGGTCTCGGTGGTGCTGCGGGCCAGTACCTCGCCGTCCAGGCTCAGTTCGATCTCGACCGACAGCGGGGCGGCGGGCGTGGCGGCGAGGGTGACCTCGGCGAGGACGCCGCGCGCGGGATCGGGCAGCCAGGCCAGGTCGGTGACGCGCTGGGCGGCCACCGTCTCCGTCCACACGGTCTGCCAGATGCCGGTCGTCCGTTCGTACCAGACGGCGTGCGGCCGGTCCTGCCAGTCCTGCTTGCCGCGCGGCTGCGCGAGGTCGGCAGGATCGTCCTCGGCGCGCACGACGAGGACGTGCTCGTCGGCGCCGGGCCGCAGCGCGTCGGTCACATCGGCGGTGAACGGGCTCTGCCCGCCGACGTGTTCAGCGACCAGCCGACCGTCGAGCCAGACCTTCGCACGGTGGTCGACGGCGCCGAAGTGCACCAGCGCGCGTTCGCCGGAACCGGCCGCGAGGACGTCGTGGGGGATGCGGCGGCGGTACCAGACCACCCGGTGCGGCGCGGTCTCGCCGATCCCGGAGGCGGGTGCCTCGGGCGGGTACGGGACGGTGATCTCCCGGTCGAACGCGCCGGTCCCGCCCTCGGCGAACCACGCGTCGCGCTCGCCCGCGCCGGCGTCGTCGTAGCCGAACTCCCAGACGCCGTCGAGGCTGTGCCACCGCTCCCGCCGCAGGATCGGCCTCGGATACGTCCCGTCCTGCTCGCTCGCCCTCACGAGTCCTCCCTCTGCCTTTTCCGGCATGCCGGTGTCGGCTGATTTCAACGTTTCTATAATCGGAGCCCTGTCATCATGAGTGATCGTTTGCATCGATGCAAGGGTGGGCGGAGTGCGGCGGCACGGCGCTGCCGCCGGTGCGGCAGACTCGGGGGGCCGACTCGACGGAAGGAGCCCCTCCATGGCCAGGGTGCGGATGCGGGACGTGGCCGAGCACGCCGGAGTGTCGGTGCGGACGGTCTCGAACGTGGTCAGCGGCTATCCGCACGTCAGCCCGGACACCCGGGCGCGCGTGCAGCGCTCGCTGGACGAGCTGGGCTACCGCATGGACTACATGGCCCGCGGCCTGCGCTCGGGCCGCACCGGGTTCATCGCCCTCGCGGTTCCCTTCCTCGCCGAGCCCTACTTCGCCGAGCTGGCCCAGGCCGTCATCCGGGCCGCCGGCCGGCGCGGGATCACCGTGCTGGTCGAGTCGACGGCGGGCGACCGCGAGGTGGAGCGGCGGATCCTCGACGGCGGTCTGACCAACGTCGCCGACGGCGTGCTGCTGAGCGCCCTGACCCTGCCGGCCGCCGATGTCGCGGCGGCGCGGCCCGACTTCCCGCTGGTCATGCTGGGTGAGCACAGTGTCGGCGACCAGTTCCCGAGGGTCGGCATCGACAATGTGGCCGCCGCCCGCACCGCCGTGGAACACCTGCTGGAGCAGGGCTGCCGCCGCATCGTGGCGCTCGGCCGCAACGGCAGCGAGAACGGCCGCCAGCGCACCGAGGGCTACCGGCAGGCCATGGAGGCGGCCCGGGTGCGCCGGGTGAACTGGCTGGTGGCACCGGTCGAGGACTGGACCAGGGACCAGGGCTACGCCGCCGTGCGGGAGCTGCTGGAGGGCGACGGCCCGCTGCCCGACGCGGTGTTCGCCTTCAACGACGCGCTGGCCGTGGGGGCGCTGCGGGCCCTGGACGCCTCCGGGGTGCGGGTGCCCGAGGACGTCGCGGTGGTCGGCATCGACGACATCCAGGAGTCGGCGTACACCCACCCGCCGCTCACCTCCATCGCCCCTGACCTGGACGTTCTCGCCGAACGCGCGCTCACGCTGCTGGAGGAGCAGGGCGGGCGCCGCACGGGCGGCCGGTCTGCGGCGGCGGAGGCGGGGGCAGGATCCGGGGCGGACCCCGGATCCGCCCCGGACGCGGCGACGGCGGAACCGGCGACGGCAGGACCGGTGGCTGCGGACCCGGTGGCCGAGGAGCCGGTGGCGACGGCGGCCCAGGAGGCGACGCCCTTCCGCCTGGTCGTCCGCGAGTCCTCCCTCCGCCGCCCCGGCCCGGCCTCCGGCCCCGCGCGGGACTGAGACCCGCGCGAACCGCGCGGGACCGAGACCGGCGGCGCGGGACCGGGTGGGCACGCGCCGCGCCCGCCCGGCCCCGCGAACCACCCCCGCCGCCCCCACGCAAGGTGACTTTCCGCCGATCTATTGCATCGTTGCAAATCGTGTGCCAAGGTCGCGCCATCGAGTTCACATCGCGTTAACGAGGTGAATACCCCTATGAGCGGAGCGATGGCACGCCGGCGGTTTCTGGCCCTCGGCGGCGGCCTTGCCCTGACCGGAGGGCTCGCGGCGTGCTCCTCCCCGCTCGCGTCCGGTCTGACCGGCTCGCAGCCGGACACCGCGGACGTCATCTTCTGGAACCTCTTCAGCGGCGGCGACGGCGCCAACATGGTGCTGATGGAGGACGCCTTCCGGAAGGCCAGTCCGGGCACCTCGGTCGAGGCGACCGTCCTGGGCTGGGGCAACCCGTACTACACGAAGCTGGCGCTGGCCACGGCGAGCGGCACGCCCCCGGACGTCGGCATCGCCCATCTGTCCCGGCTGCCGCTGCTGGCCGCCGCCGGGCTGCTGGAGCCGGTCGAGCGGACCGGGCTGCCCGAACTGGGCGTCACCGCGGACCGTTTCACCCCGGCGGCCTGGCAGAAGGCCACCGTGGACGGCACGGTGTACGCGGTGCCCCTGGACACCCACCCCTTCGTGCTCTACTACAACGTCGACCTGGCCCGTAAGGCCGGTCTGCTCGACGCCGCCGGTGACGGCCTCGTCCCGCTCAAGGGCAAGGACGACTTCCTGGCCGCGGTGAAGGCGATGAAGGAGACCGCCGGCGCCCAGTACGGCGCGGCGATGTCGATCACCGCCGACCCGTCGACGGCGTGGCGCTGCTTCAGCATGATCTACTCCGGGCTCGCCGGTCCGGTCGTCACCGACTCCGGCACCCGGATCGCCCTGGACGCCGAGGCGGTGCAGGAGACGGTCGCCTTCCTCCAGAGTCTGACCGCCGGCGGCCTGATGCCGAAGAACCTCAACGGCTCCGGCGCCAACGCGCTGTTCAGCACGGGCAAGGCCGGCTTCCTCTTCGACGGCGAGTGGCAGATCCCCTCGTACCGCCTGGTCAAGAGCCTGCGCTTCAACGTCGTGCCGTTCCCGGCGCTGCTCGGGCCCAAGCCGGTGGCGTACGCCGACTCGCACGCGCTGGTCGTGCCGCGCAACGACCGGCGCCCGGCGGCCCGCACCCGCGACGCGGCCCGGTTCGTCAAGAGCCTCCTGGACCACAGCGCCGTCTGGGCCGAGGGCGGCCACATCCCCGCGTGGCTGCCGACCCAGCGCAGCAAGGCGTTCCTCGACCAGTCGCCGCAGCGCAACTACGTGCGGGCCGCCTTCGACGCCCAGTACGACCCCGCCGCCTGGTACACCGGCGCGGGCTCGGACTTCCAGAGCGTGGTGGGCGGCACGGTCATCGAGGCCATCGCGGGGCGGCTCACGCCCAGGGCGGCGGTCCCGGCCCTGCGCTCGGATCTGAAGCGGTTCACCACGGCCCGACCGCCGGTCACGATGAAGTAGGAGGCAGTCACCCATGACGACCGTCGTCTCGACGCGACCGGCGGCCCCGGCGTCCGCGGCCGACCAGCGGGCCGACCGGCCGCCCCGGCCCGAACGCCGGGCCGGGCTGCTGCTCACCGCGCCCTTCTTCGTGATCTACCTGCTGTTCCTGGTCGGCCCGCTGCTGGTGGGCGTGGTGCTGAGCTTCTTCAACGCCACCACCGTCAAGAGCGGCCTGGGCGACTGGGTCGGCCTGTCGAACTACCGCGAGGTGGTCACCGACCCGCTGTTCTGGGACGCCCTGTGGCACTCGGTGCTCTTCACCCTGCTGACCACGCCCCCGCTGGTCGTGCTCGCCCTGGTCGCCGCCGTCCTCGCCTCGCGCGTGCGGCGCGGCCGGCTCTTCTACCGGCTGGCGTTCTTCGCGCCGTACGTCGTGCCCTCGTCCGTGGTCGCGCTGATCTTCCTGTGGATGTACACCCCGGAGATCGGACTGATCCCGAAGGTGTTCGGGGCCGTGGGACTGCCGGTGCCCGACTTCATCGGCAGCACCTCGGGCGGCTGGACCGCCGTGACCCTGATGACCCTGTGGTGGACCTTCGGCTTCAACTTCGTCCTGTACACCGCCGCGATCCAGGACGTCCCGCCGGACGTGTACGAGGCGGCGGCGATCGACGGGGCGAGCCCCTGGCAGCAGATCCGGCACATCACCGTGCCGCTGCTGGGCCGCACCACCAGCCTGGTCCTGATCCTCCAGATCCTCGCCTCGCTCAAGGTGTTCGACCAGATCTACCTGCTGCTGGCCGGCGGTCCCAACCAGTCGACGCGGCCGGTCATCGAGTACATCTACGACACCGGCTTCACCTCCTACCGGGGCGGCTACGGCGCCGCCGCCACCATGGTCTATTTCGTCATCATCGTCGCGATCTCGGCGGCCTGGTACGGGCTGCGCCGCCGCCGTGCGGCCGGCGCCGCGGCCTGAGCGGAGCACCCATGACCACCATGACCCCCGTCACCCCGCCCCGGCCCACCGCGGCGCGGAACGCGCCCTCGGTCAACGGCGCGAAGCTCTTCAACCGGCTGTGCGCCGTGTGCCTGACCCTGTTCGCGCTGATCTGGCTGGTGCCCTTCCTGTGGGCGCTCGCCACCTCGCTGCGCCCGGACGGGTCGATCACCGAGAAGCCGACGTCGCCGTTCGCCGGCGGCTGGTCCCTGCACGCGTACTCCTACGCCTGGGACAACTACCCGATCGGCTCCTGGTATCTGAACAGCCTGGTCATCTCGGTCCTCGCCGTGGTGTTCACGCTGGCCTTCGGCTCGATGGCGGGTTTCGCGCTGGCCTTCCTGCGCTACCGCGGCCGCGGCGCGGTCGTCGCGCTGGTCGCGGCGGGCCTGATGCTGCCGAGCGAGGCGCTGGTGCTGCCCCAGTTCATCGAGTACCGGTCCTTCCACCTGCTCGGCACGTTCTGGGCGCTGATCCTGCCCTCGGTCGCGGCCCCGCTGTCCGTCTTCGTCTTCCAGTCGTTCTTCCGCGGCATCCCCGTGGCGCTGATCGAGGCCGCCCGCATCGACGGCGCGAGCTGGTGGCGGGTCTACGCGACGGTCTGCATGCCGCTGTGCCGGCCGGCCCTGTCCACGGTCGCCATCCTCACCTTCATCACCTCGTGGAACTCCTTCCTGTGGCCGCTGCTGGTGCTCAACCAGACCAAGTCGCAGACCATCCCGGTGGGCCTGGCCTCCCTGGTCAACAACAGCAACATCCAGTACGCCGAGGTCATGGCCTCCTCCGTGCTCGGCTTCCTGCCGCTGATCGCCGTCTTCCTGGTCTTCCAGCGCCAGATCGTCCAGGGCATCGCGACCACCGGCATCAAGTGACGGCACCGCGCGGCGGCCGGGGCGGCTAGGATTCCGGGCCATGGGCCTGACCGTGGACGACGTGGACCGGTTCGAGGGCTCCAGGCCGCGCCTGGAGGCCATCGCCTACCGCCTGCTCGGCTCGGCGAGCGAGGCAGAGGACGCCGTGCAGGACACGTTCCTGCGCTGGCAGGCCGCCGACACCGGCCGGATCGAGGTCCCCGAGGCCTGGTTGACCAAGGTCCTCACCAACCTGTGCCTCAACCAGCTCACCTCGGCCCGCGCCCGCCGCGAGACCTACGTCGGCCAGTGGCTACCCGAACCGCTGCTCGCCGGTGACCCGATGCTCGGCCCCGCCGACACCGCCGAACAGCGCGACTCCCTCTCGTACGCGGTCCTCGTCCTGCTGGAGCGCCTCTCCCCGGCCGAGCGCGCGGTCTACGTGCTGCGCGAGGCGTTCGGCTACCCGCACCGCGAGATCGCGGCGATCCTCGACCTCACCGAGGCCGCCAGCCAGCAGACCTTCCACCGCGCCAGGAAGCATGTCGCGGACGGCCGGCCCCGCGCCGAGATCGACGGGGCCGCCGCCCGGCGGGTCGTCGAGGAGTTCCTCGCCGCGGCCACCAGCGGCCGGACCGAACCGCTGGTCCGGCTGCTCACCCAGGACGCCGTCGCGGTCGGCGACGGCGGCGGGAAGGTCCCGGCGCGGGCCACGGCGTTCGAGGGCGCCCGCGCGGTCGCCACGTTCATGCGCGGCCTGTTCAAGCCCAGCCCGGCCAAGCGCGCCCTGGCCGGCGGCTCGCCGGAGGTGTACATCGGCACCGCCAACGGCGGCCCCGCCGTGGTGGCGCTCGTCGACGGGCGGGTCATCGGCGTCATCTGCCTGGAGATCACGGCCGAGGGCATCGCCGCGTTCCGCAGCCAGGTCAACCCCGACAAGCTGGAGCGCGCCACCCTGCGGTGGGCGCGGGAGGACCACGGCGCGCCCCTCTTCCACGCTTACTGACCCCCCGGGGGATGTGATTCCACGCCTACTGCCCCCCGGGGGGGGGATGTGAGGTGCTTCACATCCCCTCCCTGTCAGGAAACGGCGGGCCGCCCGGTTCAAGGGGCGAACCCGCTCAAGACAGGAGCATGGAGATGCAGCACCGCATCATCGTCCTCGGAGCCGGATACACCGGAGCCAGCGCCGCCGGACGCCTCGCCAGGCGGCTGCGCCGCGAAGACGTCGCCATCACCCTCGTCAACGCCGAACCCGACTTCGTCGAACGCGTCCGGCTGCACCAGCTCGCGTCCGGCCAGGACCTCGCGCCCCGCCCGCTGCGCACGATGTTCGAGGGCACCGGTGTCACCCTGCGGATCGCGCGGGTCACCGGCCTCGACGCCGACCGCCGGACCGTGACCGTCCGCGACCCGGACGGCACCGGCGAGGCCGAGGAACTGACGTACGACACCCTCGTCCACGCCCTCGGCAGTGCCTGGGACGGCCGCGGTGTGCCGGGCGCCGCCGAGCACGCCCACGAGGTCGCCTCCCGCGCCGGGGCCCTCCGGCTGCGGGAACGCCTGGCCGGACTGGCGGCGGGGGCGCCCGTGGTCGTCGTCGGCGGCGGGCTCACCGGTCTGGAGGCCGCGACGGAGATCGCCGAGGCCCGCCCGGACCTGGACGTCGCCCTCGTCGCGCGCGGCGGCCTCGGCGAGCCCCTCTCGCCCAAGGGCCGCCGCCATCTGCGGAAGGTCTTCGACGGGCTCGGCGTCACCGTGCACGAGCACACCGCCGTCACCGCCGTCGAGGCCGGCCGCGTCACCACCGGCGACGGCACGCCGATCCCGGCCGAGGTCACCGTCTGGACCGCCGGTTTCGCCCTCCACCCGCTCACCCGGGACACCACCCTGGAGGTCTCCGGCACCGGGCAGATCGTGGTCGACGCGACCATGCGCTCGCTCTCGCACCCGCAGGTCTACGCCATCGGCGACGCGGCCCTCGCGGCGGGCCCCGGCGGCAAGCCGCTGCGCATGTCGTGCGCCACGGGCATCCCCTCGGCGTGGCAGGCCGCCGACGCCATCGCCGCCCGCCTGACCGGCACCAAGCTCCCGAACGTGCCGCTGCGCTACTTCAACCAGTGCGTCTCGCTGGGCCGCAGGCAGGGCCTGATCCAGTACGTCACCGCCGACGACCGCGCGGTCCGGGCGGCCCTGACCGGCCGGACGGCCGCCCTCTACAAGGAGGTCGTCTGCAAGGGCGCCGCCTGGGGCGTCGCCCACCCGACGCTCGGACTCCCGGTCCGCCGCCGCCCGGTCCTGCCCGGGTCCGCCGCGGCGGACCCGGCGGGCGGAGCGGGGGCGGTGGTGCGGACGGATCCGGTCGCCGAGGCGGGCGCCGCCGCCGAGTCCCCGGCCTGAGCGGTACGGCGGGGCCGCGCGCGCTCAGCCGGAGGGCGGCGCGTCGCGGTCCCCGCCCCGCTCCCGCGTGGCCCGGCGGTACTCCGCGTTGATGCGCTGGGCCTCCTCCAGCTGGTCCTCGAGGATGACGATGCGGCAGGCGGCCTCGATGGGGGTGCCCTTGTCGACGAGTTCGCGGGCCCGCGCGGCGATCCGCAACTGGTAGCGGGAGTAGCGGCGGTGGCCGCCCTCGGAACGGAGCGGAGTGATCAGACGGGCCTCGCCGAGTGCGCGCAGGAACCCCGGGGTGGTGCCGAGCATCTCGGCGGCCCGCCCGATCGTGTAAGCGGGGTAGTCGTCGTCGTCCAGTCGATCGTTGAGCGGATTGCCTGCTGTCATGTCACCTCGTTGCGCAACGCTTCGAGGGAAATTGAACACCATGCGCCCGCTCCACCGCCCGGCCAGGTCGGCGGACACCCGTGCGATCCGGCCGCGGTGGGATCACCGCGGCCGGGTTCAGCGCTGCTGAGCCGTCCGCGGCGACCCGGACGACGACCGCCGCGCCCCGCGGCGCGGCGCCTCACCGGCGGACCGGCCCTGGGCACCGCCGCCACGGCGGCCGCCGCGGGACGACGCCGGAGCGGAACGTTCCGCCGCCGCGCCCGCAGCAGCGGAACGGGAGGGGGCAGCGCCGGAACGGGAGGGGGCGGCGGAGCCCGACGCCGTGCCGGAGTCCGCCGTCGCGCCCGACCGGGACGAGGACCGGCGCGACCGGGAGCGGGAGGAGCGCCCGGAGCCGGACGACCCGGATGCACCGGACGCACCGGACGACGACCGGCCGGAGCGGGGACCGGCCTGCGCCGGGACCGGCGCCGCGACGACCACCGGGACACCGGAGGGCTCCTGGGCGCCCGTGATGCGGTGCAGCTCGCTGTCGCCCGCGCGCACCGGGGTGATCCGCGGGGTGATGCCGGCCGCGGCCATCAGCCGGCTCACGTCCCGGCGCTGCCCGGGGGTCACCAGGGTGACGACACTGCCGGACTCGCCGGCCCGAGCCGTACGGCCGCCGCGGTGCAGGTAGTCCTTGTGGTCGGTGGGCGGATCGACGTTGACGACGAGGTCGAGGTCGTCGACGTGGATCCCGCGCGCCGCGACGTTGGTCGCGACCAGCACCGTCACCTGCCCGCTCTTGAACTGGCCGAGGGTCCGGGTGCGCTGCGGCTGGGACTTGCCGCCGTGCAGCCCGGCCGCACGGACACCGCTCTTCAGCAGGTGCTTGGTCAGCCGGTCCACCGCGTGCTTGGTGTCCAGGAACATGATCACCCGGCCGTCGCGCGCCGCGATCTCGGTGGTGGTCCGGTGCTTGTCCTCGTCGTGCACATGCAGCACGTGGTGCTCCATCGTGGTGACGGCACCGGCCGAGGGGTCCACGGAGTGGACCACCGGGTCGTTCAGATAGCGGCGGACCAGCAGATCGACGTTGCGGTCCAGGGTGGCCGAGAACAGCATCCGCTGCCCGTCCGGGCGCACCTGGTCGAGCAGGGCGGTGACCTGCGGCATGAAGCCCATGTCGGCCATCTGGTCGGCCTCGTCCAGGACGGTGACGGCCACGTCGTCCAGCTGGCAGTCGCCGCGGGCGATGAGGTCCTTGAGCCGCCCCGGGGTCGCCACGACGACCTCGGCCCCGGCCCGCAGCGCACCGGCCTGGCGGCCGATCGACATCCCGCCGACCACGGTGGCGGGCGGCTTGAGGCCCACGGAGCGGGCGTACGGGGTGAGGGCGTCGGTGACCTGCTGGGCCAGCTCGCGGGTGGGGACCAGGACGAGACCGAGCGGACGCCGGGGCTCGGCCCGCCGGCCCGCCGTACGGGCCAGCAGCGCGAGGCCGAAGGCGAGGGTCTTGCCGGAACCGGTGCGGCCCCGGCCGAGCACGTCCCGGCCGGCCAGGGAGTTCGGCAGCGTCGCGGCCTGGATCGGGAAGGGCGTGCTCACGCCCTCCCGGCCGAGGGTGGCCAGCAGCTCCGGCGGCAGGGCGAGCTCGGCGAACGACTCGACCGCGGGCAGCGCGGGGGTACGGGTGCGGGGCGGCGCGAAGTCGCCCCGGGCGGCGGCAGGGCGGCGTACGCGGCTCTGGGCGCGGCTCATACGGGAACCTTCCTTGATGCGACACGTATCAAGGAATTCCCGCAGCGGTGGAGCGGCGCGGAGAATCGCGAGAACGGGCCGAAGGGCGAAGGGCGGGGGATGAAGGGAGAAGGTGACGCAGGGGGAAAGCTGGAAAGGCGCGGGAGGGAGGCCAGGGAGGAAATGCGGACGGTAAAGCGATCGGGCACGCCTGATGCTGCCCGGAACAATCTCAACACCTCCCGGACGGCAGAAATTCCCGTGCCGCCCCCGGAAACGCAGCGAGCTGGGGCCCGCACCTCACGGTGCGGGCCCCAGCTACGAAAGTACGCGTCTGCGCGGGTGGGCGTCAGGCGGGAACGATGTTCTCGGCCGTCGGGCCCTTCTGGCCCTGACCGATGTCGAACGACACCTTCTGGCCCTCCTGCAGCTCACGGAAGCCGGACGTCGCGATGTTCGAGTAGTGGGCGAAGACGTCGGGGCCGCCGCCGTCCTGCTCGATGAAGCCGAAGCCCTTTTCCGAGTTGAACCACTTCACGGTGCCGGTAGCCATTTGTTTCTCCTTCGGGACGGTGCTCGGAGTTCCGCCCTGTGCGGACTCCGGTCGCCGTGATGATCACCCCGTCGAGAAAACGGTCAGGCAACCACAACTGCAACTGCCGTCGAGACTAGCACGTCCCCCACCGGTCCGCGCGGGGTCCATAATTGCCTTCCGGGCGTCGCCCGGGAATACTTCCCGGGCGGCATGGCAATTCCTCACCCGGCCACCACAGATATTGCGCCGCACCGGCCGCAGGGTCGGCGTCCTCGGGTCAGAGGACGCGGACGTTCGACGCGGTGTCCCAGCCCATGTCGGCCATGGGGCCGCCGATGGAGCCCTTGCCGTTCCCGTGGAAGACGAAGACCTGGTAGCCGATGGGCCGCATGAGGTCGGAGCGCCCGTCGCCGTCCACGTCACCGGTCGCGATCACCGGCTCGTCCGCGGGCCAGGAGTAGGGCAGCTTCTTGCGCGTGCCGAAGGCGCCCTTGCCGTTGCCCGGGTAGAGCCACAGGGTGCGCGCCCCGTCGCGGGCGAGCAGGTCGGCCTTGCCGTCACCGGTCATGTCGCCCGGAGCCGCGAGCTGTTTCATGGAGTTCCAGCCGCCGGTGCCGCTGAGCCTGCGGGCGCCGAAGATCCCCTTGCCGTTGCCCGGGTACAGCCACAGCTTCCCGGCGGTGTCGCGGGCCAGCAGGTCCCTGCGTCCGTCGCCGGTCAGGTCACCGGCCGCGCTGATCTCGCGCATGCTGTTCCAGCCGCCGCCGACCCGTATCCGGGTGCCGAAGGCCCCGTCGCCGCGGCCGGGGTAGAACCACAGGGTGCCGGACTTGTCCCGGGCGTACAGGTCCTCCTTGCCGTCCCCGTTGTGGTCGCCGTGCCGGACCAGCTGCGTCATGCTGTTCCAGCCGCCCCCGACGAGCCTGCCCCTGGTCGACCCGTCGGCGTTGACGGTGCCCGGCAGGAACCACAGCCGGCCGTCGTCAGCGCGCTCCAGGAGGTCGGCGCGGCCGTCGTTGTCCAGGTCGCCGAACCGGGACACCGCGGGCAGTCCGGCGGGCCGTGCGCTCTCCGGGCCGCGGGACCAGTCCATCCAGGGAATGCCCTGGACGGCCTCGTGCTCGGTGGTGGCGACCCGGATCGAGCTGATCCTGTTGTCCAGCGTGCCGTCGAACGCGCCGCTCAGGTCGATGGGCCCGTTGTGCGGGAGGACGAGCAGCGAGGCATCGCCCCCGTACTTGGCGTCGTTGAACGCGACGGCCCACAGCGAGCTGTTGTTGACCAGCGACGAGGTCGTGTTGTCGAACCGGCCCAGGGTGGGCTGGCTCGACGAGACGATCTTCATCTCGCCCTTGTAGTCGCCGTACTGGAACAGGCAGAGCTTGCCCGCGGGGCAGCGGGCGGAGTTGTCCTTGGCCGCCGCCTGCGGGGCGACGGTGACCAGGGTGGCCAAGGAGGCGGCGAGGGCGACGGCGGCGCCGAGGGCGCGCCGGGCGGCGGTGCGCCGGTTCGGCCGGGACGCGCCCGGGGCACGCCCGCCCCGGGAGGTGCGAGGCATGGATGAGTTTCCGTTCGGTCGGAAGGGTCCGGTCAGGTCCTGGGCAGCAGGTGCCGGCCAGGAGACTCCGGCCCGGAGGGGGCGGGGTTGGATACGGCCGGTCAGAGCGCCAGGGCGTCGGACGGCAGGCCGGCGAATTCCTTCGGGGCCCGGAGGCCGCCGTCCGCGGCGCCGGTCCCCGGGTACACCCGCAGCCCGTGCGCGCCGGGCACGTGGGCGACCAGGTCGGGCCGCCCGTCACCGGTGACATCGCCTACGCCGGCCAGCTCGGTGAGCGAGTTCCAGCCGCTCTTGCCGATCAGCCGGCGCGTGCCGAAGGTGCCCTTGCCGTTGCCGGGGTAGAACCACAGCTTCCCCGCGGTGTCGCGGGCCACCAGGTCCGGCCGCCGGTCGGCGTTCATGTCGCCCGCGCCGACGAGCTCGTTCATCGACTTCCAGCCGCCACCGACCTTCTTGCGCGCCCCGAAGACACCCTTGCCGTTGCCCGGATACGTCCACAGGGTGCCCGAGGTGTCGGCGGCGAGCAGGTCGGCCCTGCCGTCGCCGGTGAGGTCGCCCGCGGCGGCGAGGTCGCGCATGCTGTTCCAGCCGCCGCCGACCCGTATCCGGGTGCCGAAGGCCCCGTCGCCGCGGCCGGGGTAGAACCACAGGGTGCCGGACTTGTCCCGGGCGTACAGGTCCTCCTTGCCGTCCCCGTTGTGGTCGCCGTGCCGGGTGAGCAGGGTCATGCTGTTCCAGCCGCTCCCGACCAACCGGTCGTGTCCCGGGCTGTTGGCCGCGTGGGAGGTCCACAACTGGCCGAATTTGTTGCGGGAGACGAGGTCGGTGTACCCGTCGCCGTTGAGGTCGCCGAAGGCGTCGAGGGCGGTCGGCGCCGCGGGCCGGTGCTTCGGCGCGTTCTCCCAGCCGTAGGTCGCGTAGCGGCTCTCGCCCTCGCAGAACCAGTCGGCCTCCGGCCCCAGGTCCAGCGAGCTGATCGCGTTGTCCAGCTGAGGTGTGGCGCTCTCGTCGAAGGAGCCCCGCCCCGCGTACTCATGGGCGGCGCCCTGCCCCGGGTCCAGTCCCGGCGCGAGGTTGAAGCACACCGGCCAGTCGCTGTAGTTGACGTAGGAGCTGATGCGGTTGTCCCACGAGCCGAGGTTCAGCATGCTGCCCTTGACGACCAGCATCTGGCCTTTGCCCAGCGGATCGCTGAAGACGCAGAGCTGACCCCAGGAGCAGCGGTCGTATCCGCTCGCGGCCTGGGCGGGCGCGGTGGTCGCGGTCCCGAGGAGAGCGGCTGCGGCAGCAGCCGTCAGCGCGCCGCGAAGGACGCGCGAAGAAGTCGGACGCACTCAGATCCCCAGAATGTGCGCGATGTCCGGGACCTGTGTGTCCCGGACCTGTGAATATTATGTGCATGATATAGACACGTTGTTTGTCTCAAACGCACGTGCGCCGGGGGGAGTTCTCGCCGCTGCGGCCGGTCAGGCCGTCCTCCCAGCCCAGGGGAAAGGGCTCGTGGGCGCCGGCGGCCGGGGCGGGGGGTTCGCCGCCGGCCTCGTTGAAGGCGGCGAGGGCGTCGATGAGGGCGGTGCGCTGCGCCGGGTCGAGGCGTTCGACGATGGCGGCGATCTCGGTGCGGCGTCGTGCGGTGACGTCCTCGACGGTCCGGCGGCCCTCGTCGGTGAGCTGGAGGAGGGTCTCGCGGCGGTTGACGGGGTTGGGGCGGCGGTCGGCCAGTCCGGCGGCGATGAGCCGGTCGATCATGCGCATGGCGGTGGACGGTGCCACCTGGAGCAGCTCGGCGAGGGCGACGAGTTTGGTGGCGCCGCGGGTGGAGAGCGCGACCAGCATGCGGAGCTGGGGCAGGGTGACCCGGTCCTCCACCGCGGCGAGCGAGCGGGCGGAGACCGCGACCAGCAGCCGGGAGGCGGTCAGCACCGCCCGGGTGACCGTATCGACGTCGTCCGTCGTCCCCGCAGGGATCTCACGGTCGTCCGTCGCCCCCACAGAAGTCTCACGGTCGTCCGTCGCCACAGAGGTCTCGCGATCGTCCTTCGTCCCCGCGGGGGTCTCACGCTCCGGCATGTCTCCTTTCTACCGCGGACCCTGCCGAAGACCCTCCCCATGAACGAACCGAACATTTAGACTGTGCAAAGGTACGGGGCCGAAGCATCGCAGGGAACGGCCGGGGTTCCCGCCCGTGACCGTGACCGTGACCTTGTCCGTCCGACCAGCGGAAGGCACCGATGGCACACCCCAGCTCACCGGAACCGCACCGCCCCCGGCTGCCCGTCGGCCGGCGGCGCCTGGTCGCGCGCGCACCGATCCTGCTGTTCCGCGCGGGACTCGGGTGGGTGTTCGGCAAGCGGCTGCTCCTGCTGCACCACACCGGCCGGGTCAGCGGACTCCACCGCCGGGTGGTCCTGGAGGTCGTGCAGCACGACGCGTCGGGCTGGACCGTCGCCTCGGGATTCGGGCCGCGGGCCGCCTGGTACCGCAACCTGCGCGCCCAGCCGAAGACCGTCGTCCAGGTCGGCAACCGGCATCACGCCGTCACCGCCCATTTCCTCACGCCCGACGAGGGCGCCGCCATCATGTCCCGCTACGCCGCCCGCACTCCCCGGCTCGCCCGCCGCCTCTGCGCGTTCATGGGCTTCCACGCGGCCGACGACGAGACCCTGTTCCGCGAAGCGGGCCGGGCCATCCCGTTCGTGCGTCTGACGGCTGATCCCGTCCGCGCGCCTGACCGCTCATCCTGATCCCGCGTCACCGCCCGGGGAATCGCCGGTGGGTGCTGGGCGCTGGGTGCGCCGGGCGGCGGGTGCCGGGTGAGGGACCTGAAGGGCCCCGGTCCGGAGCCCCGGACCGGGGCCCGTCACTCGTGCGGGCCCGCGGGTGTCACCAGCCGAGCGGGTCCTTGTCGGTCCCGATGATCCCCGCCGACGCGGACGGAGCCGCGGGGGCGTCGTGGCAGGTGAAGCCGAGCCGGGTGAGGGCCCGGCGCATCTCGGCGGTCGTGAAGTCGCGGCGGTTCTGACGGGTGATCACCTCACCGACCTGCATGACGGGGTAGACCCGGCGGCCGATGGTCACGGACACACCGGTGACGGTCTCGGGGGTGATCCCGCTCATGGACTGCTCGACCTCGCTCTTGAGCAGGTCGAACGGGAAACGGGCGATGACACAGCGCATGAATGCCTCCACAGGGGATGGGGAAGGCCGCCGCCGGGGCGGACGGCCGTGTGACGGCGGTCGGAACGGGACCGGACCGGGACCGGCGTGCGGTCAGGGCAGGGTCAGGGGGTGAACGGCCCGCGGCCGAGGGCGTGCATGGGGTCACGGGCGGACAGGCCGGTGCCGTCGTCGTGGCCGGCCCGCCGGGTGCGCGGCACAAGCGGGAAGGACGTCAAAGGCTTCTCCTCTTCGACTTCGTCGGACGGGTCGTCGGTCGTCACTCGTTCGTCTTCGGCTTCTGCTTCGTCGACATCCGATACTCGTCAGTCGTTCGTCTTCGTCGTGCCGGGCCGCGCCCGTGCCGCACGGCGCGGTCTACGCGGTGTTCCCCCGCACGGCTCCGCGGACCTGCCCGGAGACCCGGCCGCTCCCGCCCCGCCCGGTACCGCGGCCGCTGCCTCGCGCCCCGCCCGTACCGCGCGCTCCGCCGCGCCCCCTGCGGTGGCGTCCGGCGGGGGCCTCGTCCTCGCGGCGGCTCTCGGCCGGTGCGGCGAGGGTGACCGGGACGCCGGAGGGGGTCCGGGCGCCGGTGATGCGCTGCAACTCGTCCTCGCCCGGACGGATCCGGGCGGAACGCGGAGCGATACCGGCGTCGGCCATCAGCCGGTCCATCGCGCGCCGCTGGTGGGGGAGGACCAGGGTGACGACGGTGCCGGACTCACCGGCGCGTGCCGTACGGCCGCCGCGGTGCAGGTAGTCCTTGTGGTCGCCGGGCGGGTCGACGTTGACGACGAGGTCGAGGCCCTCGACGTGGATCCCACGGGCGGCGACGTTGGTGGCGACCAGCGCGGTGACCTGGCCGCCCTTGAACTGGGCGAGCGTCCGGTTGCGCTGCGGCTGGGACTTGCCGCCGTGCAGGGCCGCGGCGCGCACGCCGACGGACAGCAGGTGCTTGGCGAGCCGGTCGGCCGCGTGCTTGGTGTCCAGGAACATGATCACCTGGCCCTCGCGGGCGGCGATCTCGGTCGCGGCGGTGTGCTTGTCGGCGTCGTGCACGTGGAGCAGATGGTGCTCCATCGTGGTGACCGCTCCGGCGGACGGGTCGACCGAGTGCACGACGGGGTCGTTCAGGTAGCGGCGGACCAGCAGGTCGATGTTGCGGTCCAGGGTGGCCGAGAACAGCATCCGCTGGCCGCGCGCCGGAACCTGGTCGAGCAGGGCGGTGACCTGCGGCATGAAGCCCATGTCGGCCATCTGGTCGGCCTCGTCCAGGACGGTGACCGCGACCTGGTCCAGCACGCAGGCGCCCCGCTCGATCAGGTCCTTGAGCCGGCCGGGCGTCGCGACGACGACCTCGGCGCCGCCGCGCAGCACATGCGCCTGGCGGCCGATCGAGACGCCGCCCACCACGGTGGCGAGCCGCAGGCGCAGCGCACGGGCGTAGGGGGCGAGCGCGTCGGTGACCTGCTGGGCCAGTTCCCGGGTCGGTACGAGGACCAGCGCGAGCGGCTGCCGGGGCTGGGCCCGCTGCCCGTCCAGCCGGGCCAGCACCGGCAGCCCGAAGGCGAGCGTCTTGCCCGAGCCCGTACGGCCCCGGCCCAGGACGTCCCGGCCGGCCAGCGTGTTCGGCAGCGTGGCCGCCTGGATCGGGAAGGGCACGCTCACGCCCTCGGTGACGAGCGCGGCCGACAGCCCTGCGGGCAGGTCGAGTTCGGCGAACGTCTCGACGGCGGGCAGCGGTTCGGTGAGGGTGACCGGGAGGGCGAACTCCTGGCGGCGCGGGGCGCTGCGGCCACTCTGCCGGGCCGGTCGCCCGGTGCCCGTACGGGAAGCCTGGCGGCCCGCTCCCTGACCGCGGAAGCGACCGCCGGAAGAAGAGCCGGACGTGCCGGACGAGCGAGAGCCGGATGAGCCGGACGTGCCGGAGGCACCGGACGTGCCACCGGTACGACGGATGCGGTTCATGGAGGAACCTTCCTCGATGCGGCGTATCGAGGAATTCCGTCCAGCGGCGTCGGCCGCACGAGGATTCGCAAGAATGAGCCGAAGAAAAAGAAGAGCCGGGCCTCGTGGCACTGAAGGCCGGGACGGCCGGCGGTCCGGGAGAATCCGGACGGGAAAAACCAACGTGCTGGGGCCCGCACCCCAAGAGCGCGGGCCCCAGCACGTGATGCGCGGGCCCTGGGCCCGCGACGACTCGCGTCAGCGTCAGGCGGGAACGATGTTCTCGGCCTGCGGGCCCTTCTGGCCCTGCGTGACGTCGAAGGTAACCTTCTGGCCTTCCTGAAGCTCGCGGAAGCCGGAGGTGGCGATGTTCGAGTAGTGGGCGAACACGTCAGCGCCGCCGCCGTCCTGCTCGATGAAGCCGAAGCCCTTTTCCGCGTTGAACCACTTCACGGTGCCAGATGCCATATTGAATCTCCCTTGAGGGGCAGTGCCGGACTCCGCACTTTACGAAGGCCGAGTCGCCGCGATGATCACCCCTCCGGAAAGATCCCGGAAAGCTCTGCAAAGAAAAAATCTCTGGCAACCAAAACTGCAACTGGTATCACGCTAACACACGTCCGTTGGCGGCGCCCATGCCCTTTCCGTGGTGTCCGCGAATTCCTGCCGCGCCCCGACGGGTAATCCTGCACTCACCGTGGCCGGTAATTCTGTGCCGACGACACCAGGTTTCCGCGTCACACGCACCCAGCTTTCCGCCCCCTGCGGAGGTCCGCGCGCGCCCTCCCCGCCCCTCCGCACCGCGACCCGCTACCGGCGGCGCCGCCATCCACGGTCCGCGGCACCAGAGCCTCAGCCCCCAGAGTCAAAAATGAATCCGCCAGCACCGAAAACATGCCCCGCCAATCACAGATTTCCGCACCGGCCAGGACGCACACGCACACGCAGCCGCCCCGCCCCGCCCCCGCCTGCCCCCCCCCCCGGCCCTCAGGAGCGCTGCATCACCACGAGCAGCACCACCAGCGCGATCAGCAGCGCACCGGCCACCGACGCCAGGACGATCTTCGTCGCGCTGTACGGCCGTTCGCCGATGACCTCGCCGGTCCGGGCGTTGACCATCACCGGCCACGCCCTGCCCGCGTGGAGATAGGTCAGGAACCAGACGGGCAGCAGCACCAGCTTGTAGGTGAGACCGCTGTAGGAGGTGGACATCGAGTGCACCCGCTGCTCGTCGCCGCCGATGTCCCGCCGGCAGTCCGCGCGGATCACCGGCTCCATCCGCGCCTTCGCCGCCTCCAGACCCGCCTCCGGCTCGACGTCGTAGCGGACGGTGCGGAAGCCCGCCAGGTACTCCTCCTGGTACGGGACCGTCTCCGCCAGCGGCCAGGGGGTCAGCTTGTCCAGTTCCTCCACCGGGACCTGGCCGCTGCCGGGCACCAGCACATCGTCGAAGAACCGCTCGACCGTCCCGGACGCGCGGTGCCAGCGGGTGTGCCGCACCTTCCGGGTCTGGCCCTCGGAGTCCTGCTCCTCCACCCAGTAGTACTCGCCGCGCTCGCCGCTGTAGTGGGTCGTCGTCTGCGCGTCGTACGTCCAGTGCGGGAGGTAGCTGCCCCGGAAGCTCTCCGCCTCGGTGACCTTCTTCAGCTCGTCGGGCGCGAACCAGCGGGACCTGGTCCACTTCGCCAGCGCCTCACGGGCCTGCTCGCGGCCCACCCCGAAGGGCAGTACCGCCTCGGGCACCACGCGCTCGGTGCCGGAGGCATCCGCGACCAGCGGGGTCGCGCAGAACTGGCACTTGTCGCTGAGCGTGTCGCTCTCGGTCACCGCGTGGCAGCCGGGGCAGGTGTACACCTTCACCCGGTCCGGCGCGACCGCCCGGAGGGGCAGCGCGGCCAGCTCCTCGAACGGGTGCTCGGTCACCTGCCGCGGCACCGGTGTGATGCCCTGCTCGTGCCGGCAGTACGGGCAGCGCAGCGCGTACGTCCCGGGCGCGTACTCGCTGACCCCGCCGCACGCCTCGCAGTGGAACGCCCGGTCGGGAGCCGGGACGACGTCCTGATCCGTCAACTCACTTCTCCTTGCGGCCTGTTGCCGGAGGATTCCGGCCGACGTGACGGATCTCAGCCCTGCGGGGGCAGAGGGGGCAGCGGCGGCGGGACATCGGCGAGCAGCGGCGCCAGCTCCGGGATCTGGTCCGCGGGCTGCCAGGCGGCCTGCCCGTTGCGCCAGACCAGCGTGGTCCGGTTCAGGTTCCCGGCCGCGACCTGCCCGGCCAGCGCGCTCTCGTCGTACGGTCCCTGCTGCTGCCCGCCGACCGCGAGGAACCAGCGCGGCGCGGTGGGCAGCGGCGGCGGGACGCCGGGCCCGGCGGGCTGCGCCGGGGGCGGGGCCGGGGCCATCGGCGCGGCGGGGGTCTGCGCAGCCGCCGTACCGGCCGCGGTGCTCTGCACGATCCGCTGCCCGAGCGCCATGCCGACGCCCAGTCCGAGCGCCTCGCCACCGGTGCCGGGGTTGGCCGCGGCGATCGGGATCGCGTCGGCCGCCTGGAGCTTGGCGTAGTCGTCGAGGTTGCCGGTGATCGTCATGCGGGAGCGGGTGTCGATCGCCGCCTCGATCTCCGGCGGGACGCTGATGTTCTCGATGTAGAACCGGGGGATGGCGATGCCGGTGGAGGACAGCTCCACGGTCAGCGCCTCGGCCAGCTGCCGCCCGATGCCGTCCTGCCGCGCGGCCAGGTCCAGCAGCGGCACGCCGGACGAGCCCAGCGCGGAGCCCAGCTTGGAGACGATCAGCTGCCGCAGGTGCTCGCCGACCTCCTCGGTGCGGAACTGCGGATCGGTGCCGACCAGTTCGCGCAGCAGCGCGGCAGCGTCCACCACCTTGGCCGCGAAGGTGCCGAAGGCGCGGACCCGGACCATGCCGAAGTCGGCGTCCCGCAGGATCACCGGGTTCTGGGTGCCCCACTTGAAGTCGGTGAACTGCCGGGTGGTGACGAAGTAGACCTCGGCCTTGAACGGCGACTCGAAACCGTGCTTCCAGCCCTTCAGCGTGGACAGCACCGGCATGTTCTGCGTCGTGAGGGTGTACGTGCCCGGCTGGTACACATCGGCCAGCCGCCCCTCGTTCACGAACACGGCCACCTGCGACTCGCGCACCACGAGCCGCGCGCCCATCTTGATCTCGTTCTCGTACCGCGGAAACCGCCACACGATCGTGTCCCGGCCGTCGTCGGTCCACTCGATGATGTCGATGAACTCACCGCGGATACGGTCCATCAGCCCCACGACAACCCCCACTCCCCGCGCCTGTGCCGACCACCGCCCTCCCCGGCCCGTCCCGGGGCGATGACTGCACGGCGATCAGAGACCAGCCGACAGTATGCCCGCCCCCCGAACACAACAAAAAGGCCCAGGTCTCTGACCTGGGCCTCGATGGAGCGGGTGACGAGAATCGAACTCGCGCTCTCAGCTTGGGAAGCTGATGTTCTACCATTAAACTACACCCGCGTAAGACGCCGACGGAGTCGGTGTCCGGTGCTCGCTCACTCTACCCCATCGCTGACCCCCGGTGCCGTCGTGCCGGGGGTCGGTGGTGTTTCGGGTGGGGGCAGGAGGGCGCCGGTGGGGCGGAGTTGGGCGTACGGTGGAGGTGTGGGGGAAGGTGCCGGCGGGGCCGGAGCGCCGCCTGGTGGGTCGTCTCTTTGATCCCGTAATGTGGCTTTTGTCGTCAGGTGGCAGAAGGCCAGACGGGGTTCTGGGGAAGGGACTTGAGGGCTTGATGGAGCGCACCGTCGTCCGTTGTGCCGAGGGGCACGTGTTCAGCACCGCTTCGTTCCCGATGCAGCAGGCCGAGCGGCTCGGTCCCGGGCGGCTCGTCCGGTGCCCCCGGTGTGCCCGGCTCCGCAGTGCGGTGCCGGTGCCGGTGCTGATCGGGAAGCAGTGAAGCACTGAAGCACTGAAGCAGTAGGGCGCAGAGCAGGAGCGCGCGGCTGAGCCGGGGCGTGGGTCCGTCCGATTGCGGGGGGTCCGCGCCCCTTGCGTATCCTCGGGGAGTGCTTCTCTCAGACAAGGACATCCGGGCCGAGATCGACGCGGGCCGGGTGCGGATCGATCCCTACGACGAATCCATGGTGCAGCCGTCGAGCATCGACGTGCGGCTCGACCGCTACTTCCGGGTGTTCGAGAATCACCGCTACCCCCACATCGACCCCTCGGTCGAGCAGCCGGACCTCACCCGGCTCGTGGAGCCGGACGGCGACGAGCCGTTCATCCTGCACCCCGGTGAGTTCGTCCTCGCCAGCACGTACGAGGTCATCGGCCTGCCCGACGACCTCGCCTCCCGGCTGGAGGGGAAGAGCTCGCTCGGGCGGCTCGGGCTGGTGACGCACTCCACCGCCGGGTTCATCGACCCCGGCTTCTCCGGGCACGTGACGCTGGAGCTGTCGAACCTCGCCACCCTGCCGATCAAGCTGTGGCCGGGCATGAAGATCGGGCAGCTGTGCATGTTCCGGCTGACCTCGCCCGCCGAGGCTCCGTACGGCAGTGAGCGCTACGGGTCCCGCTACCAGGGGCAGCGTGGTCCGACCGCCTCGCGCTCCTATCTCAATTTCCACCGGACCCAGGTCTGATCCGAGGGGCACCACCACATGAGCGACGTACGAGAGAACCTCACCTACGAGCGGTTCGGCACCGCTGTCCGCGAACTCGCGCAGACCATCGCCGACGACGGGTTCCGGCCGGACATAGTGCTGAGCATCGCGCGCGGCGGGGTCTTCGTCGCCGGTGGCCTCGCCTATGCCCTGGACTGCAAGAACATCCACCTGGTGAACGTGGAGTTCTACACCGGGGTCGGCACCACCCTGGAGATGCCCGTGATGCTCGCGCCCGTGCCCAACGTGATCGACTTCTCCGACAAGAAGGTCCTGATCACCGACGACGTCGCCGACACCGGCAAGACGCTCAAGCTGGTCCGCGACTTCTGCCTCGACACCGTCGCCGAGGTGCGCAGCGCCGTCGTCTACGAGAAGTCCCACTCGCTCGTGAAGTGCGAGTACGTCTGGAAGCGCACCGACGACTGGATCAACTTCCCGTGGAGCGTCGAGCCGCCCGTCGTGCGGCGGGCCGGACAGGTCCTCGACGCCTGAGGGATCTGGGGGAGCGGGAGAGAGCAGAGGAGGGGGGTCCCGGCGCGATCGCCGGGACCCCCTCACCCCTTCTCACGTCCGCGTCCGCGGCTCTAGAACGTCCCCAGCTTCACGATCGACAGCAGCGCGATCAGCTGGATCGCCGACGCGCCCAGGGCCTTCGGCCAGGGCAGGTCGTGGGAGCGGCTGACCATCAGGGTCAGCAGGGCGCCGCCCGCGACCCAGGTGGCCCAGCCCAGGAGCTGGACGAAACCGGCGTCGCCCCCGAGGAACATGGCGACGACCAGGCGCGGCGCGTCCGTGAGGGACATGATCAGCATGGACAGGCCGACCGTGGGCTGCCAGGCGCCGTCGCCGCCGAGCTGGCGGGCCAGGGTGTGGGTGACCACGCCCAGGACGAACGCGCTGACCATCATGGCCACGGCCGTGATCAGGACGATCGGGACCGCGTTGGAGAGGGTGGCGTTGATGGCGTCCGAGCGGGCGCCGTCGAAGCCGAAGACGGCCAGCAGGCCGTAGAGGAACGTCACGACGAGGGCCGGGCCCCACATCGTGTAGTCGCGCATCCGGAGGAACGTCTGGTTCGGCGCGACGACGATCCCGCGCAGCAGGTCCTTCCAGTGCAGGCGCGGTCCGATCGGGCCGGCCGGGGCCGAGCCCGCGCGGTACATCTCGCCCTGCGAGTACGGGTCCTCGCCGATCGCGAACGCCTGGGTGCTGCCCGGGTTGTCGGCCGCGTACGGATCGGGTCCCGAGCCCGCGGGAGCCGATCCGTCACCGAAGTACTCCGGCTCGCCGTGGCCCCCGTGGCCGCCGTACCCTCCATGACCGCCGGGGCCGCCCTGTCTGCCCTGCCCGCCGTGACCGGCGGGGCCTCCCGGGGCGCCGTAGCCGCCGCCGTTCGCCGCGGGCCAGCCGCCGCCCGTGCCGGAGCCGGCGTGCGGGGGACGGCCGTACTGCGGTTGCTGCTGCGGGTACGGCTGTGGCGCCGACGGGTAGCCGTGCGACGGCGCCCGGGGCGGCGTCTGCTGTCCGTACGGGGGTTGTTGAGGGCGCGCTTGCGGGGCCCGGTCGTCCCGGCCGCCGCGTCCGATCCTGAATCCAGCCACGTCGTCGAACGTACCCGCTCCCGGCGAACAGCGTGCGGGGGCCGGGGTGTACGAGCTGGGTTTGCGGCCGAGCTGTGACATCCCCTAGGGGAGGCGCCGGGCGCCTCTCAGGGGGCCTTCAGGGGCGCGCGGCGAGACCCCGCGCTCCTGGCGCACCGGCGGTCCGCGGGGCGCCGTGGACCGCTTCCGGCCGCCTTCCGTGGGGCGCGGGCGGTCCGGGGTGCGGGAGGGGCAGGATGGAGGTATGAGCGTAGTCAAGATCAACGTACTGACCGTGCCCGCCGAGCAGCGGGAGACGCTGGAGAAGCGGTTCGCCTCGCGGGCGCACACCGTGGAGAACTCCGACGGGTTCGAGTGGTTCGAGCTGCTGCGGCCCGTCGAGGGGACCGACACCTACCTCGTCTACACCCGGTGGCGGGACGAGGAGTCGTTCAAGGCCTGGATGGAGGGGCCGATGAAGGCCGCGCACCAGGGCGGCGGGGAAGGCGGCGGCGCGGGCGGCGAGCGGCCGCGCCCGGCGGCCTCCGGCTCGACCCTGTGGTCCTTCGAGGTGGTGCAGCAGGCGGCGCCCAAGTCCGCCTGAGACCGGGGGACCGGCCGGGGCACTCGACGAAACCCCACGGCGAAACAGACGGCGAAACACACAACGGCGCCCCCTGCCTGTGCGGGGCAGGGGGCGCCGTCGTGTCCGTACTCCTCGGTGGCGAGCCGTCACTTCACCGGTTCGGGCTCCGGCGCGTTCTCGCTCTCCGCCTCGCCGGCCGGGTCCACCGGCGTCCTGACGGAGTCCAGCAGCAACTGGGCGACGTCCACGACCTGGACGGACTCCTTGGCCGTGCCGTCGTTCTTCTTGCCGTTGACCGAGTCGGTCAGCATGACCAGGCAGAACGGGCAGGCGGTGGAGACGATGTCCGGGTTGAGGGAGAGGGCCTCGTCGACGCGCTCGTTGTTGATGCGCTTGCCGATGCGCTCCTCCATCCACATCCGCGCGCCACCGGCGCCGCAGCAGAAGCCGCGCTCCTTGTGGCGGTGCATCTCCTCGTTGCGCAGGCCCGGGACGCTGGCGATGATCTCGCGCGGCGGGGTGTAGATCTTGTTGTGGCGGCCCAGGTAGCACGGGTCGTGGTAGGTGATGATGCCCTCGACCGGGGTCACCGGGACCAGCTTGCCCTCGTCCACGAGGTGCTGGAGCAGCTGGGTGTGGTGGATGACCTCGTAGTCGCCGCCGAGCTGCGGGTACTCGTTGCCGAGGGTGTTGAGGCAGTGCGGGCAGGTGGCGACGATCTTCTTGGCCGACTTGGGCTTGCGGGACTCGTCGGTGACCTTGCCGTCGTCGTCCATCTCCTCGCCGAACGCGGCGTTGAGGGACATGACGTTCTCCATGCCCAGTTCCTGGAACAGCGGTTCGTTGCCCAGGCGGCGGGCCGAGTCACCGGTGCACTTCTCGTCGCCGCCCATGATCGCGAACTTGACGCCCGCGATGTGCAGCAGCTCGGCGAAGGCCTTCGTGGTCTTCTTCGCCCGGTCCTCCAGCGCGCCCGCGCAGCCGACCCAGTACAGGTACTCGACCTCGGACAGGTCCTCGATGTCCTTGCCGACGACCGGGACCTCGAAGTCGACCTCCTTGAGCCACTCCAGGCGCTGCTTCTTGGCCAGGCCCCAGGGGTTGCCCTTCTTCTCCAGGTTCTTGAGCATCGTGCCCGCCTCGGACGGGAACGCGGACTCGATCATCACCTGGTAGCGGCGCATGTCGACGATGTGGTCGACGTGCTCGATGTCGACCGGGCACTGCTCGACACAGGCGCCGCAGGTGGTGCACGACCACAGGACGTCCGGGTCGATGACGCCGCCCGCGGCGAAGCCGCTGTCGGACACAGCCTCGGCGGTGCCGATCAGCGGCCGCTCCGCCTCGGCGAGCGCGGCGGCCGGGACGTCCTTGAGGGCCTCCTCGGACGCCTTCTCCTCGCCCTCCGCGTTCTTGCCGCCGCCGGCCAGCAGGTAGGGGGCCTTGGCGTGCGCGTGGTCGCGCAGGGACATGATCAGCAGCTTGGGGGAGAGCGGCTTGCCGGTGTTCCAGGCCGGGCACTGCGACTGGCAGCGCCCGCACTCGGTGCAGGTGGAGAAGTCCAGCAGGCCCTTCCAGGAGAAGTGCTCGACCTGCGAGACGCCGAACACGTCGTCGTCACCGGGGTCGGTGAAGTCGATCTCCTTGCCGCCCGACGTCATCGGCTGGAGCGCGCCCAGGGCCGTACCGCCGTCGGCCTCGCGCTTGAACCAGATGTTCGGGAAGGCCAGGAACCGGTGCCAGGCCACGCCCATGTCCGTCTTCAGCGCGACGGTGATCATCCAGATGAACGACGTGGCGATCTTCAGGCCGGCGAAGAAGTAGGTGAGGTTCTGAAGGGTGGAGACGTCCATGCCGCGCAGCCAGGACACCACCGGGTAGGAGATGAAGAACGACGCCTCGTAGCCGCTCACGTGGTGCTGGGCGCCCTCCAGGGCGTGCAGCATGAAGATGCAGACGCCGACGATGAGGATGACGGCCTCGACGAAGTACGCCTGGCCGAAGTTGGAGCCGGCGAAGCGGGACTTGCGGCCCGGCTTGTCCGGCCGGCTCAGCTGGCGGATCCCGATGAGGACCAGGATGCCGAGCACGGTCATGGTGCCGATGAACTCGACGAAGACGTTGTACGGCGCCCAGTCGCCGATGACCGGCAGGATCCAGTCGGCCTTGAACAGCTGCCCGATGGCGTTGACGATCGTCAGCAGCAGGGAGAAGAAGCCCACCGCCACGAACCAGTGCGCCACGCCGACGATGCCCCAGCGGTTCATCCGGGTGTGGCCCAGGAACTCCTTGACCACGGTGACGGTGCGCTGCACGGGCTCGTCGGTCCGGGTCCCGGCGGGTACGGACTGCCCGAGCCGCAGGTAACGGAAGATCTGGAGGACGGCGCGGCCGAACAGTGCCACGCCGACCACGATCAGGACCAGCGACACGATGATCGCGGCGAGTTGCATTGGGGCTCCTGTGAGGCGGCCTCGACATTACTAAGCGGTAACTTATGCAGTCCGTCTGAGACTACCCCCATCCTCCGTCGCAATGTAGCCGGGCGCGGGGTGATCTGGATCGCTGAGGGTCACCTGAGAGCCGCGCGGGGTCGCGCGGGCTGCTCGGGGGCGGTCCGGTGCGGCCGGGGTCTGCTCGGAGCGTACCGAGCGGGGGGTGTGCGAGGCGCGCGCGGGGCGTGTGCGGAGGGGTTTCGGAGGGGTCCCGGAGGGGTTCCCGGGGGTTTTGATTCGGTCAGGTTCGCATCTGATCGTGTTATTCACACCCAAACACCCGATATGCACCTAATTTAAGAACCGTGCTCTACGGGATCGCCACCGCCACCGCCGCCCTGTTCCTCGCCGCCGTGCTCTCCGCCCTGCTGCGGGTGCCCGCGCTGCGGCTCGGGCTGGTCGACCGCCGCAGGCTCCGGCCGGTGCCGCTGCTCGGCGGGGTGGCCGTGGTGGGCAGCACCTGCCTGGTCGCGGCGGCCGGCGGCTGGACGGGCGCCGCGCCGCTGAGCGACGGCGTGGGGCGGCTGCTGGCGGCGGGCGCCGGGGTCGCCGTGCTCGGCCTGGTCGCCGACGTGTGGCGGCTGAAGACCGTGCTGCTGCTGGTGGGGGCGGCCCTCGCGGCGGCGTGCGTGGTGCCGTACGACGAGACCGGGGTGCCGGGCGGGATCGCCGCGGTGGCCTGGATCGCCTGTGTGGCCGTCGCCTTCCGCGGGCTGGACCACGCCGACGGGCTGGCCGGCACCGTGGGGGTGCTGATGGCCTTCGGGGCGGGCGCGTGCGCGGCGGCCGAGGTGATGGACGATCTGGCGGTGCTGCTGAGCGTGCTCGCCGCCGCCCTCACCGGCTTCCTCATGCACAACTGGCACCCCGCGCGGATCGCGTTCGGCGCCTGCGGCTCGCTGTTCACCGGCTTCGTGCTGGCCGCCTCCGCGGTGCTCGTCCGTACGGGGTACGAGGCCGGGTCCACCGCCGCCGTCCTCTTCGCGCTCACCGCCACGGTGACCGCCGACGCGGTGCTCGTCGTGCTCTCCCGGCGGCTGGCCGGGCGCGCGGTGGCGCGCCGCGGCCCCGACCACCTCGCCCACCGGCTGCGCAGGCTCGGCCTCACCCCGCCGGGCGCCACGGTCGCGCTCGGCACCCTCACCTTCGCGACGGTGCTGGTCGGCGTCCTGGTGCACGCGGGCTGGCTCACCCCGACGAGCGCCCTGTGGACGGCGGGCGCGCTGCTGCCGGTCGTCCTCGGGCTGCTGCGCGTACGGGTGTACGGGCCGCGCCGGGGCACCGGGCCGCACACCGGCGTCACCGGCACGCACACCGGCGCGTACAGGACGGGTGCGTACGCGACCGGTGCGTACGCGACCGGGACGGGTACCCGCGCCGGGACGGCCACCGGTGCGCGCGCCAGGACGGGGCTACCGGCCGCCCAGGACGCGGGTGCGCGCGGGCGCGCGGGGAAGGCGGGCGCGGGAGCGGGTGCCGCGCTGGGGTTTCTGCGGGCGCTGGGTGGCGGTGTGCGCGGGGGTGTGCGCGGCCTGCGCGCCTCCGGCGGCACCGGCGCCTCCGGCGGCTCCGGGCGGTCGAGCCGGGGCGGCAGCGGGGCTTCGGCGTCCGGCGCCCGGGGCACCCGCACGGCCGCGCCCGGTCCGCGCGGTGCCCGTACGGCGGCGGCCGTGGTCCGTGCGCCACGGGCGCCCTCGGCCCCGCGCGCCACCCCGCCCGGAGGGCGCTACGGGCCCAGGAGCGGGTCCCGTCCGGCCTTCGGATATCCGGTTCCTCCGCCCCAGCAGACGGCGTCTCCGCAGGTCAGAGAGGCATTGCGTGTAAGGGATGGATAAGACTTGAGTCTGCTGGACTCAGGTCTGTTGACCCCGGCGCCGTCGTCGTGCACACTTGAGTCCGTTGCACTCAAGTCAGCTGGAGGAACTCACCATGGCACGTGCGGTCGGCATCGACCTGGGCACGACTAACTCCGTCGTCAGCGTTCTGGAGGGCGGCGAGCCCACCGTCATCACCAACGCAGAGGGCGCCAGGACCACGCCGTCCGTCGTCGCCTTCGCGAAGAACGGCGAGGTGCTCGTCGGCGAGGTGGCCAAGCGCCAGGCCGTCACCAACGTCGACAGGACCATCCGGTCGGTCAAGCGCCACATGGGCACCGACTGGAAGATCAACCTGGACGGCAAGGACTTCAACCCGCAGCAGATCAGCGCCTTCGTGTTGCAGAAGCTGAAGCGGGACGCCGAGGCGTACCTGGGCGAGAAGGTGACCGACGCGGTCATCACCGTCCCGGCGTACTTCAACGACGCCGAGCGCCAGGCCACCAAGGAGGCCGGTGAGATCGCGGGCCTCAACGTCCTGCGCATCGTCAACGAGCCGACCGCCGCCGCCCTGGCGTACGGCCTCGACAAGGACGACCAGACGATCCTCGTCTTCGACCTCGGCGGCGGCACCTTCGACGTGTCCCTGCTGGAGATCGGTGACGGCGTCGTCGAGGTGAAGGCCACCAACGGCGACAACCACCTCGGTGGTGACGACTGGGACCAGCGCGTCGTCGACTACCTGGTCAAGCAGTTCCAGTCCGGCCACGGCGTGGACCTGTCCAAGGACAAGATGGCCCTCCAGCGCCTGCGTGAGGCCGCCGAGAAGGCCAAGATCGAGCTGTCCTCGTCCACCGAGACCTCGATCAACCTGCCCTACATCACGGCCTCCGCCGAGGGCCCGCTGCACCTGGACGAGAAGCTCACCCGCGCCCAGTTCCAGCAGCTGACCGCTGACCTGCTGGAGCGCTGCAAGACGCCGTTCCACAACGTCATCAAGGACGCCGGCATCTCGATCAACGAGATCGACCACGTCGTCCTGGTCGGCGGCTCCACCCGTATGCCCGCCGTCGCCGAGCTGGTCAAGGAGCTGACCGGCGGCAACGAGGCGAACAAGGGCGTGAACCCGGACGAGGTCGTCGCCATCGGCGCCGCCCTCCAGGCCGGTGTCCTCAAGGGTGAGGTCAAGGACGTCCTGCTGCTCGACGTCACCCCGCTGTCCCTCGGCATCGAGACCAAGGGCGGCATCATGACCAAGCTGATCGAGCGCAACACCACGATCCCGACCAAGCGCTCGGAGATCTTCACCACGGCCGAGGACAACCAGCCGTCGGTGCAGATCCAGGTCTACCAGGGCGAGCGCGAGATCGCGGCCTACAACAAGAAGCTCGGCATGTTCGAGCTGACCGGTCTGCCCCCGGCGCCGCGCGGCGTCCCGCAGATCGAGGTCGCCTTCGACATCGACGCCAACGGCATCATGCACGTGACCGCGAAGGATCTGGGCACGGGCAAGGAGCAGAAGATGACCGTCACCGGCGGCTCCTCGCTGCCGAAGGACGAGGTCGACCGGATGCGCCAGGAGGCCGAGAAGTACGCGGAGGAGGACCACGCCCGCCGCGAGGCCGCCGAGACGCGCAACCAGGGCGAGCAGCTCGTCTACCAGACGGAGAAGTTCCTCAAGGACAACGAGGACAAGGTCCCGGGCGAGATCAAGACCGAGGTCGAGGAGTCGGTCGCCGAGCTGAAGGAGAAGCTCAAGGGCGAGGACAGCGCCGAGATCCGCACCGCCACGGAGAAGGTCGCCGCCGTCTCCCAGAAGCTCGGCCAGGCGATGTACGCCGACGCCCAGGGCACGCAGGCCGCCGGCGGTGCCGGTGAGGCCGGTGGCGCCTCCCAGGCGAAGGCCGACGACGATGTGGTCGACGCCGAGATCGTCGACGACGAGCGCAAGGACGGTGCCGCGTGACGGAGGAGACCCCGGGCTTCGACGAGCAGCAGCCCGACGTCCCCTCCGGCGCCACCTCCGACGACGCCGAGCCGAAGGCCGCCCCCTCCGCCAAGGAGGAGGGGGCGGCCCCGGCCGGGGACGCCGCTCAGACGGCCGGTCTGACGGCTCAGCTGGACCAGGTCCGTACGGCGCTCGGCGAGCGCACCGCGGATCTCCAGCGGCTCCAGGCCGAGTACCAGAACTACCGCCGCAGGGTCGAGCGCGACCGGGTCGCGGTCAAGGAGGTCGCCGTGGCGAACCTCCTGTCCGAACTGCTGCCCGTGCTCGACGACATCGGGCGGGCGCGCGAGCACGGCGAGCTGGTGGGCGGGTTCAAGTCCGTCGCCGAGTCGCTGGAGACCGTGGCGGCCAAGATGGGACTCCAGCAGTTCGGCAAGGAGGGCGAGCCCTTCGACCCGACGATCCACGAGGCCCTGATGCACAGCTACGCGCCGGACGTCACCGAGACGACCTGCGTGGCGATCCTCCAGCCCGGGTACCGGTTCGGCGAGCGCACCATCCGCCCCGCGCGGGTGGCGGTGGCCGAGCCCCAGCCGGGCGCGCAGACGGTCAAGGCGGCGGACGAGTCCGGTACGGACACGTCCGACGGCAAGGCCGACGAGAAGGACAGCGGTGGCCCGGACGAGGGCTGACGCTGCGGCAGGCATCGACGCACGAGAGGAGGGACGTCGGGGTTGAGTACCAAGGACTTCATCGAGAAGGACTTCTACAAGGTCCTCGGCGTCCCCAAGGACGCCACCGAGGCCGAGATCAAGAAGGCGTACCGGAAGCTCGCCCGCGAGTACCACCCGGACGCCAACAAGGGCAACGCCAAGGCCGAGGAGCGCTTCAAGGAGATCTCCGAGGCGAACGACATCCTCGGCGACCCCAAGAAGCGCAAGGAGTACGACGAGGCCCGCGCGCTGTTCGGCGGCGGCGGGTTCCGTCCCGGTCCCGGGGCGGGCGGCGGCTCCTTCAACTTCGACCTGGGCGACCTCTTCGGCGGCGGCGGCCAGGCCGGCGGGACGTCGGGCGGTTTCGGCGGCGGCATCGGTGACGTCTTCGGGGGCCTGTTCAACCGGGGTGGCGCGGGCACCGGTCCGCGCACCCAGCCGCGGCGCGGCCAGGACATCGAGTCCGAGGTCACGCTGAGCTTCACGGAGGCCATCGAGGGGGCCACGGTCCCGCTGCGGATGTCCTCGCAGCAGCCGTGCAAGGCCTGTTCGGGCACCGGCGACACGAACGGCACGCCGCGGGTGTGCCCGACCTGTGTCGGCACCGGGCAGGTGGCGCGCGGCTCCGGCGGCGGCTTCTCGCTGACCGACCCGTGCCCGGACTGCAAGGGCCGCGGGCTGATCGCGGAGCACCCGTGCGAGGTCTGCTCCGGCTCCGGGCGTGCCAAGTCGTCCCGGACGATGCAGGTGCGGATCCCGGCCGGGGTCAGCGACGGCCAGCGCATCCGGCTGCGCGGCAAGGGCGCGCCGGGCGAGCGCGGCGGTCCGGCGGGCGACCTGTACGTGGTGGTGCACGTCGGGGAGCACGCGGTCTTCGGGCGCAAGGGCGACAACCTCACCGTCACCGTGCCGGTCACGTTCGACGAGGCCGCGCTCGGCGGCGAGGTGCGGGTGCCCACGCTGGGCGGTCCGCCGGTGACGCTGAAGCTGCCCGAGGGCACGCCCAACGGCCGGACGATGCGCGCCCGCGGCAAGGGCGCGGTCCGCAAGGACGGCACGCGCGGGGACCTGCTGGTCACCGTCGAGGTGAGTGTTCCCAAGGACGTGTCGGGGAAGGCTCGTGACGCGCTGGAGGCGTATCGCGAGGCGACCGCGGGCCAGGACCCGCGGGCCGAGCTGTTCGAGGCCGCGAAGGGAGCATGAGGGAGATGGACGGCCGCCGTCGCAACCCGTACGAACTGACGGAAGACACACCGGTGTACGTCATCTCCGTGGCGGCGCAGCTGTCCGGACTGCACCCGCAGACCCTCCGTCAGTACGACCGGCTGGGCCTGGTGTCCCCGGACCGCACCGCGGGCCGGGGCCGCCGGTACTCCGCCCGTGACATCGAACTGCTCCGCCAGGTGCAGCAGTTGTCGCAGGACGAGGGCATCAACCTGGCCGGCATCAAGCGGATCATCGAACTGGAGAACCAGGTCGCCGCGTTGCAGTCCCGGGTCGTGGAGTTGCAGTCGGCCCTGGAGGGAGCGGCGGCCACCATGCGCCAGCGCGAGGCCGCCGTGCACGCCTCCTACCGGCGGGACCTCGTCCCGTACCAGGAGGTGCAGCAGACCAGCGCGCTGGTCGTCTGGCGGCCCAAGCGGCAGCAGTCCCCGGACTGACGCCCGCGGCGCAGCCGTCTCCCGTGTGCCACGGAAAGGGGGCCCGGATCACTCCGGGCCCCCTTTTTTCGTGTCTCGGCAGGCGGCCGTACGGGTCAGACGCGCGCCGCGCGACGGCGGCGGGCGCCGATCCAGGCGGCGGCGCCGCCGAGGGCGACGAGGACACCGGCCAGGGCGGTGTAGAGGCCGGTGGAGGACGCGCCGGTGTGGGCCAGCGAGCCGCCGCCGACGGCGGTCGTGAGGGTGGTGCCGGTGCCACCGCCCGTGCTGCCACCGGTGGCAGCGGTCGGTGCCGTGGCGGAGGCGGACGCGGACGCGGTGGGCTCGGCGGAGCCGGAGCCGGAGCCGGAGGGGGCCTTGGTCGAGGAGCCGGAGGGGGCGGGGGTGCTCGTGCCGGAGTTCTCGGGGCCCGCCTTCACCTGGACCGCGGCACCGTTGAACTCGTGGGAGTCACCCATGGAGTAGGCGGCCCTCAACGGGAACGAGATCTCCTGGTCGATGGAGGTGTTGAAGCTCAGCGAGAAGTACAGCTTGAGGTTCTGGGGGCCCGATGCGGCGCCGAAGCCCTTCGGCAGCGGGGGAAGCTCCCAGACACCCGCGTCGGTCTGGTTCATCGTGACGATCTTGCCGCCGACCTCCGCCTCCAGGATCAGGTGCTTGCGCAGGGTGCCCGACGGAGTGGAGCCGTCGACGTAGACCGTGCGGTTCACCTGCGCGGGGAACTCGCCCGGCCCCGTGGCCGTCGTGGTCAGCACGAGCCCCGCGCGCCGTCCGGGCCGGGCCACGACGCCGTCCCACGTCAACGAGGTGTTCAGCTTGCCCGGCTCGATCTCCGGCCTGGTCCTGAAGACGGCCGTGTCGGCGGCGGGGTCGGCCTCGACGTTGTTGCGCAGCCCGGCGGCGGTGAGGGTGAAGTCGCCGTCGTTGGTGGGGTAGTGGGCGCCCAGACCGACGGTGACCTTCCAGGTGAAGGTGGCCTTGGCCGGGACCGAGAAGGAGGACGACGCGTCGCCGGACGCCGGGTAGAACAGGCCCTGCCACTGACCGTCCTGCTGACCGACCATGGACTTGGTGGCCGGGGCGTCCAGCGCGGTGACACCGAGGACGACGGAGTCGGCGAGCAGCGGGCTCGGGCCCTTGGCCTTGCCCTTCAGCCAGGCCGCGAAGTCCTCCGCGTGGTCGGAGGAGTTGGTGACCGTGAGGGTCATCGACTCGGTGGCGCCGCCGCGCTCCAGCGGACCGGCCGGGCTGGGCGCGCCGAGGGTCATCTTCAGCGGTGCGGTGGCCGCCTGCTCGGCGGCGCCGGCGGTGGCCGGGACGAACACGGCGCCGGCCACGGCGGCGACGACGGTGGTGGCGGCCAGGGTGCAAAGGCGGCGGGCGGTGATGGAACGAGCGGACATGGTGGACTTCCCCCCCGGGAGTCGACAGGGCGCACGGCACGAACGGCGGCCGTGAGCCCGATGAGGCAGCGTGGAACAGAAGAACGCAGGGCGCCCTGGACAGCGTGAGCCGAGAGCGCCGAACGAGCGGTGAGAACGAGTGAGGAGAGAGACCGCTTTTCCGGCCGGTCCTGCATTCCCCCCGGCGGTTCGCGGTGCATTCATCTTCACTCACCGTTCGTTCGTGATCGATCCGTGCTTCGTCACCACTTCGCTACGACGGGGGAAGCGCCGGTTCCGCGGCACCGGGTCCGGAGGAGGCGGCCGTGCACGCCTCCTGTCGGGGGGGGGCTCGTCCCGTACCGCGAAGGGGCCGGATCGGTCCGGGCCCTTCGCTTTGCCGAATGGTCCGGACCAAGTGCCCGTAAAAGGCAAGTTCGGTGCGGATTGCGGCCGTTACCGCAAAGTTTCCGTACAGAAAGCGGAACGTGGTGTTGTCATCTCGTTAGCCGGTTCCGCTTGACGCCGGTGGGGGCCGCCGCGTTGGCTTTTCTGGCACCTGGGACGCAATGCTGCGCCCTCGTCCGGAAGGCACCAGAAGTGAGTACCTCGATGCGCCGTACCGCCCTGGCCGTGGCCGCCGCCACGCTGACGTTGCCGCTGACCGCCTGCGGGGCGTTCGGAGGGACGGGCACCAGCAAGGCGAGCCCGGCCAAGGGCGACGACGTGACGGTGGGTCTGCTGCTGCCGGAGACCGCGAACACGCGCTACGACCGGTTCGACGCGCCCGCCCTCAAGAAGAAGGTCGCCGAACTGACCCACGGGAAGGGCCGGGTCACCTACGCCAACGCCGGGGCGAGCGCGGGCAAGCAGGCGAGCCAGATGCAGCAGATGATCGACGACAAGGCCGACGTCATCGTGCTGGACGCCGTCGACTCGCACGGCATCGCCGGGCAGGTGAAGAAGGCCAAGGCCGCCGGTATCCCGGTCATCGCCTACGACCGGCTCGCCGAGGGCCCCATCGACGCGTACATCTCCTTCGACAACGAACTGGTCGGCGAGGTGCAGGGCCGCGCGCTGCTCCAGGCACTGGGGTCGGACGCCGGCAGCGCCGCCAAAATCGTCATGATCAACGGCTCGCCCACCGACCCCAACGCCAAGCAGTTCAAGGCGGGCGCCCTGGCCCAACTGAACGGCAAGGTGACGATCGCCAGGTCCTACGACACCAAGGACTGGAAGGCGGAGATCGCCCGTTCGGAGACGGCCGAGGCGATCGAGGCGCTGGGCAAGCACGGCATCGACGCCGTGTACGCCGCCAACGACGGCATGGCGGGCGGCGCCATCGAGGCGCTCAAGGCCGCGGGCGTGACGAAGCTGCCCCCGGTCGTCGGCCAGGACGCCGAACTCCCCGCGGTCCAGCGGATCGTGAGCGACGAACAGTACATGACCGTGTACAAGTCCTATCCGACGGAGGCCGAGAACGCCGCCGAGATGGCCCTCGCCAAGGTGCAGGGCAAGGACATCCAGTTCGACTCGCTGACCCGGGACCGGGTCGACAGCCCGACCACCAAGGGCATTCCCTCGCAGCTCGTCTCCGTGGTCGCGCTGACCAGGGCCAACATCAAGGAGACGGTCATCGCCGACGGCGTCTACAAGGTCTCCGACATCTGCACGGCCGACTACCGGGCGGACTGCACCGCGGCCGGGCTGAAGTGACGGACCGGAAGTGATGCGCCGGAAGCGCCGGACCGGAAGTGACGGGCCGGAAGCGGCCGGACGGCGTCCGCGTCGGAGCGGGGTCCCCCGTACGGGTCGTACCGGGGTGCCGCACCTGCCCCCAGCTTGTTGCAAGGGGTGCCTCGGAGGCCCGTACATACCGGGTGGGAACGGTGTTTTCCGCCGCCCGGCCGGAGCGGACCCGTGTTGCACAGGCGGTCCGGGCCGCGCATAGTTGCGCTGCGGAACCACGCGGAAACCGGGGGTGTGATGAGCCATGGCCGGGCACGGGGCGCAGCAGCATCCTCACGGCGCCGACCGACTGTGCGAGGCCGGGGATCGGGTGTATTCCCGGGCCGTACGGCGCGGCCGGGTGCCCCGCGGCGACGCCGACCCGGTGCCCTGCCTGCTTGAACTGGCCCTGCTGCACCCGGACCCGGACGACATGGACTTCCTGGTGCCGACCGCGCCGCAGGAGGTCATGACCCGGCTGCTGCGCGGGATGTACGACGAGGTCAGCGAGAGCCACCGGCGGGTCGGTTCGGCGGTCGCGGCCTTCGAGCGGTACGCGGGCCTCGGCGGCCCGGTGCGGATGCCCGCCGCGGGCGCCGAGGGCGCCGCGATCCGGGTCTTGGACGGACTGGCGCGGATCCAGGCGGCGATGGACGAGGCGACCCAGGTGTGCACCACCGAGGTGCTGACCGTGCAGCCGGGCGGGATCCGCCGGGAGCACGAGCTGTCGGAGGGGCTGCCGCGGGCGCTGGCGCTGCGCGCCCGCGGGGTGCGCATGCGCGACCTGTACACGCATGTGGCCCGGCACGGGCAGGGCCTGCTCAACTACATGGAGCTGATGGGCGAGGCGGTCGAGGCGCGCACCCTGGACGAGGTGATCGACCGGCTGATCCTTTTCGACCGCACGGTGGCCTTCATCCCGGCCAACGCCGATCACACCATGGCCCTGGAACTGCGCCACCCGGCGCTGGTGGAGTACCTGGTGACGGTCTTCGAGCGGCAGTGGCGGCTGGCGATCCCGCTCTCCGCCGCGCTGCCCGACACCGGGATCGAGGGCATCTCGCACCGGGAGCAGTCGATCGCGGCGCTGCTGGCCGACGGGCACCAGGACGCGGTCATCGCCGAGCGCCTGGGCATCAGCGTGCGCACCTGCCGGGCGCACATCGCCCGGCTGTCGGAGACGCTGGGCGCGGCCAGCCGTACGCAGTTGGGCGTGCGCATCGCCCAGGCGGGCCTGGACGGGCCGCCGCGCGCGGTGGGGGCGGCCGTGGTCAGGGTTCCCGGGGCTCGGGGTCCAGGATCCCCGACCGCCCGATGAGATAGCCGAGCTGGGCCCGGCTCTCGCTGCCCAGGGTGGCGGCGAGCTTGGCTATGTGGACGCGCGCGGTGCGGACGTTCATGCCGAGCCGGTCGGCGATCACCGAGTCGGTGTGGCCCTCGACGAGCAGGCCCGCGATGGCCCGCTGGCGGGCGGTGATGCCGCCCGGGGAGGGCTGCTGGACGGGTGTGGGGTACATCGGGGTGGCCAGCCGCCAGAACCGCTCGAACGTGGTGACGAAGTACGAGACCAGCGCGGGGTGGCGGACCTCCAGGGCGAGGGTGCCGTCCGGGTTGGCGGGGACGTAGGCGACGGTGCGGTCGATGACGACGAGCCGGTCGGTGACCTCGTCCAGGGAGCGGGCCTCGACGTCGCCGCTCAGCTGCTCGTAGCGGGCGTGGGCGAGCGGGAGGTGGCGGTGGGTGTGCTGGTAGAGGGTGCGGATGCGGCCGCCGCGGTCGAGCAGGTCCTGGTCGCGGACCATGGCGATGGCCTCGGCCGCCTCGGCGCGCTCGTGGCTGACGCGGCGCACCGGCGGCTGGACGCACAGGCTCTCGCGGGAGGCGGCGGCCATCGTCTCGGTGATGGCCCGGTTGATCCGCTCGGTGCCGCTGAGCAGCCGTATGGAGGCGCTGTCGGCGGGGCGCGCGGGGCGGTCGTCGATGCGCATCAGGGGCGCGAAGCTCTCGGCGAGGCGCTCCTCCCGGCGGCGTTCGTCGGCGATGCGTTCGGCGGTGGCGCGCAGCAGCCGGTGCAGCGCGGTGGCCGGGGCGACCGGCTCCAGCCGGCCGGGGTCGTCGACCGCGGGGTGCAGCAGGCCGAAGTCGACCAGGCAGGGGGCCTCGTCCGCGGCCTCGGCGGGCAGCCGCCCGTCCCGCAGGGCGCGTTCGTACAGCGTCGTGCCCGCGGGGCACAGCTCGGCGGCGCCGTGCTCCGGGTGCGGTGCCGGGCTCACTGGGTTTCCTCCCGTCGGTTTCAGTGTCCCTGCTCCAGGATCCCGGACTGCGCGATCAGATAGCCGAGCTGGGCCCGGCTGCCGCTGCCCAGGGCGGTGGCCAGTTTGGCGATGTGGGCCCGGCAGGTGCGCACGTTCATGCCGAGCCTGCGGGCGATGGCCTCGTCGACATGGCCCTCGACGAGGAGCTTGGCGATGGAGTGCTGGATCTCGGTGATGCCGTCGGGGGCGGTCTCGTAGGGGGTGCCGGCGCTGAGCGGGACGGCGCGGCTCCACATGAACTCGAAGACCTTGATCAGGTAGCGGACCAGGCCGGGGTGGCGCAGTTCCAGGGCGACCTGCTGGTCGTCGCGGGTGGGGATGAACGCGACCGACTCGTCGCAGACGATCAGCCGCTCCACCAGTTCGTCGATCGAGCGGTACTCGACCTTGCCGTCGGCGAGCTGGGCGGCGTAGGCCAGCTTCTCCTGGCTGTAACGTGCGGTGTGCTGGTACAGGGTGCGGATGCGGACGCCGCGCTCGATCAGCGGGCGGTCGCGTTCCAGACCGCGCAGCACGCTGCGCTCCGAGACGCGGTCGCTGGGCTGGACGGTGAGCATCTCGGTGCGGCACTGGGCGGTGGCCAGGTTGAGCGCCGTGTTGATCCGCTCGCCGCCCTCCAGCACCGTGATCGAGTCACCGCCGGAGGTGGTCTGCGCGCTCAGCGCCATGAACGGCTCAAAGGCGTCTGCGAGGTCGCTCGCCGCGCGGCGGCGTTCGGTGATCTCGCGTTCGATGGGGTTGAGCCGCTGGGCGAGGGCGAGCGCCGGGGGTACCGGACGCAGCCAGTCGGGGTCGTCCGGATCGGGATGGAGCAGGGCGAACTCCATCAGACAGGGAGCCGGTTCCGCGTCCGTTCGGGTGATACGTCCCGCGCGCAGAGCGGCCGCGTAGAGGCGGCTGCCGTCCCCGCACAGCTCGTTCATCGCATGGGGATGTGTCGGATTTATGTGATTCGTTGTCAAATCTCCACCCCCCAGGGTCCTGAACATGCAGGAACATGATGCACCGATTGTGTGGCCATGACGTGCCCGAATGAGCCATCGTCGTACGTGACGGGGGAAAAGGGGACCTTCAAGTGAGGACGAAGCCGATTATGGGTAACAGACTGCTTCGCTCGGTGCTTGTCGCCGCCTTCTCCGCCGTTGTGGCCCTCGGCGCGCTGAGTGGCATCCACAGTGCGAAGAGTGATGTTCAGGCGAACAGCACCTGGCCGTCGGTGGCGGTGAACTCCGCCACCACCGGTGAGCGCGCCGCTGCTGCAGATGGAGCCGGGAGTTGATGTGACCACACCACCCGACGACCGTTCCTTCCGCCGTGAAATGGCCACCGCCTACCGCTCCGGCTGGCACTTCATCGACCTGGTCACCGCCATCCCCCACAGCGGTGACTCGCTGATGGTGACCGTCTTCGGAGAGCCGGTCGTCGTCACGCGGGACGAGGACGGGGACGTACGGGCCTACCGGTGCCTGCGGCGTCCTCGGGGGGCGCCGCAGCCCGTACGGTGTGCCATCCGCTACGGAATGATCTTCGTGAACCTGGACCAGCGGGATCACCGGCAGGTGGCGCCGGAGCCCGCCGACATCAGGACCATCTCAGCCACCCCCCGCAGTGCCTGACGCGATTCCCCCGTCGTAACAGATCGCTCAGGCGCTTCCCCCCGCAGCGGCGTCACCGTGACCTGAACACGGTGACGCCGCTGCAGTTTCAGGACGATTCCTCCGGATACCGCCGCCTTGATGCTCTGGCCGGAAACAGCCGCTCCGGGTCTGCGGGCTCAGCCGCGGCCCAGCGCCCGGGTCAGTTCGATCTCGATCACCACGCGCTGCGGGTTCGGCCGCGGCGCCCGCAGGTAGCGCTCCGTGTAGCGGCGCTCCGCCTCCGCGACCCGCTCCGGCTCCGTCCGGACGCGGGCCCGCCCCTCCAGCGTGGCCCATCGCCTGCCGTCCACCTGGCACACCGCCGCCACCGCCCCCTCCTCGCCGGCCGCCAGCACATTGCGCGCCTTGGTGCTGGTGCTGCTGGTGATCACGCGCGCCAGCCGCGCCTCCGGGTCGTACGTCACGCCCACCGGCACGACGTGCGGGGTCCCGTCCGGGCGCAGGGTGGTCAGGGTGCACACATGCCGCTCGCGCCAGAAGCTGAGGTACGGCGCGTCGGGAACCCCCGGGTCGAGGGTGTACGTCGTGGTGGCCATGGCAAGAATGTAGGCGCCGTTCATCCTTGAGTGGAATAGACTCAACTTTGTGCACGTTGATTGAGTCAGTACTGGGAGACGTGGCAGACCGCTGACGCCGAGGAGGAGAGAAGCGACCGTGGACGCCGAGCTGACCAACAGGAGCCGGGACGCCATTCAGGCGGCCGGAAACCGGGCCGTGACCGGGGGAAACCCGGATCTGACCCCTGCCCACCTGCTGCTCGCGCTGCTGGAGGGCCAGGAGAACGAGAACATCATCGACCTGTTGTCGGCCGTCGACGCCGACCAGGCGTCGGTCCGCGCGGGCGCCGAGCGGGTGCTCGCGTCGCTGCCCAGTGTGACCGGGTCCACCGTCGCGCCGCCGCAGCCGAACCGCGAGCTGCTGGCCGTGATCGCGGACGCGCAGAACCGGGCGCGGGACCTGGGCGACGACTACCTGTCCACCGAGCATCTGCTGCTCGGCATCGCCGCGAAGGGCGGCGCGGCCGGCGAGGTGCTCACCGGGCAGGGTGCGAGTGCGAAGAAACTGCAAGAGGCGTTCCAGAAGGCGAGGGGAGGGCGCCGGGTGACCACACCCGACCCCGAGGGCCAGTACAAGGCCCTGGAGAAGTTCGGCACCGACTTCACGGCGGCGGCCCGCGAGGGCAAGCTGGACCCGGTCATCGGCCGGGACCAGGAGATCCGCCGGGTCGTCCAGGTGCTGTCACGGCGTACGAAGAACAACCCGGTCCTCATCGGTGAGCCCGGCGTCGGCAAGACCGCCGTCGTGGAGGGGCTCGCCCAGCGGATCGTCAAGGGTGACGTGCCCGAGTCCCTGAAGGACAAGCGGCTGGTCTCCCTGGACCTCGGGGCGATGGTCGCGGGCGCGAAGTACCGCGGCGAGTTCGAGGAGCGGCTGAAGACGGTCCTGGCGGAGATCAAGGACTCCGACGGCCAGATCATCACCTTCATCGACGAGCTGCACACCGTCGTCGGCGCGGGCGCCGGCGGCGACTCCGCGATGGACGCGGGCAACATGCTCAAGCCGATGCTGGCCCGCGGCGAGCTGCGCATGGTCGGCGCGACCACGCTCGACGAGTACCGCGAGCGGATCGAGAAGGACCCGGCCCTGGAGCGCCGCTTCCAGCAGGTGCTGGTCGCCGAGCCCAGCGTCGAGGACTCCATCGCCATCCTGCGCGGGCTCAAGGGCCGCTACGAGGCCCACCACAAGGTGCAGATCAACGACTCCGCGCTGGTGGCCGCCGCGACCCTGTCCGACCGGTACATCACCTCCCGCTTCCTGCCCGACAAGGCCATCGACCTGGTCGACGAGGCCGCCTCCCGGCTCCGTATGGAGATCGACTCCTCGCCGGTCGAGATCGACGAGCTCCAGCGCGCCGTCGACCGGCTGCGCATGGAGGAGCTGGCGCTCGACAAGGAGACCGACGCGGCCTCCCGCGAGCGGCTGGAGAAGCTGCGCCGCGACCTCGCCGACAAGGAGGAGGAGCTGCGCGGCCTGACCGCCCGCTGGGAGAAGGAGAAGCAGTCCCTCAACCGGGTCGGCGAGCTGAAGGAGAAGCTGGACGACCTGCGCGGGCAGGCCGAGCGCGCCCAGCGCGACGGCGACTTCGACACCGCCTCCAAGCTGCTGTACGCCGAGATCCCGGAGCTGGAGAAGGAACTGGAGGCCGCCTCGCGCGCCGAGGAGGAGGCCGCCAAGGACACCATGGTCAAGGAGGAGGTCGGCCCCGACGACATCGCCGACGTGGTCGCCTCCTGGACCGGGATCCCGGCCGGCCGGCTGCTGGAGGGCGAGACGCAGAAGCTGCTGCGCATGGAGGACGAGATCGGCAGGCGGCTGATCGGGCAGGGCGAGGCCGTGCGCGCCGTCTCCGACGCGGTGCGGCGCAGCCGCGCGGGCATCGCGGACCCGGACCGGCCCACCGGCTCGTTCCTCTTCCTCGGCCCCACCGGTGTCGGCAAGACCGAGCTGGCCAAGGCGCTGGCGGACTTCCTCTTCGACGACGAGCGGGCCATGGTCCGCATCGACATGTCGGAGTACAGCGAGAAGCACAGCGTGGCCCGGCTGGTCGGCGCCCCGCCCGGCTACGTGGGGTACGAGGAGGGCGGCCAGCTCACCGAGGCGGTCCGGCGCCGCCCGTACAGCGTGGTCCTGCTGGACGAGGTGGAGAAGGCGCACCCGGAGGTCTTCGACATCCTGCTCCAGGTGCTCGACGACGGGCGGCTCACCGACGGCCAGGGCCGCACGGTCGACTTCCGCAACGTCATCCTGGTGCTGACCTCCAACCTGGGCAGCCAGTTCCTGGTCGACCCGGTCACCAGCGAGGCGGAGAAGAAGGAACAGGTCCTTGAGGTGGTCCGGGCCTCCTTCAAGCCGGAGTTCCTCAACCGCCTGGACGACCTCGTGGTCTTCTCCGCGCTGACCAAGGAGGAGCTGAGCCGGATCGCGAAGCTGGCCATCGACCGGCTGGCCAAGCGGCTGGCCGAGCGGCGCCTGACGCTGGACGTCACGCCCGAGGCGCTGACCTGGCTCGCCGACGAGGGCATGGACCCGGCCTACGGCGCCCGGCCGCTGCGCCGCCTGGTGCAGACCGCCATCGGCGACCGGCTGGCCCGGGAGATCCTGTCCGGCGAGATCAAGGACGGCGACACGGTCCGGGTGGACCGGTTCGGCGAGGGGCTGCTGGTGGGACCGGCGACGGGCAAGACGCTGTAGGCACCGGCGCGCGGATCCCCGGTCCCGCTCAGACGGTGAACGCGGTGAAGGTGACGAGGGCCTGGTCCGGGCCCTCGTACACCACCGCCACCTGGACGGCGGCGGCGCCGAAACCGGGGTCGGCGCTGCCGGGGACCCGCCCGGCGCGGTTCCCGTCGCCCTCGGTGAGGCCCAGGTCGAGGCAGAGGCCGGCGGGGTCCGCGGAGCCCGGAGGACCCGCAGAGTCCGGGACGCAGGACGCCGTCCCGGACTCCGGCGCGTCCGGGTAGGTGGCGCGCAGCCGGCCCCGCACGTCCCGGCGCGGCATCCGGAAGACGGCCTCGTACTCGGTGTCCAGCCAGGTCCGTACGGTGCACCGGGCGTCGTGGGCGCCCGCCGGGAGCCTCGCGCCGCCGAAGGCGAGCGCCTCGGCGCAGTCCGCCTGCCGCGGCCCGCCGGGCTCGTCCCGCGCCTCGCCCGCCGCTGCCGCGGCGAGCACGCCCAGGGCGGCCAGTGCGGCAGCCAACGGCGCCCCGAGGACCGCCGCGAGCGGCCACCACAGGCGCCCGCGCGCTCCGCCCCGGCCCGCCGCCGCGCCGGGTCCGCACACCATGTCGTCCCCCCGTTCCCCGTACGGTGTCACCTCGTGGGCCGGATCATGTCAGCCCACGGCTGACAGGCCCCGCCGGGGCTTGCCACCCCCCTCCCCGCATGGGGGAGGATGACAGGATCCGTACGAAGGGAAAAACACGGTGAGCATCGACCCGTCCTCGATTCCGAACTTCGGGGGCCAGCCCGAGCCGCAGCCCCAAGGACCGGCGGGCCCCGTCGTCCCGGATCAGGACCTCGTGAAGCAGCTCCTGGACCAGATGGAACTGAAGCACCTCGTCGACGAAGAGGGTGACCTCGTCGCGCCGTGGGAGCAGTTCCGCACGTACTTCATGTTCCGCGGCGAGGACGACCAGCAGGTCTTCTCGGTGCGGACGTTCTACGACCGGCCGCACAAGATCGACGAGAAGCCGCAGCTCCTGGAGTCCATCGACGACTGGAACCGGCGCACCCTGTGGCCCAAGGTCTACACCCACACCCACGACGACGGCACCGTCCGCCTCATCGGCGAGGCGCAGATGCTGATCGGCATGGGCGTCAGCATCGAGCACTTCGTCTCCTCGACGGTCAGCTGGGTGCGGGCCGCCCTGGAGTTCGACCGCTGGCTCATCGAGCAGCTCGGCCTGGAGGGCGAGTCCGGCGAGGCCGCCCAGCCCGAGGAGGGCGACACAGAGGCGTAAGCGCCGCCTCTCCCTCGGCGAACGAGAGCCCGGCCGGGGCGCGCACCGTCATCGACGGGCGCGCCGGGGCCGGGCTCTCGCCGTGCGCGGCGGGGGCCGGGCCCCTCTTCATGCACCGCCCGTCCACAGGCTGTGGAGAACCCCGGCCCGCGCGGGCCGGGGAGGGACTTCAGCCCGCGAGCTTCCCGAGCCGCTCCGCCGCCTCCTGGAGGACCGGGATCTGCTTGCAGAGGTTCAAGGTAGACGCGCCCAGGTCCTGTCTGATAATTGATCTTGTGGTGGGTCGTGGTGAGCTGACGGATGCGGCGTGGCAGCGGATTGCGCCGTTGCTGCCTGGCGTTGATGGCCGTGGACGGCCGTGGCGGGATCATCGGCAGGTGATCAACGGGGTGTTGTGGCGGTTGCGAACAGGTGCACCGTGGCGTGATCTGCCGGAGCGCTACGGGCCGTGGCAGACGGTTTATGAGCGGTTCGCCCGCTGGGAGACGGACGGCACCTGGGCCCGGCTGCTGGAGCAGGTCCAGGTCCGCGACGACTCCGTCGGGGCCGTGGAGTGGACCGTTTCGGTCGGCTCCACGGTCAGCCGGGCTCACCAGCACGCCGCCGGTGCCCGAAAAAGGGGGCACAGGCGGGGGACGAACTGGAGGATCCGGCACGCTCGGCGGTTCGCCAAGCGCTGGGCCGGTCCCGCGGCGGGCTGACCACCAAGGTTCATCTTGCCTGCGACGGCCGGGGCCTGCCCCTGGCCGTCGTCGTCACGCCGGGCAATGTCAACGACTCCATCGTCTTCGACACCGTCATGGGCGAGCTGCGAGTGCCCCGGACCGGTGCCGGACGGCCCCGCCGCAGACCTGACGCGGTCCTCGCGGACAAGGCGTACTCCTCACGGGCAATCCGCCAGGCTTTGCGCGGGCGAGGTATCCAAGCCGTGATTCCAGAGCGGGCCGACCAGAAGGCAAACCGTCTGCGACGCGGCCGGGCCGGCGGCAGACCGCCGGCCTTCGACCGCAAGCTCTACAAAGCCCGCAACGTCGTCGAACGCTGCTTCGGCCGGCTCAAGCAGTTCCGCGCGATCGCTACCCGCTTCGACATACTCGCCGACCGCTACAAGGCCGGAGTCCACCTCGCCTCACTCATCCTCTGGCTCAGAGAACCCGCCCAAGATCCTTTGTCAGACACGCCCTATAGGGAAGCCCTGGATCAACGCCACTGCCCAGACCTCCGAACAGGCCCTCGCGCCGACTGCCGCCGTGACCGCGCACCTGACCGGTGACGGGGCGGACCGTGTGGTGACACGCACCATGCAGCATCGACTCATGAACCTTGACCCTCAAGGCTGACCAGAGCCGGCGCTAGCTGTGACAGGTTCGTACGTATGCGTGACAGATGCCTGGTAGAGCCAGTCGCCGGAAGGACTTATCCACAACCCAGCTGACAAGCGGTAGGGGTATCTCGTAAGCTTCCCTGCATGTCTGGTCATGCTGCCCGCCAAGAGAACCTCTTCGACCACTCCTCGAATTCGGTGGCCGATGGAGATGACGTCCTGATCCCCAGTCGTATCCCGTCGACGTCACCTTTCCATCAGCCTCGCTTGCTGACTGCAGGGGAACGTGAGCGATACAGGCGCATCGCGCAAGAGTCCCGAAGGGCACGGCAGTCCGCCTTGGCTGGAGAGGGTCCGGAGCCAGTCCACGATATCAATAGTCCGAAACTTAACCCACTCGACCTAATGCCGGTCCGCGACACGGGAGGCTTGCGTTCGCTGTCCTTGTTCAGCGGTGGTGGTGGATTGGACCTCGGATTTGAACGGGCGGGATTCTTGCACGTTGCCTCGTTCGAAATCATGGAAGAGGCCGGTCAGACCCTTAAGAAGGCGCGCCCCGGCTGGGATGTTTACGGCGGCGAGTCAGGTGACGTTCGCGGTGTAGATTTCAAGAAATGGCGTGGACTCGTCGATGTCGTTCACGGCGGTCCACCCTGCCAGCCGTTCTCAAACGCAGGGCGGCAAAGGGGTCATCTCGATGAGCGTGACATGTGGCCAGAATTCGTTCGAGCCGTGAACGAAATCAAGCCTATGGCGTTCATCGGAGAGAATGTCCCGGCTCTGGGCAGCGCCAAATTCTCCAACTATGTTGTCGAGAATATTTCGGGCCCTCTCTCCGAGCATTATCATGTAACACCTGTAACCCTGCAGGCGTGCGACTTTGGAGTCCCACAGGTCCGTCGCCGTATTTTCTTTGTCGGTTTTCGTAACAAGCGAGTTGCAAACCGATGGAAAGCGCCACAACCCACGCACTACTGGAGTGACGCGACCATCGATGCCGGGGGCGACCGATGCATGGGGCTTCGGGAAGCTCTGGGGCTTCCCGATATCGGAACCGACGATCTCTCGCCGACAATTCGAAGCAGTCTTACAGGCCCCCGACACACTACTTCAATCTTGAACAGTGTTGCCGCCCAAAGGAAGTTTGACTCGCTGAAGATTTGGCCGAACGGGGTTGCAGCGTCCCGAGAGTCGGCAAGGGCCTTCGTCGCAAAGAACGGGCACTTCCGCCTTTCAGTCCCTGATGTCGCTCTAATTCAGGGATTCCCCGAGGACTGGCCTTTTGTTGGTGCCACGTACATGACTCTGGGGCAGATCGGCAACGCCGTACCACCGCCACTTGCCTACGCTGTGGCGTCCTCCGTGGCGGACGCACTCAAGAGGTAGTTTCTTACGTATTGCCTGAGGCTGATAGCTGGCTCCTCCTCGTCGAGAAGGGGGAGCTGGTCAACAAAAGTGCGCTCAATATGTGGGTTGTTTAGCGTGGACCCACGCGCCATAAGGTAGGAGCAGCGAAGCTGGAGCATTTCCGTCATGCGATCCAGTGAATATCCATCTGTCTCGTCCATCGCCTCTTTGTATTGGGCGGCACTCCACTGGTTCTTCATGATCCACTTGGCGTCTTCTTTTGTGTAAGGCGCTGTGCGTCCGCCAAAAATCTTGATTGCTGTATCTGAAGTCAACTTTGAGGCAATGTCTTGGCCAAGCACAACATCCGGCATGACATAGTGGCGCTTGCCGTCAATCCAAGGGGCCATGTCGATCGGGGAGGCGTAATGGCATTTGAGGATCTCCTTCCCGGTCTTTTCGTAGACGGCAATGATCCAGTGCAGATCTTCCCATTTCTCGATGTGCTTCGGTCCGAAGTCACGTACCGTGGAAACCGATCCACTGGTCGTAGACTTCAGCTCGAAGTTCACAATCTGATCCTCTATCCGGAGAAAGGCGTCGATGCCGTCTCTCTTTCGGTCTTCGGTGACCCTCAGATTGAAGCGGTCGCGCATCTGCTGTTCACGGGAATCATCCTGCACTGCCATGCCAGGAATGATGCCACGCCGAGCGCCGGACGGTAACCCGAACTGGACCTTCAATCGACGTCGTTCGCTCATGTTGAGCATGACCTGACCGGCAAGGCGCCATGCCTGCGCATGTCTGTAGGCATAGCTGAGAGGCCCGCCTCGGCAGAACTCTTCCTGTGCCCTGATTAACCCAGTTTAGTGAATCTTCATGATCTTATAGTATAGATTGGGGGCATATGCCATTATTGCCCTGTAGTGTTACGTAATTGTTCGATTTCCATGCAGCGGAACCACGGGAGTTAGCTTTTGCGTGCCTTAAGTGAGGTCTCTGCCGCATCCCAACCACATACACAGCGCTGACCAGCTGGGGCGAGTGTCGGACCGCTCTCCGGTCCAGCTCCGGACGCGTCGCCTTGTGAGTCGTGTGCCACGGGGTTACGAAGGCTCCTCGTGCCCCTCCGGGACATCCCAAGCACGAGCAGCCCGGGAGCAACCTTGTACGCCCCTCCTGCTCACGTGGCGGAGATCTCCTGGCCCGATCCTTGGAGAGCTGGACGCGCGCCCGTAACCCCCTGGCCCCGTCTGCCGTTCCGGGTTCCTGGCCAGGATGAGACTCATTTCCGCAGCCTAGACAGCCTTTCGATTGCCTCTTCTATCACCGCCTTCTGCTTGCAGAAGGCGAAGCGGACGAAGGGCGCGCCCTCGTCGCGGTGGTCGTAGAAGACCGCGTTCGGGATGGCGACCACACCGGCCCGCTCCGGCAGCGCGCGGCAGAAGGCGAAGCCGTCGCTCTCGCCGAGCGGACGGATGTCGGTGGTGACGAAGTAGGTGCCCGCGGGCCGGAACACCGTGAAGCCCGCCTTCGCGAGCCCGGCCGTCAGGACGTCCCGGCGGGCCAGCATCTCGGCGCGGAAGCCGGTGAAGAACGACTCGGGCAGGGCCAGCGCCTCGGCGACCGCGTACTGGAAGGGGCCCGAGGCCACGTACGTCAGGAACTGTTTGGCCGAGCGCACCGCCGTGACCAGGCCGGGCGCCGCGGTGATCCAGCCGACCTTCCAGCCGGTGAAGGAGAACGTCTTGCCGGCGGAGCCGATCGTGACCGTGCGCTCGCGCATGCCGGGGAGGGTGGCGAGGGGGATGTGCACGGCGTCGTCGTAGACCAGGTGTTCGTACACCTCGTCGGTGATCACGAGCAGATCGCGTTCCACGGCGAGCTCGGCGACGGCCGTCAGCTCCTCGCGGGTGAGGACCGTGCCGGTGGGGTTGTGCGGGGTGTTGATCAGCAGCAGCCGGGTGCGGTCGGTGACCGCGGCGCGCAGTTCGTCGAGGTCCAGCCGGAACGCGCCGTCGTGCGGGCGCAGCGTCACCGGCACCCGGCGGCCGCCCGCCATGGCGATGCAGGCCGCGTAGGAGTCGTAGTACGGCTCCAGGGCGACCACCTCGTCGCCGGGCTCCAGCAGCCCCAGCAGCGCCGCCGCGATGGCCTCGGTGGCGCCCGCCGTGACCAGCACCTCGGTGTCCGGGTCGTAGGAGAGGCCGTAGCGGCGCTGCTGGTGGGCGGCGACGGCGGTGCGCAGTTCCGGGACGCCGGGGCCGGGCGGGTACTGGTTGCCGCGGCCGTCGCGCAGCGCCCGCACGGCGGCCTCGCGGATCTCCTCGGGGCCGTCGGTGTCGGGGAACCCCTGCCCCAGGTTGATGGAGCCGGTCGCGGCGGCCAGGGCGGACATCTCGGCGAAGACGGTCGTCCCGAACTCGGCGAGCCGGCGGTTGAGCAGGGGGCGTGCGCTGGAGGTCATGCCGGTCATCCTGCGCCCAAGCTCTGGACTTCCTCAAGTGTGCTTTGGGCCGGGCGGTGGCCGGGCATCTCCCGGGCACGCAGGGAGCGGAACGCCCACGGGGGGCCGTTTCGGGGGACCCGCGGGCGCTGTCCGCGGGATCGGAAGGGAGCGTGGAGCCCATGGGGGGTGCGGTGGTTCTGGTACTGGTCGCGGCGGTGTTCGGCGCGGTCCTGGTCGGGGCCGTGCGCCGGGGCCGCGGGCGCGGGCGGAAGGTCGCGCTGTCCAAGGGGCGGCGCGTGCGGCGCGGGGTGAGCGGGGGCGGCGCCGGGGGAGCGGGGTGGTGGGCGTCCTCGGACGGCGGCTCCGGCGGGGACTCGTCCTCCGGGCACCACTCCGGCGGCCATCACTCGGGCGGTCACTCGGGCGGCCACCACTCCTGCGGGGGCCACTCCTCCTGCGGGGGCCACTCCTCGTGCGGCGGGGGTTCGTCCTGCGGGGGCGGGTGCGGGGGCGGCTGACGCGCGGCGCCGGAACGGGAGAAGGACCGCGCCTCGGCGCGCGCCCCGTGCGCGCCGAGGCGTACGCCGTGGTTGAACAGTTGAGCAGGTAGGCCCTCTGAGGGATGGAAACCCTCCGAAGTTGGGTAAAAAGGCTGTGGCGGCACCGCCGTTCATGGTTCGCTCTACTCGCCGACGCAGCCCCCAGGACATCCTGCTCACACCTCTTCCGAACTGGTTTCTGGACCGGGTTCCGAACTGGTTCCGAACCGGGGTGGCCGGGCCGTCCTCCTCGTGTCGACCGGGGTGCGCCGGGCCCCAAGTCTTCTTTCTTCTGCGTGCTAGCGGAGCCGATCCATGCTCACGACCCTGAACACCTCCTACACCGACACGAGCGCCGCCGACCTCGCCTGGGCCCTGGGGCGCGAACCACTGCCCGCCCTGGCCGTGCTCGACCTCGAAATGGCCGAGGCAAAACTCCAGTTGAGACTTCTCGGCGCCTCCCACCAGGTCCTCCTGGAGGAGGAGCGGGGCGCGTGTTCGGAGACGGTCGCGTGCATCGCGGGCTCCAGCACGCCCCTTCCGCTCGGCGTGGCCAAGCGCGTGGGCGACTGGGAGTACGAGTTCGCGGCGCGCGTCGAGGAACTCACGCCCGGCTCGTTCGCGGGCCGCGCCCAGGAGTTGCTGGCCCTCGTCTCCGACCACCCGCACGGACTGGCCGGCGTCTTCCCGGGCAGCCCGCACGCGTTCACCGCGATGCTGGCGCAGCGGCAGGGCGGCCAGGTCCACTGGCGCACCTGGCACGCCTATCCGCAGGACGGCCAGTTGGTGGCGACCCGCACCCGGGTCGGCGCCCGCCGCCGGGCACCGGTTCCGGTCAGGTGAGGGGGTTCGTCAAACGCGGGGGGCAGCCACAACTCCGGTTTCCACACGTGTGGGTGACGATACGTGATAGATCTGTGACGTAACGTCACAGCTGTGATCGAACCGCATGCCCCGGCACCGCCCGGTCCGGCCCCGCCCCCCTCGGCCCCGCCCCCCTCGGCCCTGCCCGCTTCGGCTCTGCCCTCCTCGGCCTCCTCGGCTCCGACCCGTGCCGCTCCGGGCCGCCGTCCTGACCCGTCCCGCTCCGGCCCGCCCCGCCCGAACCCGCCAGGCGCCACGGCGTCCGGCCCGAAGGCGTCCCGGAGCTGCGCCGATCCCGTGTGGCTGCCCGTGCGGCCGGGCACCGGGCGGTTCCTCGTCCTCGCGGGCGTCTTCGTCTGCGCCGCCTGCGGCCTGGTGTACGAACTCGAACTGGTCGCCCTCGCCTCGTACTTGATCGGCGACTCGGTCACCCAGGCGTCCGTCGTGCTGTCCCTCATGGTGTTCGCCATGGGGATCGGCTCGCTCGCCGCCAAGCGGCTGCGCCGGCACGCCGCCGTCGCCTTCGGCGCGATCGAGGCGACGCTCGCCCTCGTCGGCGGCCTGAGCGCCATGGCGCTCTACGCCGTGTTCGCCTGGACCGGCGCCTGGGGCGGCCTGTGGACGGACGGCCCGCGCTGTCTGCTGGTCGCCTTCTCGCTGGCGATCGGGCTGCTGATCGGCGCCGAGGTGCCGCTGCTGATGGAGCTGATCCAGCGGATCCGTCGCCAGGACGCGGGCGGCGCGGTCGCCGACCTGTTCGCCGCCGACTACGTGGGCGCCCTCGTCGGCGGCCTCGCCTTCCCCTTCCTGCTGCTGCCGCTGCTGGGCCAGTTGACCGGCGCGCTGCTCACCGGCGCGGTCAACATCGTGGCCGGGGGCGCCCTCGTGCTCGGCCTGTTCCGGCGCGACCTGAGCCGCCGCGCCCGCTGGCTGCTGCTCGCCGTCAACCTCACCGTGCTCGGCCTGCTGGCCTCGGCCGCCGTCCTGGTCGACGACTTCGAACAGGCGGCGCGGCACGCGGTGTACGGCGACGACGTGCGCGTGGCGGCACAGAGCGGCGTCCAGGAGATCGTCCTCACCGGCGGCACCCGGGGCCGCCCGCTCGATCTGTTCCTCGACGGGCGGCTGCGGGTCGGCGGCCAGGACCAGCGCCGCTACCACGAGGCGCTGGTCCGCCCCGCGATGAGCGGTCCGCACGCGCGCGTGCTGATCCTCGGCGGCGGCGACGGCCTCGCCGCCCGCGAGGTGCTGCGCCACCGGGGCGTCGAGCGGGTGGACCTCGTGGAACTGGACCCGGCCGTCGTCCGCCTCGCCCGCACCGACCCGGCGCTGGCCCGGCTGAACGGCCATGTCTACCGCGACCGGCGCCTCCATGTGACCACGGCCGACGCCTTCGGCTGGCTGCGCGGGGCACCGGCGGCGGCGTACGACGTCGTGATCGAGGATCTGCCCGATCCGGGCATCACGGCGAGCACCAAGCTGTACGCACAGGAGTTCTACGGTCTGGCGCGGCGCACCCTGGCGCCCGGCGGGCGGCTCGCGGTGCACGCCGGGCCCTTCTCCTCCCGTCCGCACGTCTTCTGGACGGTGGACGCCACGGTGCGCGCCGCCGGGCTGCGGACCGCGCCCTACCGGGTGACCGGCCGCGACTCCGGCTTCGCCGCGGGTCCCGACCGGACCACCGGCGCGGCCCGCGCGCCCCGCGACTGGGGCTTCCTGCTGGCCTCGCGCACCGCACCCGTCCTCACCCTGGACCCCGGGGCGCCGCGCCCGAGCACCCTCACCCCCGGCGCTCTGGCCGCCGACGCCCGCGCCGCGGCCCGTGCCCGGGTCCCGGACCTGCCTCCCTCGACACTCGTCCACCCGCGGTACGCCGGTTGAGGCAACGTTCCTGCGGAACGGGCGGGGGCGCGCGGGGGCTGTGGAGGCGGTGGGGCCCGGGGGCCGCGGGACGCGGAAGCCGTGGGGCCCGGGGAGAGACCCGGAGGGAGTGAGAGGGGAGTGGGCCGGGGGCGTGGCGGGCCGTCCCCCTCTCCCCCCGGGAGCGGGACGGGCCGCTGTACCCCCAAGCGCCTCCCCCGTCGGACGGCACCCCGCGGTTCCGCGTACGTCGCTGGTATCCCCGGTATCTCCCGTACGTCCCCCGTACGTCCCGCGTGACGCCGTCGCCGCACGAACCTACGGGCCGCCGGGGAACCGCGCATCCCGCCAGGGGTGGAGGCGCCGTCAACCTGTGCGGTACTTCCGCCGTCCGCCTCCACCTTCCGCGGTACGGCGCAGGGGTGACGCGGCGGCCCGTGCACGGGGTCTACGCTCCGGCGATGCGGATCCACCCCCGCGCGGTCGACGGCCTGACGGCCCTGGTGGCGACGGCCGTGGCGGGCCTGCTCGGTGCCGAGGCCGCCGCCCAGGGGTGGCCGCCGTTCGACCCCGCCGCCTGGGCCCTCGTCGCCCTGGCCAATCTGTCGCTCGCCCTGCGCGGCCGGGTCCCGCTCGGCGTCTTCCTCTTCGTTCATCTGTGCTGGATCGCGTATGTGGCGCTCGGCCACTGGCCGGTGGTGGACACGCCCGCCGCCATGGTCGCCCTCTACACGGTGGCCGCCGCCCGCTCCGCCCGGACCGCCGCCGCCTGCGCCGGGCTGCTGGGCGGGACCTGGGTCTACGCCGGAGTGGTCAGCCACTCCGACACCATGGCGTCCGTCGTCGGCCAGGCCGTCGGCTACCCGCTCGTCCTGTGGCGGTTCGGCCAGGTCGCCCGCCGGTCCGCCGAGCTGACGGTGCGGCTGCGAGCCGAACAGGCCGAGCGGGCCCGGCGCGAGGTCGCCGGGGAGCGGGTGCGGATCGCGCGCGAACTGCACGACGTGATCGCCCACCACATGGCCGTGATCACCATTCAGGCGGGCCTCGCCCGGTTCGTCCTCGACACCGACACCCGCACCGCCCGCCAGGCACTCACCACCATCGGCGCGGCGGGCGGCGAGGCCCTGGCCGAGCTGCGGCGGATGCTGGGGCTGCTGCGCGCCGAAGGAGCCGAAGGCGCCGCCGGGACCGGCGGGACCCCCGGGACCGGCGAGACCTACGGCCTCCGGGAGGGCGGCGCCGCCACCGAGCCGGCCCCCGGCCTCGACCGGCTGGAGGAGCTGGTGGAACGGGTCCGGGCCGGGGGCGTCCGCGTCGGCGTACGGATCCGCGGCACCCCCCGGCCGCTGCCCCCGGGAGTGCAGCTGTGCGTCTACCGGGTGATCCAGGAGGCCCTGACGAACGTGCTGAAGCATGCCCCGGGCGCCCGCGCGGACGTAGAACTCGTCTATCTGCCGCACGAGGTGACGGTTTCGGTGACCGATGACGGAGGGAATCGAGCCAGAACGGCCGGGACCGGCGGCCATGGCTTGATCGGTATGCGCGAGCGCGCCAAGCTCTACGACGGGACGATCGCCGTCGGACCGCGGCGCGAGGGGGGATTCGGCGTGCGCCTGACCCTTCCGACACCACCGCCGGAACAGGCCGCACGCCGGGGAGGCGCCGACACGGAATGATCCAAGTGCTGGTGGTGGACGACCAGTTCCTCGTCCGCAGCGGACTGGCCGCGCTGCTGCGCGCCGCCCCTGGGATGGAGGTCGCCGGGGAGGCGGCGGACGGCGCCGAGGCCGTGGCGCTGGCCGCGCGGATCCGCCCGGACGTGATCCTCATGGACATCCGGATGCCCGGGACGACGGGCATCGAGGCGACCCGCCGGATCCTCGCCGAGGCGCAGGGCCCGGCACCGCGCATCCTGATCCTCACCACCTTCGACCTCGACGAGTACGTGTACGACGCCCTGCGGGCCGGTGCGTCGGGCTTCCTGCTGAAGGACGCAGGGCCCGAACGGCTGCTGGCCGCGGTGACCGCCGTGCACGGCGGCGACTCGCTCTTCGCGCCCGGCGTCACCCGGCGCCTGGTGGAGGCGTTCACCCAGCGCCCGGACACCCTGGCCGAGCCCGCGGGCCCGCTGTCCCGGCTGGGCGCGCTGACCTCCCGGGAGGTCGAGGTGCTGCGCCTGGTCGCCCGCGGCCTGACCAACGCCGAGGCCGCCGACCGCCTCTTCATCAGCGAGGCCACGGTCAAGACGCACCTCAACCGCACCATGACCAAGCTCGGCCTCGCCAGCCGCGCCCAGGCGGTGGTGCTCGCCTACGAGACGGGCCTGGTGCGCCCGGGGAGCGAGACCTGACCGTCGGAGGGTAATCCGGCGCGCCACTGGGTAACCTCGGCTGACATGGAGCACGAGGTGTTCGTTCCGGTTCCGGCCCGGCGGCTGCGGGCGGTGCTCGCCGATCCCGCGCGGGTGGCCCGCGCGGTACCCGGGCTTCAGCAGGAGGCGGGGGCCGAGCCCGTCGCCGGCCGGCTGAAGGTGCGTATCGGCGGCCACTCCATCACCTACCGGGGCACGCTGCGGGTCCGCCCCCGCGACGACGGCGGGTACGCCGTCGAGGGCGAGGCGACCGAGTCGCGCGGCAGCGGTGCGGTGAAGATCGGGCTCACCCTCGGCCTCCGCGACACCGACGAGGGCACCGCCCTCGTCTTCGGCGGCACCGCCTCCGCCGGGGGCCGGGCCGCCGGGCTGGCCCCGGACGCCGTACGGTCCGCCGCGACCCGGCTGCTGCACCGCTTCGCGCACAACCTGGCGGCGGGCGCCGCCGAGTCCGTCCGGTCGTCGGCCACGGAGGACTTCGCCCCGGCGGCGACCGGCGACTTCGAGGCCGGTCCGGACGCGGACGACGCCCCGGTGCCGCCGCCCGGCGCGGATGCCGGGAAGGACACGGACGCCGGGCAGGACCCGGGCGCGACCGCCGCCGACCGTACGGAACCCGCCGGACCGTCCGGGCACCGCTCCGTCTTCGACACCGAGGTCCCGCCGTCGTCCCTGGACCCGCTGGCCGACGACGAGGACGAGGAGGATGCCGACGTCGCCGACGACGGCATCGACGAGGCCGAGGCCGAGGCCGAGGCCGAGGCCGAGGACCTGGGCCAGGATCCCGGCGAGGGTCTGGAGGCGAGCGGGGGCGCGGTGGCGGGCGGCGGGACCGACCAGGGCCTTCCCGCCGGTGGCGGCGGTCCGCCCGCCGACGACGACTTCACCTCGGCTGGCACCCCGCCCGCCGAGGCGGCGCACGCCCGGCGCACGATGATCGGACGCAGCGCGGAGGAGGTGGACCACGCCCCGCCGCGCGGTCGCTACGCCCCCGTGCCCGCCCCCCTCACCGTCTCCGCCCACTCCACCCTGCGCTGGGCCGCCCCCGCCGCCGCCCTGATGGTGGCCGGCGCGATCGTCGTGGGCCGGGCACTCAGGCGGCGCCGCTGACCCGGCGAGAGACGGGACGGGGCCGCCGTACGGATGCCGCTGCGTCCCCGGCGCGCCCCAGGCGCGGGTCCGGTGCGGGCCCCGGCGCGCGTCGGAGCGGCGGCCGGTACCGCCCGTGCTCTCCCGACCGGCCCAGTAGCCTCGTCGCGTGAGCGACGACGACATCACGCTGACCGCGGGCGACGCGGAAGCGACCGTACGGCCGGGGCACGGCGCCCGCATCGGCGGACTCCGGGTGGGCGGCCTCGAACTGCTCCGCCAGGGCGACCGGTTCGGCTGTTTCCCGATGGTCCCCTGGTGCGGCCGGATCCGGGAGGGCAGGTTCCGGGACGGTGCCACCGTCCACCAGATGCCGCTCAACTCCCCGCCGCACGCCATCCACGGCACGGCGCGCGACGGCGTCTGGAAGATGGCCCGCGTGTCGGAGAACGAGGCGGTGCTGACGTACGACCTCGGCGAGCCGTGGCCCTACCCCGGCCGGATCACCCAGGTGGTCGCGCTGTCCGAGGACGCGCTGACGCTGTCGATGGCCGTGGAGACGTACGACTCGTCGTTCCCGGCGCAGATCGGCTGGCACCCGTGGTTCAACCGCACCCTGGACGGGCAGGACGTGCGCCTCGACTTCACGCCCGCCTGGCAGGAGGAGCGCGGCGGCGACCATCTGCCCACCGGCCGCCGCATCGACCCGCTGCCCGGCCCCTGGGACGACTGCTTCGGCATGCCCGGCGGTGTCGGCGTCACCCTCACCTGGCCCGAGCGGCTGGAGCTGGAGGTGACCAGCCCCGAGGAGTGGGTCGTGGTCTACGACGAGCAGGAGGCCGCGGTGTGCGTGGAGCCGCAGACCGGGCCGCCGGACGGGCTCAACACCTGTCCGCGCCTGGTCACGCCCCTGGAGCCGCTGGAGGCGACGACGACCTGGTCCTGGTGCCGCCTTTAAGCTGACTGCCATGAGCGACGTTCGCGGCGAGCTGCTGCAACAGATCAAGGACAAGGCCGTGGTGCACGGCAAGGTGACCCTGTCGTCGGGGAAGGAGGCCGACTACTACGTCGACCTCCGCCGCATCACCCTGGACGGCGTGGCGGCCCCGCTGGTCGGTCAGGTCATGCTCGACCTGACCGCCGATCTGGACTTCGAGGCGGTCGGCGGCCTGACCCTGGGCGCCGACCCGGTGGCCACGGCGATGCTGCACGCCGCCGCCGCGCGCGGCAGGACGCTCGACGCGTTCGTCGTGCGCAAGGCGGGCAAGGCGCACGGCCTCCAGCGCCGGATCGAGGGCACCGAGGTGGCGGGCCGCCGGGTGCTCGCCGTGGAGGACACCTCCACCACCGGCGGTTCGGTGCTGACCGCTGTGGAGGCGCTGCGCGAGGCGGGCGCCGAGGTCGTCGCCGTCGCCACGATCGTGGACCGGGCCACCGGCGCCGCCGAGGCGGTCGCCGAGCAGGCGGGCGTGCCGTACGTGTTCGCGTACTCCAAGGACGACCTGGGCCTGGACTGACGGGGGCCGGGGCGCCCGCCGCGGCCCCGCGAGACGGTTGTCCACAGGCGGGGCGACCCGGTCATCCACAGGCTGGACAGGGTGTCCGAACCATCCGGCTCCGTCTGCGAAGATGGGGCCGACGATGACGTCACTCCCTAGGTCAGGGCCGTAAGTACGCAGAACGCACCCCGCACATACAAGGAGCGGACAGATGCCCATCGCAACCCCCGACGTCTACAACGAGATGCTCGACCGGGCGAAGGCAGGCAAGTTCGCCTACCCGGCCATCAACGTGACGTCCTCGCAGACCCTGAACGCGGCCCTGCGCGGTTTCGCCGAGGCGGAGAGCGACGGCATCGTCCAGATCTCCACGGGTGGTGCCGAGTTCCTGGGCGGCCAGTACAGCAAGGACATGGTCACCGGTGCCGTGGCCCTGGCCGAGTACGCGCACATCATCGCCGAGAAGTACCCGGTCAACATCGCGCTGCACACCGACCACTGTCCGAAGGACAAGCTCGACGGGTACGTGCGTCCGCTGCTCGCGCTCTCCAAGAAGCGCGTCGAGGCCGGTCTCGACCCGCTGTTCCAGTCCCACATGTGGGACGGCTCCGCGGAGACCCTCGCCGACAACCTCCGGATCGCGCAGGAGCTGCTGGAGCAGGCCCGCGCCGCCAAGATCATCCTGGAGGTGGAGATCACCCCGACCGGCGGTGAGGAGGACGGCGTCTCCCACGAGATCAACGACTCGCTGTACACCACGGTCGACGACGCGGTCCGCACCGCCGAGGCGCTGGGCCTGGGCGACAAGGGCCGCTACCTGCTGGCCGCCTCCTTCGGCAACGTGCACGGTGTGTACAAGCCGGGCAACGTCGTCCTGCGCCCCGACCTCCTCAAGGAGCTGAACGAGGGCATCGCCGCCAAGTACGGCCGCCCCGCGGGCAGCAAGCCGTTCGACTTCGTCTTCCACGGCGGCTCCGGCTCCACGGAGGAGGAGATCCGCACCGCGCTGGAGAACGGCGTGGTCAAGATGAACATCGACACGGACACCCAGTACGCCTTCACCCGTCCGGTCGTCGACCACATGTTCAAGAACTACGACGGCGTCCTCAAGGTCGACGGCGAGGTCGGCTCCAAGAAGACCTACGACCCGCGCACCTGGGGCAAGCTGGCCGAGGCCGGCATGGCCGCGCGCGTGGTGGAGGCCTGCGGCAACCTGCGCTCGACCGGCACCCGGATCAAGTAGCCGACCGGGGCGGTTCGTTCCGCGCGCCCGCCCCCGACGCACCAGCGAGCCCGCGCCGTCCGGCGCGGGCTCGCTGTGTGTCCGGGGGTGTCCGGGGGGGCGGGGTGCCCCGGGACGGTGTCAGCGCTTCAGTTCGGCGTACGCCTCCGCGCTGCTGTCCTGGAGGAACTGCCGGCACCGCTCCGCCTCGTCGGTCTCCTCGATCTCCCCGGCGGCACGCGCGAGGGCGGCCAGGCAGCGCAGGAATCCGCGGTTGGCGCGGTGGTCCCAGGGGATGGGGCCGTGCCCCTTCCATCCGGCCCGGCGCAGCTGGTCGAGACCGCGGTGGTATCCGGTGCGCGCGTACGCGTACGACGCGACGACCCGCCCCTCCTCGAACGCGTCGTCGGCGAGCATCGCCCAGGCCAGCGAGAACGTCGGATGCTTCGCCGCGACCTCGGCCGGCGAGCGGGACTCCTCGCCCAGCAGGCGGTAGGCGTCCTCGTTCTCCGGGAGGTAGGTCGGCTCCGGGCCGCCCAGCAGGTTCTTGTGCGTGGTCATGAAAGCAGTCTGCCACCCGGCGCCCGGCAGCCGGGACGCCGTTGCCCGGTCGGTGACGAGGCGCCGCGGGCCGGTCGGTGACGGGATGCTGCGGGCCGGTCGGTCCGGATGCGCGCACGCGTGCACGCGCGCGTGCGGGTGGGGCGACCACCGTCCCGTCCGGCAGCGTCTCGGCGTGCGCGTGCACGCGCGCGTGCGGGTGGGACTGCGCCGGTGCCGGAAGGGTGGGGCGGGCCGGGTGCCGGACGGGGGTGCGGGGCACCGGCCCGGCCTTGCGATCTGTGCCGAGGCTGCGCAGGATGCGGGTGGGGACCGGGGCCCCCGTGCCGGCATCGGCAGGGGCGGACCGCTACCCGGAGTACATGCAGGAGACAGCGATGTCCCACCAGGCTCGACCGACCCCCCGGCCCGCCGAGGCAGCTGAGCCCGAGACCCCGCATCTCGACTTCGAAGGCACCACGCCCTACGAGGACTACGTCAGGGCGGACGTCCTCACCCACCTCCAGCACACCCTCTCCGACGACCCCGGCGAGATGGTCTTCCTGGTCACCTCCCAGGTCATGGAGCTGTGGTTCACCGTCATCGTCCACGAGTGGGAGACCGCGGCCCGCGCGCTGCGCGCCGACGACGTCCCCACGGCGATCGCCGCGCTGAAGCGGTCCGTACGCGAGCTGGAGGCGCTGAACGCCTCCTGGAAGCCGCTCGGCCAGCTCACCCCCACCCAGTTCAACAGCTACCGGAGCGCTCTCGGGGAGGGCTCCGGGTTCCAGTCGGCGATGTACCGGCGCATGGAGTTCCTGCTCGGCGAGAAGTCCGCGTCGATGCTCGTCCCGCACCGCGGCGCCCCCCGCGTCCACGCCGAGCTGGAGAAGGCGCTGCACGAGCCGAGCCTGTACGACGAGGTCCTGCGGCTGCTCGCGCGGCGCGGGCATCCGGTCCCGGACGCCGTCCTGCACCGCGACCTCACCCTGCGCTACGAGTCCTCGCCCGAGGTGGAGGCCGTCTGGACGGCGCTCTACGCCGGTGACGAGGCCGATCAGCTCGCCCGTCTCGGCGAGGCGCTGACGGACGTGGCCGAGTTGGTGTGGCGCTGGCGCAACGACCACCTGGTCGCCACCCGGCGCGCGATGGGCGCCAAGTCCGGCACGGGCGGCTCCGCCGGGGTGGCCTGGCTGGAGAAGCGCGCGCAGAAGAACGTCTTTCCCGAGCTGTGGACGGCGAGGTCCCATGTCTGAGATCCAGGTGTCCGAGACATCCGAGAATCCGGTGTCCGAGACATCCGAGAATCCGGTGTCCGAGGCGTCCGAGAACCCGGTGCCGGGCGACGCCCTCGCGGGCAGGGCGGAGAAGCTCGACGCGGCCGACGCGCTGGCCGCCGTGCGCGAGCGGTTCGTCCTGGACGATGTCGTCTACCTCGACGGGAACTCGCTGGGCGCGCTCCCGGCGCACGTACCGGACCGGGTCGCCGACGTCGTCCGCCGCCAGTGGGGCGAGCTGCGCATCCGCTCCTGGGACGAGAGCGGCTGGTGGACCGCGCCCGAACGGATCGGCGACCGCATCGCCCCGCTGGTCGGGGCGGCGCCGGGCCGGATCGTGGTGGGCGACTCGACGAGCGTCAACGTCTTCAAGGCGCTGGTCGCGGCCGTGCGGATGGCCCGCGAGACGGGCGAGCGCGGCCAGGGCGGGGAGGGGGCCGGGCGGGACGAGATCCTGGTCGACGCGACCACCTTCCCCACGGACGGGTACATCGCGCGCTCCGCGGCCCGGATGACCGGCTGCGAGGTGCGTCCCGTGGCGCCCGCCGAGGTGCCGGGCGCCCTGTCCGGGCGGACCGCGGCGGTCCTGCTCAACCACGTCGACTACCGCACCGGCCGCCTGCACGACCTGCCGTCGCTCACGGCCGCCGTGCACGCGGCGGGCGCGTACGCCGTCTGGGACCTGTGCCACAGCGCGGGCGCCCTGCCCATCGGCCTGGACGAGCACGGTGTCGCCCTGGCGGTGGGCTGCACCTACAAGTACCTGAACGGCGGCCCGGGGTCACCGGCCTTCCTGTACGTCCGCCAGGACCTCCAGGAGCGGTTCGACTCGCCGCTGCCCGGCTGGAACTCGCACGCCGAGCCCTTCGGTATGCGCCCGGAGTACGAACCGGCGCACGGCGCGCTGCGCGGCCGGGTCGGCACGCCCGACATCCTCTCCCTGCTCGCCCTCGAAGCCTCGCTGGAGGTCTGGGACGGGGTGCCGATCGAGGCGGTACGGGCCAAGTCCCTCGCGCTCACGGACTTCTTCCTGGAGTGCGTCGCGGCGTACGTGCCCGCCGGGCGTGTGGAGTGCGTGACCCCGGCGGAGCACGACCTGCGCGGCAGCCAGATCGCCCTGCGCTGCCCCGATGCCGGGCCCGTGATGAAGCGGCTGATCGAACGGGGCGTGGTCGGCGACTTCCGCCGTCCGGACGTCCTCCGCTTCGGCTTCACGCCGCTCTACGTCGGGTTCGGCGACGCGGAGCGCGCGGCACGGGTGCTGGCGGAGGTGCTGGCGGAGGTACCCGGCGAGGAGTAGGCGCGGGCGCCGACGCCTGGTGAGGTGAGGTGCGGGCGGTGGGGCGGTTCCCCGGCGGTCTTCGGGCCGGTGCGCGTGGGGAGCCGCTTGCGGCCCCGCTGCTGCCCTCCGCGCGCACCTCACCGAGCGTGACATCCGCGTGTAGGCCCACGTCACCGGCCTGATACCGTCCCGGCCAACGGCCGAACACCATTCCTTGTTCGTCCCAAGGTTCGTCCCAAGTACGTTATGCCGCTGAGAGGTTGGAGCATGCCGGACGCCGCCGCACCCCGCGATGCCGCGCAGTCGCAGAACACCGCGGGCGGTGCCGCCGCGGACCGTGCCGACGCCGCTCGTACGGCGCAGGCGCGTGCCGCGGCGGAGGAGGCGGCCCTCCTGTCCCTCCCGGCCGTGGACCCGGACGCCACCGCCGCGTACGGCGATCACCCGGACCAGGTGATCGACTTCTACGCCCCGCGCACGGGGACCGGTGCGGTGCCCGGGGAGGCGCCCGGGTCGGCTCCGCTGGTGGTGGTGCTGCACGGCGGCGCCTGGCGGGCGCCGTACGACCGCCGCCACATCACCCCGTTCGCGGACTTCCTCGCGCGCCGGGGCTTCGCCGTGGCCAACGTCGAGTACCGGCGCGGCGGCACGTCCGCCGCGCGGACCGCGGGCGGGGCGGACGCGGGCCCGGTGGCGGGCCGCTGGCCGGACACCTTCGACGACGTGGCCGCGGCGCTCGACGCGCTGCCCGCCCTGGTGCGCGAGGCCCTGCCCCGGGCGGACCCGCGGCGCACGGTGCTGACCGGGCACTCGGCGGGCGGCCAGCTCGCCCTGTGGGCGGCGGCCCGGCACGTCCTGCCCGCCGACGCGCCCTGGCGCACGGACCGCCCCGTCCCGCTGCGCGGCGTGGTCGCCCTCGCACCGATAGCCGACTTCGAGGTCGCCGGGACACTCGGGGTGTGCGGCGGGGCGGCGCTCCAACTCCTCGGCGGTGCCGACGGGTTCGCCGCCCGCAGGGCGTACGCCGATCCGGCCCTGCTGCTGCCGACCGGCATCGCGACGACGGTGGTGCAGGGACGGTCCGACGTGGAGGTGCCGCAGGCGGTCGCGGAGTCGTACACGGAGGCGGCGGCCAAGGCGGGCGAGGTGGTGGGCCTGACCCTGCTGGGGGAGGTCGGCCACTTCCCGCTGATCGACCCGGCGGCGGACGCCTGCGCGGTGGTGGCGGAGGAGATCGCCCAACTGGCCTGGTGAGGCGGTCGGGTGCGGGGCCTGGCACGTTGCGGTCCTGGTCCTGGTCCTGGTCCTGCTGGTGCTGGGCTCGGGGCCGGCCCCGGTCATACCCCTAGTACCTGAGAGCTACGGCGGAGGACAGCTCCGTGGCGGGACGCGAGCGACGTCCCCGGATCCGTAATTTCCCTTCCAGGCGAGCCCGGTGAGCGGGCCGGGCGGAGGGGGAGACGGGCCATGGGGCTTGAGCCGGGGCGGGGACGGGGACGAGGGCCGGTCCTGAGGCCGGGGGCGGAGCGGGAGAGGTCACGGGCTGCGCCGTGGACGGAGACGGCCGGGACGGAGACAGCCGGGCCTCGTGCGGATGACACGTCCCGTACGGCGGGCGGCACTTGTGTGGCTCCGACGCCGGAGCCGGGGCCGGAGCCGGGGGCGGGGCCGGAGCCGGGGGCCCCGGTCCGCCGGAGGCATCGTGCACGGGGATGGCGGCGCGCCCTGCTCGCCGTTCTCGTCATCGCGGCGGTGGTCGTGCCCCTGTCGGGGGCGGCCCGTCCGGAGATCCCCGCCCCGGCCCCCGCGGCCCTCGCCGCCCCGACCCGGGCCACGCTGGAGGCGGACTACGCGGCCAACCGCGCCAACGCCGCGCAGGCGTCCCGCATGGCCGCCGCCCACGGCGACACGCACCGCGCCGCCGTGGACCGGGAGCTGGCCTCGCCCGCCCGTCGGCTGCTGGCCTTCGACGGACGCGGACCGGGCCTGGCCACCGAGGTACTGGGCGACCTGGCGCACGCCGACCGGGTGGCCGTCCTCGTCCCCGGCTCCGACACCTCGCTCGACACCTGGGGCAGATTCCGGTCCGGTGCGCTGTCCCTGTACCGCGAGCTGACCCGCCGGGCCCCGGCCGGGACGCACCCGGCGGTTGTCGCCTGGCTCGGCTACCGCACCCCCGCCACCGTCAGCACCACCGTCCTCACCCCCGGCCGCGCCGAGCAGGCGGCCCCGCACCTGAGGCGGCTGGTGCGGGACCTGCGGACGGTCACGGACGCGCCGGGCCGCCCGGCCCGCCTCACCCTGGTGTGCCACTCCTACGGTTCGGTGGTCTGCGGCGCGGCCGCCACCGGCCTCGACGTCTCCGACATCGCCCTCGTCGGCAGCCCCGGCACGGGAGCCGCCTCCGTGGCCGCGCTGCACACCCCGGCCCGGGTGTGGGCGGCCCGCGGCGCCGACGACTGGGTGGCGCATGTGCCCCATGTGCGGGCCGACCTGTTCGGTACGACCGTCGGCCTGGGCGCCGACCCCATGGACCCGGCCTTCGGCGCCCGGGTCTTCCCGGCCGGGGCGGGAGGCCACAGCGCCTACTTCACACCCGGCTCCCCGTCGCTGACCAACCTGGCCCGGATCGTGCTGGGCACCCCCGTCGACCGGGGCACCCCCGAGGAGGAGCGGTGACCGACACGACCCGTGCGTCCGGGCCCGCGCCCGCCGTGCGCGCCCGCATCACCCTGCCCGACCGGATACGGGCCGCGGCCCGGCGGACCGACGAGGCCACCCCGCCCCGGCGGGACCGGGCGGTGGACGCGCTGCGCGCGTTCGCGATCCTCGGTGTGGTCCTCGGCCACTGGCTGGTCACGGCCCTGGTCGCGGGCGGCGGCACCGGATCGCACCCGGCGCTGCACACCGCGAGCCCCCTCCAGCACATGCCCTGGCTGGCGCCCGTCTCCTGGGTCTTCCAGACCCTCGCCGTGTTCTTCCTGGTCGGCGGCCATGTGGCGACCCGAGGGTATGTCTCGGCGCGGGCCCGGGGGGTCACCTACCCGCGGTGGCTGAGCCAGCGGCTGTCCCGGCTGTTCCGGCCGGCCGCCGCGGTCCTGACGGTGTGGGCGCTCGTCGCGGGCGCCCTGCTGCTGACCGGTGCGGACCCGGGCACGGTCCGCACCCTCGTCAAGCTGGCGCTGTCCCCCATGTGGTTCCTCCTGGTCTTCGCCGCGCTGACGGCCGCGACCCCGCTGCTGGTCCGGCTCAACCCGCTGTGGCCGCTGGCCGTCGTCCTCCATGTGGACCTCCTGCGTCTCGGACTCGGCGCGCCCGGCTGGCTCGGCTGGCTGAACCTGCCCGCCGGCTGGCTGGTCCCGTACACCCTGGGCGCGGCGTGGACCCGCGGCGAGCTGCGCGGCCGCCGTGCGGCCTGGCTGCTGCTGACCGGCGGCGCGGCGGCGACCGCGCTCCTCGTCGCGGGTGCCGGATACCCGGCGTCGATGGTCGGCGTCCCGGGCGCGGCGGTCTCCAACCTCGACCCGCCGACCCTGGCCGCCGTCACCTTCGGCCTGGCCCAGTGCGGCCTGGCCCTGCTGCTGCGCGAGCGGCTCGGCCGGGCGATGCGCCGCCCGCTGGCCTGGACGGCCGTGGCCGCGGTCAACCTGTCCGCCATGACGATCTTCCTGTGGCACCAGACGGCCCTGATGGCGGTCACGGCCACGGGCCTGTTCGCGGGCCGCCTCCCCGGTCTGCACACCGTCCCCGACGGTCCGGGCTGGATCGCGTCCCGGCTGGTCTGGCTCCCGGTCTTCGCCCTGGCGCTCGGCGTCTGCCGGACCGCCTTCCGCGGCTGCGAGCAGGGCCCGCGCCGCCCCCGGAACCGGCCGTCCCGGGTGATCCGCGTGCACCGCGGCAGACCTCCGGCGTCCCAGCGGGGGCCGCGCCGTGCCTAGGTCCTCTCGGTCGGATCATGCCGGGCTCGCGGACCCTGGCACCGCTCCCTCAGCCGCTCCGGCCCGAACGGAAGACCCTAGGCTGGGCGGCGTGCTGCGACGCCTCCGTACGACGCTGGGCGACCGCCCGTCACCGCTGGCCCCGCCCCTGTCCCGGTACCGCTGGCTGCGGGGGCTGGTCTATCTGGTGGTCCTCTGGCTCGCGCTGTTCCTGCCGCTGGCGGGCGGCCAGGACATCGCCCACGGCTACCGGCTCACCGGGCAGATCGGGTTCGCCGCGGGAGCGGCCCAGGCCGCCGCCGTCGTCCTGGCCCTGTGGCGGCCGGCCTCCGCGTGGGCGCTGTCCCTGGGCGCGGCGCTGGCCACCGCCGCCTGGGGGCGCGAGTCCCTGCTGCTCGCCCTCCACCTGGAGATGCCGGCCCCCGCTCCGACCGGTCTGTCACCGGGCGGCGGTCCGAGCTGGCCGTGGACGGTGCCGGAGATGGCGGCGCACACCGCCGTGCTGATCCTGTTCGCGCTGCGGCTGCCGGCCCGGCACGCGGTCGCCGCGCTGCTGGTCACCGGGCTGGCGACCTGGGGCCTCGAGGGCGTCGTCGGCGCCCGGGGGGTCACCGGTACGGGGATCGCGGCGTTCGCCGTGTTCGCCGTGGCCGTCCTGGTCGGCAGCGCTCTGCGCGGTCTGCGTGAGGCCCGCTCCCAGCTCGTCGAGCAGACCACGATCACCGCCGAGGAGCGGTCCCGGCGCACCCTCCTGGAGGAGCGCAGCCGCATCGCCCGGGAACTGCACGACGTGGTCGCCCATCACATGTCGGTCATCTCCATCCAGGCGCAGGTCGCCCCCCATCTCACCCCGCACCCCTCGGACGAGCTGAAGGAGAACCTGGCCGGCATCCGGCAGAACGCCCTGGAGGCGCTCGCCGAGCTGCGCCGGGTCCTCGGTGTGCTGCGTTCGGCCGACCCGGACGACCCCTACGGCCTGGGCGAGTCCGGGACGAGCGCCGCTCCCCGGGCCCCGCAGCCCACCCTCGACCGTCTCGGCGCGCTCGTGGAGAACACCCGCACCGCGGGTCTGACCGTCTCCATGGAGGTCACGGACGCCCGGGACGCCGCGGAGCCCTATCCGCCGGGCGTGGAGCTTTCGGCGTACCGGATCGTCCAGGAGGCGCTGAGCAACGCGCTGCGGCACGCGCCGGGGTCGACGGTCCGCGTCGAGGTCGCCCACGACCGCGCCGGTCTGCACCTGAGCGTGATCAACTCGCGTCCGCGGCATCCCGTCGCGCCGTCCCCGGGCGCCGGGCACGGCCTGCTCGGCATGCGCGAGCGGGCGGGCATGCTGGGCGGGCACGTCACCGCGACCAGAACCCTGCACGGAGGGTTCGCGGTCACCGCCTTCCTGCCCCGTGACGGCACGGTCCCGGACACCGAGCCGACCCCGCTCCCGGGCAACGTCCTCTCCGTGGTCCACCCGGACCCGGACAGCGTTCCCGTCATGTACCTCGAACTGCCGGCCGGGCCCGCCGCCCCAGAGGCCGCGCCCGATCCCGGCCCACCGCCCCGGACAGGAGAAGAGAACCCATGAGCAGCGGCACCATCCGCGTCCTCATCGCCGACGACCAGCAGATGGTCCGGCAGGGCTTCACCGTGCTGCTCGACACCCAGCCGGACATCGAGGTGGTCGGCCAGGCCGTGGACGGGCTGGACGCCGTCGCCAAGGTCGCCGAGTCCGCCCCGGACGTCGTCCTCATGGACATCCGCATGCCCGAGCTGAACGGCATCGAGGCCACCCGCCGCGTCACCGCGGCCACCCCCGGCACGAAGGTCCTGGTGCTCACCACCTTCGACCTCGACGAGTACGTGTACGAGGCGCTGTGCGCGGGCGCGTCCGGGTTCCTCCTCAAGGACGCCTCCGCCGACCAGCTGGCCGAGGCGGTCCGCGTGGTCGCGGCCGGTGACGCGCTGCTGGCACCGGGCATCACGCGCAAGCTGATCGCCGAGTTCTCCCGGATGAACGGCAAGCCCCGCGCCCCCCTGAAGGCCCGTGTCGGCGACCTCACCGAGCGGGAGACGGAGGTGCTCAGCCTGATCGCCCAGGGCCTGTCCAACGCGGAGATCGCCGAGCACCTCGTCGTCGCCGAGCAGACGGTGAAGACGCACGTCGGCCGCATCCTGGTGAAGCTGGGCCTGCGGGACCGCACGCAGGCGGCCGTGTTCGCGTACGAGTCGGGGCTGGTCCGTCCCTCGGGGTACTGAGCGCGGGCGGCGGCGGCCACCGGCCGGGGGAACCCGCCGCCGCGGACCGTGCGCGCGGCCGCGGACCGTACCCGTAGTACCTGAGAGGGACCCGGCAGGACCCCTCTCCAAGGGGACGACCGCGGCCCTCGCCGCCGCCTACCGTTTTCATCGTGACCGAGACGACTCAGACGCAGACGGCGCCGGACGGCGCGTTCAGCCCGTACAAACCCCGCAGCCCGGAGTACCGCCTCGCGGCCAACGCGCTGCGGGGGCTGCGCCAGGACCTGTTCCACGACGCCTCCGTGTACCGGCCGCTGCCCCGCATGAGGGTCGACGGCCCGCTGACCGGCCGACTGCCGGGCCGCCTGCGGGAGTACGCGGCGCACACACCGCACATCGTGGTGGCGGGCATCGCCGTGCTGACCATGATCGCCGCCTGGCTCGGTGCCGAGGGCGGTGTGGGGGCTCCGTTCTACGCGCTGGCGGTGCTGGTCCCGCCGCTGGTGACCCTGGTCCGTCCGGCCCTGGCCTTCTGGCTGGCGCTGGCCGTGACCGCGTTCTCGTCGGTGCTCTCCGGCGGTTACGGCCTGTGGCCCTGGCAGCCGCCCAACTTCATCTCCTACCTGACGGTGCTCACGGTCGTGGCCCTGCGCACCCGGCCACGTACGGCGGCCTGGATGTGGCTGATCACCGTGTTCTACACGGTCGCCGCCGAGTCCGTGCTCGGTTATCACTTCAGCAACAACTCGGCGCCCATGCTGCTGGTGTCCGCCCTCCTGCTGCTGGCCGTCACCGTCTGGCACATACGCAGGGACGCCGAGCAGACGGTGAGCGCCCAGCAGACGGTGACCGCGCACGAGCGCTCGCGCCGCACCCTCCTGGAGGAGCGCACCACCATCGCCCGCGAGCTGCACGACGTCGTGGCACACCACATGTCCGTGGTCGCCATCCAGGCCGAGGCCGCCCCCTACCGGGTCCAGGACCCGCCGCCGGAGCTGGAGAAGGCGTTCGCCACCATCCGGGAGAACGCGGTGGCGGCCCTCACCGAGCTGCGCCGGGTCCTCGGCGTCGTCCGCGCCGAGGACTACGAGGCCCCGGAGGCCCCGCAGCCCACCCTCGCCGACCTGGACCTCCTCCTGGAGAACGTGCGGGAGGCCGGTCTGAGCGTGGAGAAGGCCCTGACCGGCGCGGTGCGCGAACTCCCGCCGGGCGTCGAGCTGTCGGCGTACCGGATCGTGCAGGAGGCCCTGAGCAACACCCTGCGGCACGCGCCGGGCGCGAGCGCCCGGGTCGAGGTCGGCTATGTCCTCGGCGGCCTCGGCCTGCGGATCGTCAACGGTCCCGCGCCCGGCGGGTCGCTGGTCAAGCCCTCGCCCGGCAGCGGACACGGCATCACCGGTATGCGCGAGCGCGTCTCCATGCTGAACGGCGAGATGACGGTGGGCCCTGCGGACGACGGAGGGTACGAGGTGGCGGTGTTCCTGCCGGTGCCCCGGGACTCCGACCACGCGTCCGGTGACGGGACCGGCGGCGGGGCCGCGGCATGACGGCGGGCACGGGGAGCGCGCCGGGCGGGGCGGCACCGGCGGCCCCGATCCGGGTGCTGATCGCGGACGACCAGATGATGGTGCGGGAGGGTTTCTCGGTCCTGCTCAACGCCATGGCGGACATCGAGGTCGTCGGCGAGGCCGTCAACGGACGCGAGGCGGTGCGGCGGGTGCGCGAGCTGGCGCCGGACGTGGTGCTCATGGACATCCGCATGCCGGAGCTGAACGGCATCGAGGCGACCCGGGAGATAGTCGCCGCCGACGGCACCGCGAAGGTGCTGGTGCTCACCACCTTCGACCTCGACGAGTACGTGTACCAGGCGCTCCGGGCCGGGGCCTCCGGCTTCCTGCTCAAGGACGCCTCGGCGCGGCAGCTCGCCGACGGGGTGCGGGTGGTGGCGGCCGGCGAGGCGCTGCTCGCGCCCTCGGTCACCCGGCGGCTGATCACGGAGTTCTCCCGGATGTCAGGGCCACCGCCGCGCCCGGCGGGCGGCGTGCAGGCGGCCTACGGGGACCTGACCGAGCGGGAGACGGAGGTGCTGGTGCTGATCGCGCAGGGCCTGTCGAACGCGGAGATGGCCGAGCGGCTGGTGGTCGCCGAGTCCACGATCAAGACCCATGTGAGCCGGGTCCTGGTGAAGCTGGGCCTCAGAGACCGCACCCAGGCGGCGGTGTTCGCCTACGAGGCCCGGCTGGTCACACCGGGCTGAGCGGCGAGTTCGCACCATACGTACTTGCCGCGGTCGCCGAACCTGGAGAGGGGATGCCACCCCCACACGTCCGCGCAGGCCAGGACCAGTCCGAGCCCCCGGCCGGTCTCCTCGTCGGTGAGGTCCGCCAACCTCTCGGGCACGCCCGGTGGTTCGGGGTCGGCGTCCCACGCCCCGATCCGCAACACGGTGCCCGACCAGCGCACCCGCAGCGCGGCAGGGCCCTTGGTGTGCAGCACGGCGTTGGTGATCAGCTCGGCCGCGAGCAGTTCGGCGACGTCGACGAGACGGATCAGCCCGTGCATGGTGAGGATCAGGCGGAGAGTCCGGCGGCTGATGGTGACGGCGCGGGGGTCGTTGGGGATGTGGAGGGAGTATGCCCAGGGTTCGTTCGCGGACATGCGTCGACTCCGTTCGATGAGGAAGGAGAGAGGGGGGACGGCCTTCGGGGCGGTGGCATTGCCGCACCCGTCCTGGCAGGGCGGAGCGGTGCGCTTCCGGCGGCCCTGGGGCTTCACTGGGTGTGCTTCGCGTCACTGACGGTAGGGCAATAAATATTGCCCACGCAAGCGTGTGTCGTATTCTGACGCTCGAACGAGGCATGCCTACTTGAGGAGGGCAGGTGCCGCTGAGGAGTCACGCCAGCGCACGGCAAGTGCGTCTGGGCACCGAGCTGCGGCGCCTGCGGGAGGCGGCTGGGCTGAAGGCACGCGAGGCAGCGCAGTTGCTGAACTCGACATCTGCCCAGATCAGTCAGATGGAGCTGGGATTCGCTGGCGTCAGCAAAGAGCGAGTGCGGAGGCTCGCGGCCCACTACGCGTGTACGGACGACGCGTTGATCGACGCGCTCGTGGCGATGGCGACCGATCGCACGCGTGGCTGGTGGGAGGAGTACCGCGGCGTACTGCCGCCGGTGTTCCAGGACACCGCTGAAGCCGAGTATCACGCGGCCTTCTTGCGCGAGGTCGTGATCACACACGTCCCGGGACTGTTGCAAACCGCTGACTACGCTCGCGCGATCTACACCTACGTTCACCCCGGCATGCCGGAGAGCGAGCTGGAACCTCGGGTGGAACACCGAATGAAGCGGCGTGTTGTGATTGAGGGCGATGCTCCGACCCCGTACGAGACGCTGATCCACGAGTGTTCTCTCCGCGTCCGTGTGGCTGACCGTGATACCTCGCGTGCTCAACTCCTTGAGATCCTCGGCCAGATCGAAGAGGGTCACGCCAAGGTCCAGGTCATCCCGTTCGATCGGGACGGCTTCGGCGGCGCGGGGATCTCGATGATGTACGCGGGTGGCCCTCTGTCCAGGCTGGACACCGGTCTCCGGGATGCTCCCACGGGTGTCGCGTTCATCGATGCGGACGCACAACTGAAGCAGCTTCGGACACTCTTCCGTAGAATCCAGGACGCCTCGCTGGACCCTGTCGCGTCGAGGGACTTCATCCACCGCTTGACGAAGGAGCTGTGAGCCGAGCCATGACCGAGGCCCTGTGCTGGCGTAAGTCCACTTATTCGGGCGGTGGCGACGGCGACACCTGCGTCGAGATAGCTGTCCTCCCCAGTCACATAGCCATCCGCGACTCCAAGGCCCCCGCCCGGGCAACGCTTTCCGTCCCCGCCGCCTCCTTCCTCGCCTTCATCGAAGAGGTGAAGCGCGACGGGCAGGACGGGGCAGGCGGCGCCGGCCGGTGACTCCCGGTGTCACCGGACCGGGTGCGTAGACGATCGCCACCGCGTGGATCCGGCTCCTGCCGGGACCCGGTGCAGGCCCTGTTCAGACCGGGAAGGCGGGGCTAGCGTCCGTGCATGGCCGTTCCTCACGTACCGTCCGACCTCGGGTTCGATCCCTGGGACCCGGCGTTCGTCGCCGATCCGTACCCCGTCTACGCCGAACTGCGGGCCCGGGGCCGCGTGCTCCACTACGAGCGCACCGACCAGTGGCTGGTCCCGCACCACGCGGACGTGTCGGCGCTGCTGCGGGACCGGAGACTCGGCCGGACCTACCGGCACCGGTTCACGCACGAGGACTTCGGCCGCACCCCGCCCCCGGCGGAGCACGAGCCGTTCCACGTCCTCAACGACCACGGGATGCTCGACCTGGAACCGCCGGACCACACCCGGATCCGGCGGCTGGTGTCGAAGGCGTTCACCCCGCGCACCGTGGAGCGGCTGAAGCCGTACGTCCACGCGCTGGCGGACGACCTGGTCGCCGCACTCGTGGAGGCCGGCGGCGGCGATCTGCTCGCGGACGTCGCCGAGCCGCTGCCGGTGGCGGTGATCGCCGAGATGCTGGGCATCCCGGAGCAGCACCGGGCCCTGCTGCGCCCCTGGTCGGCGGCAATCTGCGGGATGTACGAGCTGAACCCGTCCGAGGAGACGGCGGCGAGCGCGGTGCGCGCCTCGGAGGAGTTCTCGGCGTATCTGCGGGAGCTGATCGCGGCCCGCCGCGCGGAGCCGGGGGACGACCTGATCTCCGGGCTGATCGCCGCGCACGACGAGGGAGACCGGCTGACCGAGCAGGAGATGATCTCCACGGCCGTGCTGCTCCTGAACGCCGGTCACGAGGCCACGGTGAACGCGACGGTCAACGGCTGGTGGGCCCTGTTCCGCAACCCGGACCAGCTCGCGGCGCTACGCGCGGACCACTCGCTGATCCCGTCCGCCGTCGAGGAGCTGATGCGCTACGACACCCCGTTGCAGCTCTTCGAGCGCTGGGTGCTGGACGAGATCGAGATCGACGGCACCACGATCCCGCGCGGCGCCGAGGTCGCCTTGCTCTTCGGCTCGGCCAACCACGACCCGGCCGTCTTCACCGCCCCCGGGCGTCTGGACCTGGCGCGCCGCGACAACCCCCACATCTCCTTCAGCGCCGGTATCCACTACTGCATCGGCGCCCCCCTCGCCCGTATCGAGCTGGCCGCCTCCATGGCCTCCCTCCTCACCCGGGCCCCGGCCCTCGCCCCCGTGACGCGGCCCCGGCAGAAGCCGAACTTCGTGATCCGCGGCCTGGAGGCGCTGGAGGTGCGGACGGAAGCGGAAGGATGACGGGGCGGCCGGACGGCCGGGCAGGGGCAGCCGCGCAGGGGGCAACCGGGCAGGGGGCTGCCATGGCCCGGGAGCGTCAGCCCTCGGCAGGCACCACCAGCCCCCACGCCCCCTCGCGCACCGTCCAGGTGCGGGTGCGGACCGGGCCCGAGACCACCGCGTCCGCGCGGTAGCGGTAGTGCGCGCCGGAGACGGTCACCGCGCGCCCCTCGGCGAGCAGGGGGGAGAGCTCCGCGCCCGGCCCCGACAGCGGCCGCACCTCCACCTCGGCCACGCCCCGGACACCGGGCACCACGGACACCGCCTCCACCGGCTCGTCCAGGTCCACCAGCGTCACCCCGTCGACCTCCACCCGCAGCCGCGCGGGCCCGGTTCCCGCCTGGGCCTCGGCCGCCGTGCGGGGCGGGCGGGCCACCAGGGTCCGTACGAGCGACTGGCAGGTCCGCAGCCAGTCCCGGTGCGCTCCCGCGCCGAGCACCGCCGGATCCGCCGGGGGCGGGACCAGCGGCGGGATCCGCAGCGCGCCCAGCACCACCCCGTCGCTGTCGTCGACGAGCAGGTCGAGCCGGCGCACGGAGCCGTCGAGCACCGCCCGCGCGGAGGCGACCGGGCCGGTCGGCACGCCCAGCGAGCGGGCCAGGGCCAGGGCGCCGCCGACCGGGACGACCGACAGCACGCATCCGGCCAGTTCCCGCCGCCGGTGCAGCAGGGTCACCGCCCGCAGCAGGGCCCGGTCGTCCCCGACCACCACCGGCCGCCGAGAGCCGCGCCGCGCCAGTGCGCGGGCGAACTCTTCCGGCCCCTCCGGCAGGCACACCTTCGTGGCGGCACCCGCGCTGAGCACGTCTTTTGCGATCCGTACGGACTCCCCGTCGGTCCGCCGGGCGGCCGGATCGATGATCACGAGCAGCGGATCGGACGTCGGATAGGTCGCCACCTCGGTCCTGCCTCGCTTCCTCGGGTAGCATCTTTGTGCAAGAGCCCCTTGCGCTATTGCGCCAGGGGCTTCGTCTATTCCGGGGCATCCGGTCCGACGGTTGCGCGACCGACGAGGGTCGCGCGGTGCACGCGGCGGTGAACCCGCGTACGCCCCTGACCTTGGACATGCCCCGCCCGGAAGGGGTGTACGCGCGTGCCCGCACTTGTGCTGCTCGGTGCTCAGTGGGGTGACGAGGGCAAGGGGAAGGCCACCGACCTGCTCGGTGGCTCCGTGGACTATGTGGTGCGTTACCAGGGCGGCAACAATGCTGGCCACACGGTCGTCGTGGGCGACCAGAAGTACGCACTGCACCTGCTCCCCTCCGGCATCCTCTCGCCCGGCTGTACGCCCGTCATCGGAAACGGCGTCGTCGTCGACCCGTCGGTCCTGCTCTCCGAGCTGAGCGGTCTGAACGAGCGCGGCGTCGACACGTCGAAGCTCCTGATCAGCGGAAACGCGCACATCATCACGCCGTACAACGTGACCGTCGACAAGGTGACGGAACGCTTCCTCGGCAAGCGCAAGATCGGCACCACCGGCCGCGGCATCGGCCCGACCTACGCGGACAAGATCAACCGCGTCGGCATCCGGGTCCAGGACCTGTACGACGAGTCGATCCTCACCCAGAAGGTCGAAGCGGCCCTCGACGCCAAGAACCAGATCCTCACCAAGCTCTACAACCGGCGCGCCATCGCCGTGGACCAGGTGGTCGAGGAGCTGCTGGGCTACGCGGAGCAGCTCGCGCCGTACGTCGCCGACACGGTCCTGGTGCTCAACCAGGCCCTGGAGGAGGACAAGGTCGTGCTGTTCGAGGGCGGTCAGGGCACCCTCCTCGACATCGACCACGGCACGTACCCCTTCGTGACCTCGTCCAACCCGACCGCGGGCGGTGCCTGCACCGGCGCCGGTGTCGGCCCGACGAAGATCAGCCGGGTCATCGGCATCCTCAAGGCGTACACCACCCGCGTGGGCTCGGGGCCGTTCCCGACCGAGCTGCTCGACGAGGACGGCGAGGCGCTGCGCCGCATCGGCGGCGAGCGCGGTGTGACCACCGGCCGCGACCGCCGCTGCGGCTGGTTCGACGCGGTGATCGCCCGCTACGCCACCCGCGTCAACGGCCTCACCGACTTCTTCCTCACCAAGCTCGACGTCCTCACGGGCTGGGAGCGGATCCCGGTCTGCGTCGCCTACGAGATCGACGGGCGCCGCGTCGAGGAGCTGCCCTACTCGCAGACCGACTTCCACCACGCCAAGCCGGTCTACGAGTACCTCCCGGGCTGGCAGGAGGACATCACGAAGGCCAAGACCTTCGCCGACCTGCCCAAGAACGCCCAGGACTACGTCAAGGCCCTGGAGGAGATGTCCGGCGCCCCGATCTCCGCGATCGGCGTCGGCCCCGGCCGGGACGAGACGATCGAGATCAACTCGTTCATCTGACCCACACCCCCGCCCCCGCCCCCGCCCCCGAACGGCGGCCGTCGCCCAGCGCGTCGGCCGCCGTCGGCGTTCCCGCCCGCCGCACACCGGTCCGGCGGGTTCCCGGTGCGGCGTTCACCGCGCACCGGGCGGGCCGGTGCCCGGTCAGCTGAAGACGATCATCGAGCCCTGGGCCAGGCTGCGGGTGGCCGCCGCGTGCAGGCCGAGCCAGACGTGGCGTTCGCGGGCGAAGGGGCTGGGGTCGTAGGGGGCGGGCGCGGCAGGCTGTTCGAGTTCGGTGGGGCCCGGCGGCGGGGCCGGGGGAGCCGGAGGGGCGGCCGGGTCGATGCCCAGGGCCGGGGCGACGTGCTGGAGTTCGCGCAGCAGGGCCTGGGAGGAGCCGAGCGGGCCGCCGCCGGCGAGGAGTTCGTCGTTGGACAGCGGGTGCGGGAAGTCCACGGGGACGTAGGCGCCCGCGTGGTCGTAGTGCCAGACCAGGTGGGACTGCTGTGCCGTCGTCTCGAACATCTCCAGCAACTGCTCGTAGTCGCCGCCCAGTTCGTCGACCGGGGTGAGCGGGAGGCCGCAGAGCTGGAGCAGATGGGCGCGGCGCAGGAAGTGCAGGGCGTCGTAGTCGAAGCCGGCCACCGGCGCGACGTCACCGGACAGGCCCGGCATGTACTGGTACACCGGCACCGGCGGCAGTCCGTTCTCCGCGAGCGCCTTGTTGTACTGCGCGAGTTCCTCGGCGAACGGGTTGTCGGGGGTGTGGCACAACACGTCGACGAGCGGTACCAGCCACAGGTCACAGGCCAAAGGAGGGCTCCTCACTCAGCGTTCGGCACGCGCGAAGCACAGTGGTCAACGAAGGGTAGTCGGTGCGGAGCGGACCGGCCCCACCCGTGCAGTTCCCCCGCCCGCCCCGCTCATGCGGCGCAGAGCCGCTCGACGAGGGCCAGGGAGTGCGCGTTGTAGGCGGAGACGAGGGTCTGCGCGGTGGTGATATCGCGGGACGCCAGGGCGTCCACGAGTTCGGTGTGGCCGCACCACAGGACACCCCGCAGATCACCGAGCCTGCGGAGCTGCTGCACCGCGCACACCCAGGACTGCACGCGCAGCCGGTGCAGGAAGTCGGCGAGGTGCGCGTTGCCGTACAGGGCGCTCAGCTCGCGCCAGAACCGCAGGTCGTAGCCGATCAGCACGGTCAGGTCGCCGGCGCTCGCCGCCCGCTGGGCCTCCTCGCCGCGCCGGCGCACCCCGGCGAGCACGGCGGCCGTGCGCGGATCCAGGGGCTCGCGCAGCATCGCCCGCGTCCGGGATCTCCCCCGGGCGCCCCCGGTCTCCGCGGCGCCGCCCGGTGCCTCGCCCGCGGCGGCCAGGACGCGGAACATGCCCTCGGTGACCAGGGCGCGGGCCTCGATCATCTCGCGGAAGGCGGCCGCCGAGTACACGCGCACCCGGAAGCCGCGGTGCTGGTCGGCGTCCAGCAGCCCCTGCGCGGACAGGTCCACCAGCGCCTCGCGCACCGGGGTCGCGGACACCCCGTACTGCTCGGCTATCTCCTTCACCGTGAACTCGCGCCCCGGCTGGAGCCGCCCGGACAGCACCTCGTCCCGCAGCGCGTCCGCGATCTGCTGGCGCAGGGTGCTGCGCGTCACGGCACCGGTTCCGCTGAAGCCGGGCATGGTCGGGGCGTCTCCCTCACGCGTGCGGTGGCGTACGCGTACATCTGCTCGTACGTCTGTCTGATCATGTACTCGTACGGGTGTATGTGTACGAGCACGCCACCTTACGCACTCCGGGGCGTTTCGAGGGACTCCCCGGTGCTCACCGGTGCTTTCCGGCCTACTCCGTGTGCTCGTCGGCCACGGACAGGGCCGCGTCCAGCGCCGCGAACCCCTCCTTCAGCTCGGCCTCGGTCACCGTGCACGGCGGGACGACGTGCGTGCGGTTCATGTTGATGAAGGGCCACAGGCCGTGCGCCTTGGCGGCGGCGCCGAAGGCCGCCATCGGGCCGTTCGCCGCACCGGCCGCGTTGTAGGGCACCAGCGGCTCGCGGGTCTCGCGGTTCTTCACCAGTTCCAGCGCCCAGAACATGCCGGTGCCGCGCACCTCGCCGACGCTCGGGTGCCGCTCGGCCAGCTCGCGCAGCCCGGGGCCGACCACCTCGGCACCCAGCCGCCGCGCGTTCTCGACGACCCCCTCCTCGGCCATCACGTTGATCGTCGCGACGGCCGCGGCGCAGGCCAGCGGGTGCCCCGAGTACGTCAGACCGCCCGGGTAGGGCCGCTTGCCGAACGTCTCGGCGATCTCCCCGGAGATGGCCACACCGCCCAGCGGCACATACCCCGAGTTCACGCCCTTGGCGAAGGTCATCAGGTCGGGGACGACCCCGGACAGGTCCGCGGCGAACCACTCACCGGTCCGCCCGAACCCGGCCATGACCTCGTCCAGCACGAACACGATCCCGTACTTGTCGCACAGCTCGCGCACCCCGGCGAGATAGCCCGGCGGCGGCACCATGATGCCCGCCGTGCCCGGGACCGTCTCCAGGATGAGCGCCGCGATCGTCGCGGGCCCCTCGAAGGCGATCGTCGTCTCCAGGTGCTCCAGCGCCCGCGCGCACTCCTCCTCCTCGGTCTGCGCGTAGAAGCGGGAGCGGTAGAGGTAGGGCGCCCAGAAGTGCACGACACCCGCCGCGCCGTCGTCGGAGGCCCAGCGGCGCGGGTCGCCGGTGATGTTCACGGCCTGCTGGGTGCCGCCGTGGTACGACCGGTACGCCGACAGCACCTTCGGCCGCCCGGTGTGCAGCCGGGCCATGCGGATCGCGTGCTCGACCGCGTCGGCGCCGCCGTTGGTGAAGAAGATCTTGTCCAGGTCGCCGGGGGTCCGCTCGGCGATCAGCCGGGCCGCCTCCGAGCGGGCCTCGACGGCGAACGCGGGAGCGAAGGTGGCCAGCGTCGCGGCCTGCTCCTGGATCGCGGCGACGACCTTGGGGTGCTGGTAGCCGATGTTGGTGAAGACGAGGCCGCTGGAGAAGTCCAGGTAGCGCCTGCCGTCGTAGTCCCAGAAGTACGACCCTTCGGCACCGGCCACCGCCGGCGGGTCGATCAGGTCCTGCGCGGACCAGGAGTGGAAGACGTGCGCGCGGTCGGCGGCCTTCACGGCCGCGCCGGCCTCGGGGTCCGGCTGCGGGGCCCGGTGGGCGGAAGAGGGCTGAGGGGTCATACCGCGAGCGTAGAGGCCGCCCCGGCGGAGCCGGTATCGGCGCCCTGTCTGCGGTGACGGCGATTTGACGACACCTTGTCGCGGGAAGCACGGGAATCGCGGGGAGCACAAGGGCGCGACGGGGAGCACGGGGGCGCGGGAGAGCGCGTACGGCCGGGCGGCCCGCTGTTACGGAACCGTCGACGGCGGGCCGCTGTCCGCCCGTGGTCCCCGCACTATCCTCGGGCTGACGCGCAGGGGCGTACCGGGCACATCGGGGGAGGCGGTTCTGCCATGGAGAAGCTGGCGCCCGGCGATCCGCGGGAGATCGGGGCGTACCGGCTGCTGGCGCGGCTCGGCGCGGGCGGCATGGGGCAGGTGTACCTGGCCCGCTCCGGCCGGGGCCGTACGGCCGCCGTGAAGGTGGTGCGGCAGGAACTGGCGCAGCAGGAGGAGTTCCGGGCCCGGTTCCGCCAGGAGGTGCGGGCCGCGCGCCGGGTCGGCGGGAACTGGACCGCGCCCGTGCTGGACGCGGACACCGAGGCCGCCGTGCCGTGGGTCGCCACCGGCTATGTCGCCGGGCCCAGCCTCCAGCGGGTCGTCGGTCATGACCACGGGCCGCTGCCCGAGCGGTCGGTGCGCGTCCTCGCCGCCGGTCTCGCCGAGGCGCTGCGGGACATCCACGCGGCCGGGCTCGTCCACCGCGACCTCAAACCGTCGAACGTGCTCGTCACCATCGACGGCCCCCGGGTCATCGACTTCGGCATCGCCCGCGCGCTGGAGACCGTCGCGGACGGCGGCCTCACCCGGACCGGGGCGCTGCTCGGCTCGCCCGGTTTCATGGCCCCCGAGCAGGTGCGCGGCGACCGGATCACCCCCGCCTGCGACATCTTCTGCCTGGGGTCCGTGCTCGCCTACGCCGCGACCGGCACCCTCCCCTTCGGCACCGCCGACAGCGGCGTGCACGCGCTGATGTACCGGATCGCCCAGGAGGAACCGGACCTGGACGCGCTGCCCGAGGGCATCGCCGACCTGGTCCGCGCCTGTCTGCGCAAGGACCCGGCGGCGCGGCCCGCGCTGGAGGAGATCCTGGAGCGCACCGGCGCCGAGGACACGGTGTGCGACGGCCGGCTCCGCGATCCGTGGCTGCCGGGCGCCCTGGTGGCCCAGCTCGGACGGCACGCGGTACGGCTGCTGGACGCGGAGAATCCCGAGGCGCCGCCACCGCCCGCCACTCCGCCCGGAGCCACCGGCCCCACCGCCCCCGCCCTGCTCACGGCGCCCGCCCCGCTCACCGGCCCCGCCGGTCCCGCCGCTCCCGAGGGGCTTCCGCAGCACGACTCCGCCTCCTCCTTCTCCCGCCCCCACCGGGAGCAACCGTCCGGCCACACCCCCGCGCACACCCCCGGCCCCGCCCCGGAAACCACGCCATGGCCCTCCCCGGAGCACGCCACCGCCGTCCGGCCCCCGGCCCCCGGCGCCCCCGCCGGACAGGGCCACGCACCGCCGGACCACCCGCCCACCCAGGCCGACCGCCCGGCGCCCGCACCCGCGTCCGTGCCCACACAGCAGGCGTACGGCCACCCCCAGCACCCCCACCCCCACCAGCACCCGCAGCCTCACCCGTACCGATCCGCCGACCCCCCGTACTTCGCCCCGGCCCCGGACCCGGCGCCGGACGGGCCGCGGCGCGGTGGTCCCTCCACGGTGGCGCTCCTCGCGGTGGCGCTGGTCGTCGCGCTCGGCGCGGGCGGTTCGGTCTACGCCCTGATGCAGGGCGGCGGGCACGAGGACAACCGCGGCGGCCCCGGTCCCTCGCCGACCGCCACCGCGTCCGGCACGGGCGGGCCGGACCCGTCCCCCACCGGCACGGGCGCACCGCCCGGCCCCTCGGACGGTGTGGTCCCCACCGGCTACCTCGGCACCTGGCGGTCGGCGATCGACAGCGAGCTGGGCTCGAACCCCCGGCGGCTCACCATCGCCCAGGGCGGTGTCGGGGACCGGGTGCTCACCCTGGTCGCGGACGGCCCCACCGCGACCGGCGGCACCTATCACTGCGTGTTCGAGGCCCGGCTGGTCCGGCGGCCGGACGCCGGCGGACCGCTGGAGCTCGGGCCCTCGACGGTCAGGGACGGCACGGGCGGCGCCTGCAATCCGGGCGCGGCCACCCAGGTGCTGCTGCTCCCGCAGGGCGGCCTCCAGCGCGTCAGCAAGGACGGCGGCGAGCGGCTGACCTACACCAAGGAGTGAGCGCGGAACGGGAGAAGCCGCCGGGCGTGACCCAACAGGGCGCGGAACACGGTGTGTTGCGCGCCCGTACGCCGAACTTCCTCCGTTCTTCACCGCCGTGTCCCCGACGCCGTCCCGCCCCGCCCGTACGGTGACCCCACGATCCGGCTCAGGAGAGTGGCGGGGGCACCACAGTGCAGTGGCTGAGCGCAGAGAACGTCGTGGCGGTGGGGACGGCGGTGCTCGGCATCGCCGCGTCGGGGGTGATGCTCTGGTACGAGCGCCGGGTACCGCGCCGTAAACGGGTCGGCTACCGCGTGCAGATGGACAACCCCATAGGGGACGACGTCCGTTCGGGCCGCGCCAACCGGCGCCTGGGCCTGTTCGACGAGACACCGGGCATGGCGGACGCGACGCTCGTCCTGCTGCGCGTCGAGAACGACGGCTCGCAGGGCATCGACCGCGACGACTACACCGGGCCCGAACGCCACGGGCTGACCGCGGTGTTCACCGACCGCACGGTCCGGGGCGTCTCGGTCACCCAGCCCAGCGACGCCGACCATCTGAGGGACCACTTCACGGCCGAGCGGGGCTTCGGCTACGAGGGCAACCGGCTGCGCATCCCGCGCGTCCCGCTCAACCGCGGCGACCACTTCAAGCTGCTCGTCCTGCTCTCCGGCGGCGACGTGGGCGGCGGGATCCGGCTGACCGGCGGCATCCGCGAGGGCGAGGTGCACCCCAACCGCAGCGCCACCCCCGACGACAAGCCGCCCCTGTTCAGCCGGGCCGCCCGCACGATCACGATCCTGCTCACCGCGTGCGTGGTGGCGCTGGCGGCGCTCGTCGTGGTCCGCGACGACGACCCGCCGCCGATCGGCTGCGCGCGGGGCACGCTCACCCTCACCGGTTCGACGGCCTTCGCGCCCGTCCTGCGCGAGGTGGCGCAGAAGTACCAGCGGGACTGCGCGGGCGCGCACATCACCGTGGATCCGCACGGCTCGGCAGCGGGCGTACGGGAGCTCGCGGCGGCGGGTGCCAAGGCCGCCGGGGGCGCCCCGGCGGTCGTCACCCTCTCCGACGGGCCCAAGCCGGACGGGCTGCCGCAGCTGCGCGAGAACCGGGTGGCGGTGTCGGCGTTCGCGCTGGTGGTCAACGACGCCGTGCCGCTGCGCGACCTGTCCACGCGGGACGTACGGCGGCTGTACCGCGGGCAGATCGCCAACTGGCGGGAGCTGGACGGCCCCGACCTCCCGGTCGTCCTGGTCAGCCGGGACTCCGGCTCGGGCACCCGGCAGGTGCTCCAGCGGCGGGTGCTGGGCAACCGGGCGGAGATCAGCGACTCCTCGGCGGACTGCGTCCACAAGGACGACGCCACCGCGCCCGTCGTGCGCTGCGAGCTGGACACCACCGAGCAGGTGCTGGCCCAGGTGGCGAAGGTGCGCGGGGCGATCGGCTACAGCGAGCTGAACGCGGCGGCCGGTGCGAAGGGCGTGCACCGGCTCGGCCTGGACGGCGAGGCGGCGTCGGTGGACGCGCTGGAGCGCGGCACGAGCGCCTACCCGTACCGGGAGATCGAGTACGCCTACACCTACGGCAGGCCGCCCGCCGACTCCCTGGCGTCCAGTTTCCTCACCTACCTCACACGGGGGAACGGCCAGAACGTCATCCGCACCCACGGGCACGTCCCGTGCTGGACCCCGGAGGGCCTGCGGCTCTGCGCGTGAGGGCGGCACCCGGGCCCCGCGCCGGTGACCGGTGTCCCGGCCGGAGGCTCTACCGGGGCTCGGGGGGCCGCTGGCGCGGCATGTTCGGCCGGGTGCCGCCCGGCGGCAGCGGGAAGCGGCCCGGACCGGTGCCGCCGGGCTCCGGGCGCGCGCCGCCCTGCACCGCTGAGTGGAGCCCCGCCGGCGCCGCCCCGACGCGGAACTCCACCATCCAGCCGGCCGTCTCGGCCCGCACCAGCTCGGTCACGTCCTCCGTGAAGCGCCGCAGCACCGCCAGGCACCGCTCGGCGGCCTCGCCCGCCGTGCCCTCGGCCGGGCCGAGCACCTCCCGCACGCTCTCGGTGGCCCAGTCGAACTGGAGCAGGTGCAGCCGCCGCTGCACGGCCTGCGCGGTCGCCACGTCCCGCATCCAGCCCGAGGTCACGCCGAAGTACCGGTCGGTCGCGACGCACGCCACCGACAGCAGCAGCGCCAGATACCCCCAGGGCGCCGCCCCGCGGGCCGGCCCGGTCAGGTCCAGCAGCGGCAGCGCCGCCCCGGCCAGCGCCCCCGCCGCCGCCCCGCACCGCAGCGCCCGCGCGCCGCGCCGCTTCCACACCCGCTCCGCGAGGTACCAGGCGGCGGTCTGGAGCGCGCCGCGCTCCACCCACCGGTACAGCTCGTCCAGCCGCCGGGCCGGGTCGCCCCAGTCGCCGGGCGGGAACACCCGCCCGGTCAGGTCCCCGGGCAGCGGCCCGGCCGCCGCCGCCCCGCCCTCCCACCCGTCCCGAGGGTGACGCTCGGGCTGCATCTCCGGCTGACCCACCCGGCACTCCCTACTGATCACCTACTGATCACGTTCTGTGACGCTGGCTGACCGCCGGACCCCTTCCTACCCCCCAACGGGTGGCGAAGCGGGGGAATGCGGTGCTTTTCCGCCCGGAAGAGGGCCTTGATCAGGTATAGGACGCACCCGTAACTCACTCGAAAGAGTGGCGGGGCGCCGCCCGCCGGGACCACGTAGGCTCGTGCCAGCGGGGAATCGCCGGTGCGCCGGCGGACGGGCCCCGCCCGGAGACCGGGCCGTCCGGATCATCCGGACGCACGGAGGAAAGCAGGAGCTGATCGTGATTCCCGGTGGTGGCCAGCCCAACATGCAGCAGCTGCTCCAGCAGGCCCAGAAGATGCAGCAGGACCTGGCACAGGCCCAGGAGGAGCTGGCGCGCACCGAGGTCGACGGGCAGGCGGGCGGCGGCCTGGTGAAGGCCACCGTCACCGGCGCCGGCGAGCTGCGCGCCCTGAAGATCGACCCGAAGGCCGTGGACCCCGAGGACACCGAGACCCTCGCGGACCTGGTCGTGGCGGCCGTCCAGGCGGCCAACGAGAACGCCCAGGCGCTCCAGCAGCAGAAGCTCGGCCCGCTGGCCCAGGGCCTCGGCGGCGGCAGCGGCATCCCCGGGCTGCCTTTCTAGGCGGCCCCCGGGCAACTACGGTACGTACCGAAGCAGCACACACCGAAACAGCGGCACACGCAGAGCAGGAAGGACGGGCGTCCGGTGTACGAAGGCGTGGTCCAGGACCTCATCGACGAACTGGGGCGGCTGCCCGGCGTCGGTCCCAAGAGCGCGCAGCGGATCGCCTTCCACATCCTCCAGGCGGAGCCGACGGACGTGCGCCGGCTCGCCCACGCCCTGCTGGAGGTGAAGGCGAAGGTCCGCTTCTGCGCCGTCTGCGGCAACGTGGCGCAGGAGGAGCTGTGCGGCATCTGCCGTGACAGCCGCCGCGACCAGAGCGTCATCTGCGTGGTCGAGGAGCCCAAGGACGTCGTCGCGATCGAGCGGACCCGCGAGTTCCGCGGCCGGTACCACGTCCTCGGCGGGGCGATCAGCCCGATCGAGGGCGTCGGCCCCGACGATCTGCGCATCCGGGAGCTGCTGGCCCGCCTCGCCGACGGCACGGTCACGGAGCTCATCCTGGCCACGGACCCGAACCTGGAGGGCGAGGCGACGGCGACGTACCTCGCCCGCATGATCAAGCCCATGGGCCTCAAGGTCACCCGCCTGGCCAGCGGCCTCCCGGTGGGCGGCGACCTGGAGTACGCGGACGAGGTGACCCTCGGCCGCGCCTTCGAGGGGAGACGACTCCTAGATGTCTGACGCCACGCTGCACGCGACCAGCCAGAACCCCGACGACTTCGCGGTCCAGATCGCCGACCAGATCGAGAGCTTCCTGGTCGCCGTCACCGAGGTCGCCAAGGGCGACGAGCCGGACTCCGCGGTGCCCTTCCTCCTGCTGGAGGTCTCCCAGCTGCTGCTGGCCGGCGGCCGGCTCGGCGCGCACGAGGACATCGTCCCCGACGAGCGCTACGAGCCCGACCCGGGCCCGGAGCAGGACGCGGACGTCCTCCGCGAGAACCTGGGCCGCCTGCTGGAGCCCATCGACGTCTACTCCGAGGTCTTCGACCCCTACGAGCCGCGCCGCGCCCCGGTGCCCGCGCGGATCTCCGACGACCTCGCCGACGTCGTCGCCGATCTGCGCCACGGCATGGTCCACTACCGCGCGGGCCGCACCACCGAGGCGCTGTGGTGGTGGCAGTTCTCCTACTTCTCCAACTGGGGCGGCACCGCCTCGGCGGCCCTGCGCGCCCTCCAGTCCCTGGTCGCCCATGTGCGCCTCAACCAGCCCCTGGAGGAGCTGGACGGCCTCGACACCGACCAGGGCATGGGCGACGAGACGCTGGAGTTCGAGGCGGGCCGGGTCATGGCGGAGGAGATCGGCGGTCCGCTCGGGCTGCCCCGGGCCAAGTGAGCCCGGCCCGCCCGCTCTGAGTCCGGCCCGCTCCTTCGCGTCCTTCGCGGCGCGGCGGCGAGGCGGCCCGCCGCGAAGCACGGCAGCGCAGGGCGTCGGCCGTCCCGGTCAGGTGCGTACGTCCCCGCAACCGGCGGCCGGGACGGAGACGGCCGGGACGGGGGCCGAGGCCGCCGCGTCCCGCACATGGGCGGCGATGCCCCGCACCGTCGGGTCCTCGAAGAACTCCGCCAGCGTCATGTCCGCGCCGAACCGCCTGCTCACCTGGGTCAGCAGCCGGATCGCGAGCATCGACTGCCCGCCGGCCTCGAAGAAGTCCTCCTCGTGGCCGACGCCCGGCACGTCCAGCAGACCGCTCATGAGCGCGGCGATCTCGTCGTCCATCGTGTCCGCGCCCGCCGGGCCCGCCGCGCCGTCCGCCGGGGCGGCCGGGGCCTCGGGGGCGGGCAGCCGCTCCCGGTCGATCTTCATGTTGGCGTTCTTCGGCAGCTCGGGCAGCCGGGTCAGCCGGGACGGGAGCATGTAGTCGGGGAGCCGGTCGCGCAGGAACGCCCTCAGGGCGGCCGTGTCCGGGGCCTTCTCGCCCGCCCCCACGTAGTAGCTGAGGAGCGTCCGGTCCCCCGAGCGGGCGTCGGTGCCGGCGACCGTCACCGCCTCCCTGATCCCGGGGTGGCGCAGCAGCGCCGCGTCGACCTCGTTCGTCTCGACCATGAAGCCCCGGATCTTGACCTGGAAGTCGGCCCGGCCGAGGAAGTCCAGCGAGCCGTCCGGCAGTTCGCGCACCAGATCGCCCGTGGCGTACATGCGGGCCCCGGGTCCAGCGGCGAAGGGGTCCGGCAGGAACCGCTCCTTGGTCAGGTCCGGGCGGCCGAGATAGCCGCGCGCCACGCCGTCACCGCCGACGTGGAGCTGGCCGGTCTCCCCGGCGGGCACCGGGCGCAGTTCGTCGTCGAGCACGTAGCACGTGGTGTGCGAGACGGGCACGCCGATCGGCACCCGCACCTGGTCGGCGGGCATCGGCCCGACCCGGTGCGCGGTGGCGATCGTCGTGCACTCGGCGGGCCCGTACCCGTTGACCAGGTGGCAGCCCGGAACCGCGGCCACGGCGTTGGCCTGGTCGACCGCCAGGGCGTCGCCGCCGACCAGGATCTGGGAGACGGTGGCGAACGTCGCCGGGTCGTCCCCCGCGAGCTGGTTGAACAGGGGTGTCGCCATCACCACGGTGTCGATGCGGCGTTCGCGCAGCGCGGTCGCCAGGCGGCCCGGCGAGAGGACGGTGTCGCGGTCGAACCCGATGAGCTCGCCGCCGTTGAGCAGCGCGCCCCACACCTCGACGGTGGCGGCGTCGAAGGCCGCGTTGGAGATCTGCGCGACCCGGTCGCCCGCGTCGAACGTGAGGTAGTCGGCGTCCCGGGTGCGGCGGACGACGTTGCGGTGCGTCGTGCAGATCCCCTTGGGCGTGCCGGTCGAACCCGAGGTGTACATCACGAAGGCCAGGTCCTCGGGTCCCGCGCCGCCGTCCGTGCGGGCGTCCAGGGCGGCGTCGTCCCGTATGCCCCGCCCCAGGTCTCCGGCGGCCGTGAGCACCGGGATGCCGAGGCCGCTTGGGTCGTCCGTGCCGGCCTCGGTGAGCAGGGCCACCGGCTCGGACTCCTGGAGGATCATGCGCAGCCGGGCGGCCGGCTGCGCCGGGTCCAGCGCGAGATAGGCGCCGCCGGCCTTGACGGTGGCGAGCATGCCCAGGACCACACCGATGCCGCGGTCGGCGAGGATCGCCACCAGCCGGCCGGGCCGTACGCCCCGGTCGCGCAGCCGGATCGCCAGGGAGTTGGTGACCCGGTCGAGCTGCCGGTACGTCAGCGTGACGGAACCATAGGTGAGGGCGGGTGCCTCGGGCCGGCGTACGACGTGCTGCGCGAACAGATCGCTCAGCGAACCGTCCTCGGGCCGGGCGGCGGGCTTGGGCATGGGCGTCCAGTCCATTCTCGTCGGATGACGGGTGGTCGGCGGGGCGGGGCCGGCCGCCACACCGGCGCATGACGGCGCCGGCGTTCCCGATCATCCCGTGGCCGGTAACCGGTACCTAGGCGCGCTCGCCCACCGAGGCGGGTTCGGGTGCCGCGGCTTCGGCCACGGACGTCCGCCGTTCGACGACCCCGAGCGCCACCCCCGCGACGATGATCGCCCCGCCGAGCACCTGCCCGAGCCGGACCGTCTCCCCGTTGATGACCACGGCACCGAGCACACCGAACACCGGTACCAGGTTGAGGATGTTGACCGCGACGCTGGAGGTCATGCGGCGCAGCCCGTAGTTGTAGAGGAGGAAGCCGCCGACGGAGCACGCCACGGCCAGATAGACGAGCAGCAGCGAGGCCGATCCGTCCGGTACGTGCCAGTCCCCGGCCTCCAGACAGGAGGCGAGCAGGAAGCCGGCGGCGCCGGCCACGGTCTGGTAGTAGGTGAGGTCCAGGGCGTCGTGGCCGCGGCCCATGGACTTGACCAGCACGTTGTAGCCCCCCCAGACCAGGCCGCCCAGCAGCAGCAGGACATCGCCGAGCCAGCGCGAACTGCCCCCGACCTGTGCGCCGTTGCGCACGACCAGGAACGCCCCCGCGGTGGCGAGCAGGACGCCGCCGACCCGCAGCAGCGGCATCCTCGCCCTGAACAGCACCAGTTCCAGCAGCATGGTCATCAGCGGGTAGGTGGCCACGATCAGGGAGGCGTCGGAGGCCGTCGACAGTTCGACGCCGATGTTCTCCAGGACGAAGTAGGCCGTGATGCCGAGCAGTCCGCTGAGGTAGATCAGGCGCCGCTGGCGGGCGTCGGGCCGGGTCCCCGGGCGGCGGCGCAGCCGCATCATCACCGCGAGCAGCCCGGCGGCGAGCGTGAAGCGGATGGCGCCGATGCTCAGCGGTCCGACGTCCGACAGCACCTGCTTGGTCACCGCGTAGGAACTGCTCCAGAAGAGGGCCGCCGCCACCACGGCGCCGAGCGCCAGGATCCGTCCTTTCCTCTCGTCCACCGCAGGTCTCCTTCTCCGTCGTCCGCACGCACAGGGTCCGCCCGGCTCGCGCCGCAGAGAGGCGAATCATGGACGGAATGGATGCAGTCATGCTAGCAATTCAACGGAGAACAGGGCATACTCGCCGAATATAATTCGGCCTCCCGAGAATGCGGCAGAACATGGACGAACTTAATTCGGCGTTGCTGCGCCTTCTCCAGCAAGACGGTCGGCGCACCAACCGCGAACTCGCCGAGGAACTGGGCATCGCACCCTCGACCTGCCTGGAGCGGGTGCGCGCGCTGCGTGAGCGCGGAGTGCTGCTCGGCTTCCACGCCGAGGTGGATCTCACCGCACTGGGCCGGGGGCTCCAGGCGATGATCGCCGTCCGGGTGCGGCCGCCGACCCGCGCGATCATCGAGCAGTTCCAGACCTTCGTGGCGCGGATGCCCGAGGTCATCTCGGTCTTCGTGCTGACGGGTACCGATGACTTCCTCCTCCACGTGGCGGTGCGGGACGCCGACCATCTGCACTCGGTCGTGCTGGACAAGCTGACCGAGCGCCCCGAACTGGCCGACGTGCGCACCTCGATGGTCTACGGGCATCTGCGCAAGACGGTCATCGATCCGATCTGATCCCCTCCAGGGCCGTGATCAGCAGGTCGTTCGCCTCCGGGGCGCCGACCGTGATCCGCAGCCCGGTCCCGGGGAAGGCGCGCACCAGCAGCCCGGTGCGCTCCAGGGCGGCGGCGACCGGGGCGGCGTCCTCGCCGAGCGGCAGCCAGAGGAAGTTGGTCCCGCTCGGCGGCAGGGTCCAGCCCCGCGCGCCGAGGGCCGCGCGCAGCCGCTCCCGCTCGGCGGTGATCCCGGCCACCTGCCGCAGCAGCTCGTCCTCGGCGTCCAGCGCGGCCAGCGCCGCCTGCTCCGCGATCCGGCTCACCCCGCACGGCACGGCGCACTTGCGCAGTGCCTCGGCGATCCGCGGGTGCGCGACGCCGTAGCCGACCCGCAGCCCGGCCAGCCCGTACGCCTTGGAGAAGGTGCGCAGCACCACCAGGTTGGGCCGGTCGCGGTGGAGTTCCACCCCGTCCGGCGCGTCCGGGCCCCGGTGGAACTCGAAGTACGCCTCGTCCAGTACCACCGTGACGTGCTCGGGCACCCGGTCCAGGAACCGCTTCAGCTCGGCGGCGCCGACCGCGGTGCCGGTGGGGTTGTTGGGCTCGCACAGCAGCACCATGGCGGTGCGCGGGGTGATGGCGGCGGCCATGGCCTCCAGGTCGTGCGTCGCGTCGCTGAGCGGCACCTCGACCGGGACGGCCCCGGCCATCCGCACGACGATCGGGTACGCCTCGAACGAGGGCCAGGCGTAGACCACTTCGTCGCCCGGCGACAGCATGGCCTGGCCGATCTGCTGGTAGATGCCGACCGATCCGGGGCCGGTGACCACGTGCGACAGCGGGACGTCCAGCCTGCGGGCGAGGGCGTCCGTCAGCTCTTCCGGGAAGATGCCCGGGTAGAGGTTGGTCCGCTGAGCGGCCCGGGAGACGGCGGCGAGGGCCGAGGGCAGCGGCGGACAGGGGTTCTCGTTGAGGAACAGCCGGTACGAGGTGCCGGTGGCGGGCGGCTGCGGCGGCTTGGGCACATAGGCCGGTATGCCGTCGAGCACGGCACGCGGCACGGGCGGGTGAGCACTCACTCCTGTCGTTCTCCTTAGCTGGGTCCCACTGCTGGGGCGCTTCGCCGGTGCCTGTGCCGGGCCGCTCCGCGGACGCGGGTCCCGGCCGGGCCGGCGGGTCAGTCGAGCGTGACGGTCCGGCCCAGTCCGCGGGCCGCGGCCTCCCGGGCGACGGCGAAGCCGGACATGATGTCCTGCACGCCGAGGCCGAGCGATTTGAAGACGGTGATCTCGGTGGGTTCGGCGCGTCCTGGCCGGGTGCCGAGCAGCACCTCGCCCAGCTCGGCCCGGATGTGGTCCGGTCCCACCAGGCCCTCGGCGAGCGGCCCGCGCAGGTCCCCGGACTCGGCGAGCGCCGACTCCCGGCTGTCGACGAAGAAGGAGGCGTCCGCCACGGCCCGGGAGGACAGCTCCCGGTGGTCGGCGAACGAGGCCCCGACGGCGTTGACATGGACGCCGGGCGCGAGGTCGGCGGCCTCGACGACGGGCTCCCTGGCCGCCGTCGTGGTGCAGACGAGGTCGGCCCCGGCCAGGGCCAGCGCCGGGGTGCCGGCGGTCTCCACCTCGATGCCCAGCTCCTTCGCCGCCCACGCCCGGTAGTCCTCGGCGTGCTCGGCGCTGCGGCTCCACACCCGGACCCGGCGCAGCGTCCTGACCAGGCGCATGGCCTCCAGGTGGCTGCGCGCCTGCACCCCGGAGCCGAGCACCGCGAGGTCCCCGGCGTCCGGCCGCGCCAGCGCCTCGGTGGCGACGGCGGAGACGGCCGCCGTCCGTACGGCGGTCACCGCGCCGGCGTCCATCAGGGCCAGCGGAGCACCGGTCGCCGGGTCGAAGACCATGACGACCCCGACGTGCAGGTCCAGGCCGCGGGCCGGGTTCTCGGGCTTGAGCATCATCGCCTTCAGCCCGTAGCCCGCCAGGTCGTCCCCGGCGACGAAGCCCGGCATGGTGCCCAGCAGACCGCTGTCCTTCTCGGGCCTCAGGATGGTCCGCAGCGGCAGGTCCGCCAGGCCGCCGCTGTAGCGGCGCATGGCCTCCGCCATCACCGGCAGGGCGCGCTCGACCGGGTACAGCTCGCGCACGGTGGCACGGTCGATCAGGAGCATGGAAATACCTGTTTTCTTGAGCGGTCCGGACGGCTGCGGTGGGCCGCGTTCCTGTGGCGGCCCGTCAGGAGTCCGGGTCGGCGAGGGTGAAGACCGACCAGAGCATGCGGATCGGCCGGGTGCGGGAGATGAACTCCAGGGCGTGGGCCTTGGCCGCCGGGCGCGTGGTGAGCGCCAGGTCGGTCTCCCTGCGGCGGGCCTGGCCGGCCGCCGCGCTGGTGGAGGTGGCGTAGCGGATCTCCGCCACCGAGTAGGCGTCCGGGAGGAGTTCTTGGACGAGGGCGACCGGCGCCGGGTGGGTGGCGATCCGGGCGGCGTCGGGGATGCGGTGCCCCGGGGAGACGGCGATGCCGTAGTCCGGGGTGTCGAAGAGGAACGCCCCCGCGAACCGCAGCGACGGGTCCATGTAGAAGCTGTGCACCGACGCGTACGCGTTGGCGATGACGACATGGCTGACGGCGCCCTCGCGCAGCGCCGTGCCGGCCTCCTCGTAGGTGCCGTAGAGCCGGATTCCGGGCGGTCCGCCCAGGCCGCGGTCCGCCCAGAGGTACAGGGCCGCCTGCTCGCTGCTGGTGCCGGCGGGCCCCAGGGTCCCGATGGTCTCGATCTCGGGCCCCGAGGACAGGGCGGTGTCTATCCAACCCGCTGTCTGAATCATGTTCTCCCCCTGCGGTCGGCGGTCAGCCCGTGCCGGGGCCGACGCTCTGGAGCCAATGGCGGTAGCGCTGGTCCTTGCCGCGGACGACCTCGTGGTAGGCGGTCGTCAGGGCGGTGGTGAGCGGTCCGGGGACGCCGTCCCCGACGGGACGGCCGGCGATCTCGGTCACGGGGACGATCTCCGCGCCCGTGCCGGTGAGGAACACCTCGTCGGCCAGACACAGGTCCTCGCGGCCCAGGTCGTGGAAGTCGGTCGGTACGTCCAGCAGGTCGGCCGCCAGGGTGACGGCGGTGTCCCGGGTGATGCCCTCCAGGAGATCGGCCGTGACGGGCGGGGTGACCAGCCGGCCGCGGACGACGGCGAACACGTTGGACGTGCTGGCCTCCGCCACCTGGCCGCGGCTGTTGAGCAGGATCGCGTCGTCGTACCCGGCGGCGCGGGCCTCGTCCACGGCGAGCGCGTTGTTGACGTAGCCGCCGGTGACCTTCGCGCGGACCGGGAGCACGGCCGACTCCGGTCTGCGCCACGAGCTGATCGCGACCCGGATGCCGCCGCGGTCGGTGTAGGACCCCATCCGGAAGGCGTTGACCGACAGCGCGTCCGAGACGCCCGTGAGCTGGACACCGGGCGGTGTCCCGGGCAGCAGGGCGCGCTTGTAGGCCAGCGGACGGATGTACATGTCGGTGTCCGCGCCGATCCGGCGCAGCAGTTCCGCCGTCAGCGCGCACAGCTCCCGCGCGTCCGGCTCCAGCCGGATGCGCAGGGTCCGCGCGCTGCGCAGGAAGCGCTGGTAGTGGTCGTGGCCGCGGAAGACGGCCAGGCCGCCGTCCGCCTGCGCGTAGGCGCGGATGCCCTCGAAGACACCGGTGCCGTACTGGAGGGCCTGCGTGGTGACGGGCACCTGGGCCCGCTCCAGGGGGACGAACTCCCCGTCGTGGTAGGCGAGGGCCGCCAGGGCGGGCGTCGCCTTGCCGCTGTCCGCTGCCACGGCACTGGTCACTGGGCCCTCCCGCCGGCCACGCCGAGGGCGGCGGCGCGCTCCTCGTCCGGTGCCGCGGTGCGCCGGTCCTCCACCCGGGCCGCCTTCCAGCTCACCATGGCGCCGGTCGTGGTGACCGAGCCGAGCGGGCCGTAGGCGAACCGGAGCGGGACGTCGAGCCGTTCGCGCACCAGGTCGGCGACGGCCGCCTCGTCGACGCGTACGCCCTCGCCGTCGGGCGGTGTCTCCAGGTGCAGGGTCAGCTCGTCCTGCCCGTCCACCGCGTCGATGACGACCTGGTAGTCGAGGTAGCCGCGGGGCAGCGACAGCAGCAGTTCCTCCAGGTCGTAGCCGCTGATCCGGTGGCCGCCGATCGACAGGGTGTCGCGGGTGCGGCCGAGCACCTCCAGGACGGGCGCGGGCAGGGTGCGCCCGGCGGCGGCGGGGGCGAGCCGGACCAGGTCGCCGGTGCGGTAGCGGACCAGGGGCTTGCTGCCCCGGTAGAGCGCGGTGACGACGAGTTCGCCGGTGCGCACGCCGTCGGGGCCCGGCTCGACCGCGCGGGCGGTGTCCGGGTCGATCACCTCGTAGTAGTTGAGCAGCGGGGCCGTGTACAGCGCCCCGTCGGCGCCGGACGCGCCCATCACCGAGGCCTCCTGCGAGGCGTACAGGGCGTTGTAGACCTTGGCGCCCCACACCGCGCCGATGTTCTCCAGGAGGCTCGGGGAGGCGAGTTCGCCGGTGCACATCAGGACGTCGAGGCGGAAGTCCCGGCGCGGGTGCAGTCCGGCCGCGTACGCCTTCTTCGCCAGGGACAGGGCCATGCCGGGCGTGCTGAACAGGCCGGTGGCGGGCAGGACGCGCAGGGTCTCCAGGGCGCGGTCGTAGCCGACCATCGGGGAGTGCGGCCACATCTTGGCGACCGCGTGGCCCAGGTTGCGGCAGACGTCGCCGAAGGTGTCGCCGAAGGCGTGCAGTTCGGTCGGCCCGGAGACGCCGATCACCTGCTCGTCGCCGAACTGCCGGAAGACGGTGTCGTAGTACACGGTCAGCGCCGTGTTGTTGTGCAGCGAGTCGGTGTTGTCCCGCGGGCACGGTGTGCTGCGGCCGGTGGTGCCGGTGGTCTCGTAGAAGATCCATGCCTTGGACAGCGGGAGCGAGAGCACCTTGTCGAACTCGTTGCGCAGGTCGTCCTTGGTGGTGAACGGCACGTCGGCCAGGTGCTCGGGGGCCAGGGAGCGGATGGACTCCGGGTCCACCGACGCCAGCCGCCCGGCGTAGAAGGGGGACTTGTCCTTGACGTACGCCAGGGTGCTGCGGAATTCCGTCAGTTGGTGGTCGGCCAGGTCGGCGTCGCTCCAGCGGCCCGCGGCGAACGCCTGGTGCCGGTCGCGTATCTCACGGGCGAGCCGGTCGAGTTCTTCGTTGAAGACGGTGAACATGCTTCCCTCGTGTCGGTTGCGTCAGCGGTACAGCGGCAGGCTTCCGGTGAGCTTGTTCACCGCGCTTCTGCTGCCGCAGACGGCCACGCCGATGTAGGGCAGCTCGGCGGTGCCCAGGTCGGCGGTCCGGCGGATGTACTCGTCGTAGCTCCGTGACGACTGGGCGACCGCGGTGAAGTCGGCCACGAAGACGTCGGGCAGGCCGGCCGCCTTCAGCACGATGTCCCGCAGATCCGCCGCCGCGCCCTTCAGAATGGGCAGCGGAATGGCCGTGATACCGGTGTGCGCCTCGCCGTCGCCGTCCTTGACGGCATCGCCGATGATTCCGTCCACGAACCGCCCGACGGACATCGAGAGAGCCGCCACGGTGTTCATCGCGAGCCCCGCGGCGAGGTCCTGTTCGACGACAAAGGCGCACTTCTCGTACTTGGCACTCACCGCTGGTCCTTGCCTTTCGTTCACTGTGCTGTTCTTCTTCTCGTTCTTCGCGTCATTCTTCGAGGTCGGCGATGACCCATTCACTGATCTCCCGCCACTGGCGGATCGCCTCCTGGTGGAACGGGTGCACCAGATAGCGGTCGAGCGCCGCCTCGTCCTCCAGCAGACCGATCACCGCGAAGTCGTAGGCGATGGGCCGGGTGGATATGTTGCGGCCGGTGCTCCATTCCTGGAGGTCCGGTACTTCGCCGCCCACCTTCGCGGCGATCCCTTCCGCTGCCTGCGCCCGGGGATCGTCCCACGAGATACCGGGCTTGAACTTGAAAAGTACGATGTGACGAATCATGGTCATCCTCCGTGGACGTTCATCCGCCGTGGACGGGAATGCGTGCGGGCAGCGGGCCGACCGTTTCGCCGCGGGCCGCGGCCCGTGCGGAGAACTCCTGGACCGCGGCCAGCTGGCGCTCTCCGAGCGAGTAGTCGAGCGTTCGGAAGTAGTCGAGGAGCACGGGCTCCCCGAGCGCGCGGGCCCGGCCGCCGCGGGCCGCCGCCGCGGCCACCCGCGCGGGGTGCGCGCGGGCCCGTGCGACCGCGTCCACGAGCGCGGCCCCGACCTCGCGCACCGTCTCGGGCCGCTCCCGCGCGAAGTCGCGGCGCACGGCCCAGACGGCGAACACCATGGGCAGTCCCGTCCAGCTCCGCCACATCGCGCCCGTGTCGTGCACGGTCAGCCCGGCCGGCGCGGCCGCCCGCACCCGCAGCGCGTCGTCGCCGATGACCACGGCGGCCCGCGCCGTGCGCAGCATCGTGTCCACGTCCTGGCGCAGCGTGCGGTACTCGGGCCGCACCCCGACGGCGTCCTCCAGCAGCATCCTGGCCAGCAGGGTGGTGCTGCGGCTGGCCGCGGAGAGCGCGACCACCCGGCCGTCCAGCGCTTCGAGCGGATCGCGCGAGACGATGTGGCAGGAGCCCACCGGGCCGTCGCTGCCGATCGCGATGCCGGGCAGCAGACACAGCTCCTCCGCGTGCCGCAGATATCTGACGACACTGATCGGGCTGATGTCCAGATCACCCGAAAGAAGGAGTGCGGAAAGCTGTTCCGGTGGTGCGGAGACCATGTCGACGTCGTGCACGGCTCCGCTGTCGGCCAGGCCCCAGCGGATCGGTGCGCAATTGAGGAAGGAGATGTCACCCAGGCGTGCCCGCGGATCCGCGCACGCCTTCACGAAGTGCCCTGCGGCTCGCCGTCCGCGGCGGAGGCGGCCTTCGAGATGCCGCCGGAACCGCCCCGGCACAGGCTCAGGATATTCAGGGCGAGGGCGGTTCCCTCGGTGCCGAGCCCGGTCGCGTAACGGTCGAGAATAAGCTTCTCGCGAGCGAGTACCGTCCGTGTCCCGCCCTCGCTCATGCGCTGCCGCTGGATGCGGCGGGACAGGTCGCGGCGATTCTGCAAGATTTCGATGATCTGCAGATCCAGGGTATCGATCGCCTCGCGAGCCTCGTCGATGGGAAATGCTGTCACACATGCGGCGTTGTCGTGCTGCTCCACATCAACCTCATCGGGGGAGTGGCGCCCGCCAAAGGCAGGTTCGCTGCATCACTGGTTTTCGCTGCCATCGAGACGACGTTGCGTCGGTGAAACGCCGTTGTTCGCAATCCTTGACGATTCCCGCCGCGAGAGGCAAGGACGTTCCCCAACGGTGTCCCACACCATCAGAATCGCTTCTGACCTGCGGGTTTCCTCGGACACCGAACGGACACCGAAGGGAAACACCCGGCACGGCGATCACGGCTTCCGGGGCGCGCGCCCCGGCCCGTCACAGCACCGGCGGACCGTACGGGCCCGACGCCGGGCCGAGCACGTCCGACGCCAGCGCCGAGCCCGTACCGGCCAGCGCCGCCGCCGCGCGGGCCCGCAGAGCCGCCGCCTCCGCGCCCGCGTCGCCGCGCCGGTCGAGCAGTTCCGCGTGCGCGTACAGGCAGCGGGCGTAGCGGACCGGTGTGCCGAGGCCGTGGTAGATCGCGGCGGCCCCGGTCAGCAGCCGCTCCGCCTCCTGCGTCCGGCCGTCGTGCCCGAGCGCCGCGGACAGCCCGACCATGCCGAGCGCCTCCAGCAGCGGGTCGCCGACCGAGCGCGCCGACTCCCGGCAGACGCCGAGGAGCCGGCGGCCCTCGGCGTGCCGCCCGCTCTCCAGCGCGATGACGCCCAGGCCGAAGTGGGCGTAGCCGATGCCCGAGACATCGCCGAGGGCCTGCGCCCGCTCCCGCCCCGCGATGTACTCCGCCTCCGCCTCCGCCGGGCGGTGCCGCGCCCGCAGCAGGTCGGCCAGGGCCAGCCGCACCTGTCCGGCCGCCCGGCCGAGGAGGCCCCGGGCGGCCTCCTCGGCCTGCCGCAGATACGACTCGGCGCCCTCCAGGTCGCGCAGTTCGAGCAGGGTCAGCCCGAGCCAGCGCAGCACCTGGACCCGGGCCTGGAGGTCCCCGTGCGCGGCGAGCACGGGCAGGCAGTCCCGCCAGCGTTCCAGCGCCCGTTCGTAGCGGCCCTGGATCCGGTCCACACAGGCCGCCCGGCGCAGCGCGAGCACCGCGCCGTAGTCCTCCCCGGCCGCGGTGAACGTGGCGCACGCCCGCTCCAGCAGACCGGCCGCCCGGGTGTACTCGCGCTTGTCGATGTACAGGTCGCCGAGGCCCAGGAGCAGCGCGGCCTCGCCCTTGCGGCTGCCGACCGCCCGGACGGCGGCCAGCGCGTCCTGGTGGGTCGCCAGCCACTCGTCGTGGTGCCCGCGCGTGCTGAACAGGCAGCGGCACACGGCCGCGAGGTCCCACGCGATGTCGTCGAGCCCGTAGCCGGCGGCCTGCCGTACCAGGGTGGTCAGCGTGGTGCGTTCGGCCTCGTACCAGTGCAGCGGGTCGGCGTCCTCGTGCGGAGGGGAGTGGCCGGCACGGGCGCGGCTCGCCGCGCCGCTGCGGACGGCGGTGTAGTCGCCGCCGCAGACGGCGCGGTGGGCCGCGTCGGCGCCGGTGAGCGCGGCGAGGGCGGTGCGGCGGACCGCGGTGCGGCGCTGGGACGGCGACTCGGCGCCGTCCGCGCGTTCGAGGCCGAACAGCCGGACCAGGTCGTGCAGGCGGTAGCGGAGCTGCCCGGCCACGTCCCGTCCGCGCACCTCGACGAGCCGGGCGTCCACCAGTTCCTCCACCAGGTTCTCGGCGTTCTCCGCCGCCGGTCCGCCGAGGTCCACCAGATGCCGGGCGAGCCAGTCCGCGAAGTCCGGCACGGCGAGCACGGACAGGCGGCGCAGCAGCAGCTGGGCGCCGGGGCTGATGCCGTCGTAGGACAGCTCCAGGGTGGTGCGGACGGCCAGGTTGTCGTGCTCCAGCTCGTCGAGCCTGCGCCGTTCGTCGGCGAGCCGGGCCGCGACCCGGGCCATCGTCCAGTGCGGCTTGGCCGCGAGCCGGGCGCCGAGGATGCCGACCGCCAGCGGCAGGTTGCCGCAGTACGCGACCAGCCGCCGCGCGGCATCCTGCTCCGCCGCCGACCGCTCGCGCCCGGCGCCGCGGTGGAGCAGCTCCAGGGCCTGCTCCGTGGAGAGGCCGCCCAGCTCCACGACCCGCGTCGAGAACGCCGAGGCGACCCGGGAGCGACTGGTGACGATGACGGCGCAGGTGTCCGTTCCCGGCAGCAGAGGGCGTATGCCGGTGGTTTCGGAGGCGTTGTCCAGAATGATGAGCACGCGTTTGTCGGTCAGCAGCGCGCGGAATTTCTCGGCGCGCTGGTCGAGTCCGTCCGGGATGTCGGACGCCGGCACTCCCATCTCCCGCAGAAACCGGGCGAGGGCCTCCTCCGGCCGGACCGGATTCCGGTCGAGTCCGCGCAGATCGATATAGAGCTGGCCGTCGGGAAACTTGACGCGCTGCTGATGTCCGACATGAATGGCGAGGGTCGTCTTGCCCGTTCCTCCCGCGCCCACCAGCTCGACCAGGGGCACGTTTCTGCCCGCGGGCCGCAGGAATTCGACCAGGTCGGACATCTCCCGCTCGCGGCCCACGAATTCCCCGATGTCGCTGGGCAGCAGGCAGGGCCCGGCGGGCGCGGCGGGCGGCGGCGCGGCGGACTCCGGCGCGGGCTGCGGGGACGGCGGCGGCGCGGCGGATAACTCGGTGCGGACGGCCTCGGGGCCGGGCGGCAGGGCGCCCTTCAGGATCTCCTGGTGCAGGCGCTGGAGTTCGGCGCCGGGCGCGATGGCGAGCGCCTCGTCCAGCAGGCGGCAGGTGTCGCGGTACAGGCGCAGCGCGTCCGCCTGGCGGCCCGAGCGGTACAGGGCGGTCATGAGCTGGGCCCGCGGCCGCTCGAAGAACGGATGCTCCGGCAGGAAGGCCGACAGCTCGGCGATCACCGGCTCGTACTGCCCGAGCGCGAGCTGGAGTTCGGCCTTCTTGACCTGGAGCGCGACCTGCGTCTCCTCCCATACGCGGGCCTCGGCGCGCCACGCCTGCCGGGTGATGCCCGCCAGCAGCGGGCCGCGCCACTGGGCGAGTGCCCGCTCCAGGCAGGAGACCGCCTCGGCGCTCTCCCCGGCGTTCGCGTACGCGTCGGCCTCCGCCTTGAGCGCCTGCACCCGCTGGGTGTCCAGCTCGGCCTCGTCCGTGCTCAGGAGGTAGCCGGGCGGCTGGGTCAGGATCAGGTCGCCCACGGTCCCCGTCCGCTGGAACCGGCCGCGTATCTTCGAGACGCAGACGGCGATCTGGTTCGCCGGATCGGCCGGCATCCGGGCCTCCCAGAGGCTCTGTGCCAGCTCCTCCACGGACACGGTCCTGTCGGGCTTCAAAAGCAGCGTTCCGAGAGTGATCTGAAGCCGCGGGGCGGTGAGCTGGAGGCGTTTACCGCCCGCCCATATTTCCAGTGGTCCCAGCACCCGGAATAGCAGCTTTCCGGCACGTGACGACGCCATCAGAACTCCTTCCACCAGGTACTTCTTCCCGCCCGAACCGGGCTCACAGTGACACACCCTGACGGCCGTTCACGACAGCTTGTCCACATGAAGAGACGGGGAATGGACAATCGGACCGGTATGCATTGCCTCCCCCGGTCCGCGACGGGTTCGGATCGAGTCGAAAACCGGGCACGCGAACGGAACGGATTGCCTTCACCGGGCCCCGGATCAGGGCGGCGGGCGGCGCGGGGAGCGGATCGGACCGCAGCATTCCGGCCCCGGTGAGGAGGTGGCCGGATCGCCGCCCGGCCGGTGTGTGACGCCGCCCACGTTTCGCGTGCCGCCCCGCTCGCTGGGCATGAGCCGCCCTGACAAGCGGGCGCCGGACATCTCACGATGCGATATCGCGAAGGGGAAATCCGGGCGCTCGATAGACTGAGTCGATCGCACTGCATATGCGCGAGTGCGACAGACACGGACTGAGCGAGGAGCGCACGTGGGCCTTGTCGTGCAGAAGTACGGAGGCTCCTCCGTAGCCGATGCCGAGGGCATCAAGCGCGTCGCCAAGCGGATCGTGGAAGCCAAGAAGAACGGCAACCAGGTGGTTGTCGTGGTCTCCGCGATGGGCGACACGACGGACGAGCTGATCGATCTCGCCGAGCAGGTATCCCCGATGCCTGCCGGGCGGGAGTTCGACATGCTGCTGACCGCCGGTGAGCGGATCGCCATGGCCCTGCTGGCCATGGCGATCAAGAACCTGGGCCACGAGGCCCAGTCCTTCACCGGCAGCCAGGCAGGTGTCATCACCGACTCTGTCCACAACAAAGCCCGGATCATCGACGTCACGCCGGGCCGTATCCGCACCGCGCTGGACGAGGGCAACATCGCCATCGTCGCCGGTTTCCAGGGCGTCAGCCAGGACAAGAAGGACATCACCACGCTGGGGCGCGGCGGGTCCGACACCACGGCCGTGGCGCTGGCCGCCGCCCTGGACGCCGAGGTCTGCGAGATCTACACCGACGTGGACGGCGTGTTCACCGCCGACCCGCGGGTGGTGAAGAAGGCCCGGAAGATCGACTGGATCTCGTTCGAGGACATGCTCGAACTGGCCGCTTCCGGGTCGAAGGTGCTGCTCCACCGGTGTGTGGAGTACGCGCGCCGGTACAACATCCCGATCCACGTACGTTCCTCCTTCAGCGGGCTCCAGGGCACGTGGGTCAGCAGCGAGCCGATTCGGCAGCCGAGTGAGCAAGGGGAACAGCAGGTGGAGCAGGCCATCATCTCGGGTGTCGCGCACGACACCTCCGAGGCCAAGATCACGGTCGTCGGCGTCCCGGACAAGCCCGGTGAGGCCGCCTCCATCTTCCGGACGATCGCCGATGCCGAGATCAACATCGACATGGTCGTGCAGAACGTCTCCGCGGCCTCCACCGGTCTGACGGACATCTCCTTCACGCTGCCCAAGGCCGAGGGCCGCAAGGCCATCGACGCGCTGGAGAAGAACCGCCTGGGCATCGGGTTCGACTCGCTGCGCTACGACGACCAGATCGGCAAGATCTCCCTGGTCGGCGCGGGCATGAAGACCAACCCGGGCGTCACGGCCGACTTCTTCACCGCGCTCTCCGACGCGGGCGTGAACATCGAGCTGATCTCGACCTCCGAGATCCGTATCTCGGTGGTCACCCGCAAGGACGACGTGCCGGAGGCCGTCCGCGCCGTGCACACCGCCTTCGGGCTCGACTCCGACAGCGACGAGGCCGTCGTCTACGGCGGCACCGGGCGATGACCGCCCCCCGCCGGGGCGCCGGGTGTCCGGGCGTACGCCGGTGACCGGACGGCCGACGCTCGCGGTCGTCGGCGCGACCGGCGCCGTCGGCACGGTCCTGCTCGGCATCCTGTCCCAGCGCGCGGACGTCTGGGGCGAGATCCGCCTGTTCGCCTCGCCGCGCTCGGCCGGCCGCAAGCTGACCGTGCGCGGCGAGGAGACCGAGGTCGTCGCGCTCACCGAGGACGCCCGCGCGGCGGGTGTGTTCGACGGCGTGGACATCGCCCTGTTCGACGTGCCCGACGAGGTGGCCGCCCGCTGGGTGCCGGTGGCCGCCGCGGCGGGCGCCGTCGTGGTGGACAACTCCGGGGCCTTCCGCGCCGACCCCGATGTGCCGCTGGTGGTGCCCGAGGTCAACGCGCACGCGGTGCGCCGCCGCCCGCGCTCCGTGGTCGCCAGCCCGCACTGCACCACCCTGACCATGATCGTGGCGCTGGGCGCGCTGCACGCCGAGTTCGGGCTGCGCGAGCTGGTGGTCTCCTCGTACCAGGCGGTGAGCGACGCCGGCCAGGAGGGCGTCCGCGCGCTGCGCCGCCAGCTGTCCCTGGTCGCCGGTACGGAACTGGGGACCGGCCCCGGCGACGTACGGCGGGCGGTGGGCGACGACACCGGCCCGTTCGCGGAGCCGGTCGCGCTGAACGTGGTGCCCTGGGCCGGTGCGCTGTGCGACGAGGGCTGGTCCTCGGAGGAGATGGCGCTGCGCGAGGAGACCCGCCGGATCCTCGGACTGCCCCGGCTGCCGGTGGCCGTCACCTGTGTCCGCGTCCCGGTCGTCACCACGCATTCGCTGACCGTGCACGCCCGCTTCGAGGACGAGGTCACCGTCGACCGGGCGCGCGAGATCCTGGCCACGGCGCCCGGGGTGGTGCTGTGCGACGACCCGGCCTCCGGCGAGTTCCCCACCCCGGCCGACGCGGTGGGCACGGACCCGGCCTGGGTCGGCCGGGTGCGGCGGGCGCTGGACGACCCGACCGCGCTCGAACTCTTCGTCTGCGGCGACAACCTGCGCAAGGGCGCCGCGCTCAACCTGGCGCAGATCGCCGAGCTGGTGGCGGCCGGACCGGAGTGAGCGGGCCGGTGCGGCCGGAGGGGACCCCGCGGGCCGGTGTGCTCCTCGTGCTCCTCCCGTTCTCCGCGCCCTCTCTGCCCTCCCCGCCCTCTTTCACGGAGGGATAACCCCTGGCCATTGATCGGTCCCTTTGTAGGATCTGTGTACAAGGTGTGGACCGGCTGACTACGGTCCGCGCCGCGTGAACCGTGCCGCCCCGGCGCCCGGCGATTTTCCTTCCCGCCCTCCGCAACCGCGCGGTGGGCGGGAGGCGTCTTCGCGGTCGCCCTGCGGGGGCGTGGGGACGCTGAGGGGCGTGGGGATGCCCCGGTCGCTTCGCGGCACGCCGCGACAGAGGGAAGAGCGGGACGCATGAGGGCATGTGAGGCACCGGCCGCGGTGCCGCCTGACCCGGGAACACGGCCGCACGCGCCGCTCGGCCCGCCGGGCGCGGATGTGACGGACGGCCCGTACAACCCCGGCGGGGGGCGGTGCGTCCAACTGGCGTGGCAGACGTACTCGACTTCAGCGCGGCGGCCCGCGGCGCCGCTCTGCGGCCGCCCCGCGCGGCCCTCCGGCCGCGGATGCCCGCCCTCCCCGGGCGGCCGGCGTCCCCCGGCCGGTCCGGGAGCCCCGGCGTCAGCTTGCTGCCCGGCGCGGCCGGCCCGTCCGGCGGCATGCCGGTGATCGCCCCCATGCCCGCCGCGCGGCCCGCCCGCATACCGAACCAGCGCCCGGCCGCCGAGGAGACCGCGGCGGCCGGTACCACCGTCGACCACCTCACCGAGACGTACCGCACGCACTACCGCTCGCTGCTGGGCCTGGCCGCGCTCCTCCTCGACGACACCGCCTCCTGCGAGGACGTCGTCCAGGAGGCGTTCATCCGCGTCCACTCCGCCCGCAAGCGCGTCCGCGAGCCGGAGAAGACGCTCGCCTATCTGCGCCAGACGGTCGTCAACCTCTCCCGCTCCGCGCTGCGCCGCCGCATCCTCGGCCTGAAGCTCCTGTCCAAGCCGATGCCGGACATGGCCAGCGCGGAGGAGGGCGCCTACGACCAGCTGGAGCGCGACTCGCTGATCACGGCGATGAAGGGCCTCCAGCGCAGGCAGCGCGAGGTGCTGGTGCTGCGCTACTTCGCTGACATGACCGAGGCGCAGGTCGCCGAGACCCTCGGGATATCCCTCGGCTCGGTGAAGGCGTACGGCTCGCGCGGCATCGCCGCGCTCCGGATCGCCATGGAGGCGCGGGCATGACCGTCAGGGAGGCGCGGGTATGACGGGCACGAAGGGAAACGCCGAAGGGCGCGACGCGCACGAACGCCACAAGGACGCGGGCGCGGGCGCGGGCGACCGGGACGCGCGCGAACGCCACGAGTCCGGCGGCGGGCCGTCGGGCGAGGTGCGTGGGCCGGGCGAGGTCCGTGGGCCGCAGGAGGACCGGTCCCCGGTACCGGGCCCGCCCGACGAGCCCCGTGCCGACCGGGCGTCCCGCGAACAGCACCCCCACACGTCATCGCATTCTGGGAACACCACCGTGAACGACAGCCCTGACGCCGAGGGCCCGGACCCCGCGCGCACGGCCCCGGCGGACGAGGCCCCCGGCGGGCTCGCCCCGGACGAACTGGCCCTGCGCCGGCTGCTGCACCGGGCGGTCCAGGACGTCGGACCGAGCGACGGCACCCTGGAGCACCTGCGGCGCGCGATCCCGGCGCGGCGGGCCCGCAAGCGGCAGGCCACGGTCGGCATGGCGGCCGCCGCCCTGTTCCTCGGCACCGCCGTCCCGGCCCTCGTCCATGTCTCCCGCTCCGCCGGTCCCGACGCCAACCCGGCCATCGCGGGCCAGGCGTCCCAGGCGCAGGGCGGCGCCGGGCGGTCCGAGGACACGGCCGCCGGTCCGGACGCCGAGGGCAGCCCCTCCGACCGGGCCACGGGCCGGGAGCAGGGCGGGGAGAAGGACGGCACCGCGGACGGCGGGGCCACCGCCACCGGCGCGGCGCCCGGCGGCGCCTCGGACCACCCCTCCGCCTCCGCCCGCGCCGGAGCACCCGTGTGCACGGCGGCGCAACTGGGCTCCGGCGGCGCGCGGATCGGCACCCCCGACTCCTCGGGCGCCGTCTACGGCGTCCTGCGCGTCACCAACACCTCGTCCGGGAGCTGCACCGTCGGCGGGCCCGGCACCGTCACCTCGTTCCCGCAGGGCGCGGCCGAGACGGCCAGGGTCAGCGTGGTGCAGCACACCCCGGGGGACGCGGCGCCGGGGCTGCCCGACCCGTCCACCGAGTCCCCCGCGCTGGTGCTGACGCCGGGATCGGGCTACGAGGTGAAGTTCGCCTGGGTGCCCTCCGACGCCTGCCCGACCACGGGCGGCAGCGGTGGCAGCGGTGGCAGCGGCGGCACGGGCGGCACCGGGGGCGGCGGCAGCGGCGGTACGGAGACCGGACAGCCCTCGCCCGGCCCGTCCCCGAGCAAGGACCAGGGCGCGGCCGGCGGCCCGGCCACGAACAGCGCCTCGGGCACCGACACCGGTTCGGCGGCCTCGCCCCAGCTGGTCAGGGAGGACGGCGCCAAGGCCGACGGCAGCGTCGTGGTCTCGCACACCCCGGAGCCCGGCACGCCGACGGTCTCGGCGACGGTGCCGGACGCCTGCGCGGGGACGGTGTACCACACGGGGGTCCTGGCGGCGCCCACGCCGTAGCCGGACATCCGCGGCGGCAGGAAGAGCCGTGGTCGCGGCATGGAGGCGCGTGGAGCGGAACGGAAACGGCGGAACGGAAACGGAGGGGGCGGGCCCCGGGGCGGAGGAGAAGGGGGACGGCGCCGGGGTCAGACCCGGGCGTACCGCGGGTCAGACCCCGGCGGTACGCCCCTCCAGGGGCTCGCCCGAGCCCTCCGCGTCGTCGGGCACCAGCCCGAGCTCGGCGTCCCGCGCCGCCTCCAGCTCGCGCCGCACCAGCCGGAACCACATGAAGACCACGAACCCGGCGAACACGAACCACTCACCGGTGTACCCGAGGTTCTGGAACGCCTTGAGGTCGAGCCCGCTGCCCTCGGGCGCCTTCGCGGGCACCGCCTTCATCCCGGCGTCGGCCTTGTCGAGCGTGACCCAGGCGTCGTAGACGTCGTACGGCACCAGGTTCACCAGCGACGCCGCGCTGATCGCCCCGGTCTGCCCGGACGGCAGCCCGCCCCGGGTGCCGACCCCGTTGCCGCCGGGCGACTCGGAGGCCTGGAGCGCCCCGGTCACGGTGACCTCGCCGGAGGGCGGCGCGGGGGCCTTCGCCGCGTCCGCGGTGCCCGGCAGCCAGCCGCGCACGACGGGCAGCGCCTTGCCGGAGCCGGTGCGCAGCAGCGTCAGCACGTAGTACCCCTGCTTGCCGTCCAGCTCGCGGTCCGGGACCAGCAACTGCTTGCCGTAGCGGCCGGTCGCGGTGGCGGGCATGCCCGAGGTCCGCTTGTCGACGGGGAGCAGCGCGGCCAGCGGACGCGGCGGCTCCGTACGGGCGGAGGCGGTCTGCTCGGACAGGTTGCGGTGATCGTCCACGCGCGCGTCGAACCGGCTCAGCTGCCACGATCCCATGAAGACGCAGAACGGGATGGCGAGCAGCACGAAGACGTTGATGCCCCACCAGCGGGGCGTCAGAAGAAACCGGTACACGGCCCCAACGGTACGGCCCCCGCCGGTCGCGGCAGGCCGCGGGGTCGGAGTTTTCCACAGGCACGGGGACGCGGACGGGTTCCGTACGGGCGGTTTTCCACAGGCTGGGGAACGGGGCGGCGCGTTGTCGGCCCGGCCAGGCAGTATGGGGCCATGACTGAGAGCAACGGGAACGGCGCGCAGGACCGGCGGAGCGAGCGGAGCGGGCGGGGCCCGGCCGGACAGGACGGGTCCGCGGCGCAGGGGACGCCGGAGGCGGGAAGGACGGCGGGGGCGCAGGGCAGGCCGGCCGTGCCGGACTGGGAGAAGCGCTTCCGCGCGCCCCGGGTGTCCCTGCCCGACTGGGCGGAGGACGCACCGGACCGCTCCCTGTTCGTGTCGAACGCGACGGGGACGTACGAGCTGTACGCCTGGGACCGCGCGAGCGGCGCCCAGCGCCAGGCCACCCACCGGCCGAACGGCACGACGGACGGCGTGCTCTCCCCGGACGGCGCGTGGATCTGGTGGTTCGACGACAAGGACGGCGACGAGTTCGGCGTCTGGCGCCGCCAGCCGTTCACCGGCGGCCCCGACGAGGCGGCGGTGCCGGACCTCGAACCGTCCTACCCGGCCGGCCTCGCGCTCGGCCGCGACGGGCGTACGGCGGTCGTGGGCCGCTCCACCGACGAGGACGGCACCACCATCCATCTCGCGCGCGTGGGCTCCGGCGAGGCCGCGGCGGAGATCTATCGCCACCGCGAGTCGGCGGGCGTCGGCGACCTCTCCCACGACGGCACCCTGATCGCCGTCGAGCACACCGAGCACGGCGACGCGATGCACTCGGCGCTGCGCGTGCTGCGCCCGGACGGCACGGCGGTCGCCGAGCTGGACGACACCAAGGGCGGCACCGTCGAGCTGGGCCTGGAGGTGCTGGGCTTCGCCCCGGTCGACGGCGACACCCGGCTGCTCATCGGGCACCAGCGCCGGGGCCGCTGGGAGCCGCTGGTCTGGGACGTGGCCACCGGCGAGGAGACGGACCTCGCCCTCGACCTGCCGGGCGACGTGAGCGCGGAGTGGTACCCGGACGGCAGCGGCCTGCTCGTCGCGCACAGCTTCGAGGCCCGCAGCGAGCTGTTCCGCTACGACCCGGTGAGCCGCGAGCTGACCAGGATCGCCACCGCGCCCGGCACGGTCTCGGGCGCGAGCGCCCGCCCGGACGGCGCGGTGGAGTACCTGTGGTCGTCGGCGGCCGAGCCGTCGGCGGTCCGCTCGACGGCCGGCGGCGTGGTCCTGGACCCTCCGGGCATGAAGTCCCCCGGCTCGGTCCCGGTGGAGGACGTCTGGGTGGAGGGACCCGGCGGGCGCATCCACGCCCTGGTGCAGAAGCCGGCGGGCACCACCGGCCCGCTGCCCACCGTCTTCGACATCCACGGCGGCCCCACCTGGCACGACAGCGACTCCTTCGCCGCGGGCCCCGCCGCCTGGGTCGACCACGGCTACGCGGTGGTCCGGGTCAACTACCGCGGCTCCACGGGCTACGGCCGCGCCTGGACCGACGCCCTCAAGCACCGGGTCGGGCTGATCGAGCTGGAGGACATCGCGGCGGTCCGCGAGTGGGCGATCGGCTCGGGCCTCGCCGACCCGGAGCGGCTGATCCTCACCGGCGGCTCCTGGGGCGGTTACCTCACCCTGCTGGGCGTCGGCACCCAGCCGGACGCGTGGACCCTGGGCATCGCGGCGGTCCCGGTCGCCGACTACGTCACGGCGTACCACGACGAGATGGAAGCCCTCAAGGCGATGGACCGCACCCTGCTGGGCGGCACTCCGGAGGAGGTCCCCGAGCGCTTCGAGGCGTCCTCCCCGCTCACCTATGTGGACCAGGTCAAGGCCCCGGTCTACATCTCCGCCGGGGTCAACGACCCGCGCTGCCCCATCCGCCAGATCGACAACTACGTCAAGCGCCTGGAGTCGCGGGGCGCCGTCCACGAGGTCTACCGCTACGACGCGGGCCACGGCTCCCTGGTGGTCGACGAGCGCATCAAGCAGGTCCGGCTCGAACTGGACTTCGCCGAGCGTCATCTGCCGAAGTAGCGCCCACGGCGGGGGAGTCCGGCACACCGGAAGCGCGCGGGTGCGGGGCGCCGACGGCGTGGGTGCGAGGCGCGGGACCGGGACCCGCGTCCCGGCCGGGGACGCCCCTACACCGCCCCGGCACCCGCCCCCGCCGCCCCGGATCCCTCCGGACCGTCCCGGCCGTCCCGCCCCCGCCGCCCCAGCAGTTCGGCGAGCCCCCGGCGGGTCGCGGCCAGGACGACCCGGTCCTCGGTCCGCAGGACATAGGAATCGGGCAGGTTCCACCGGGGCCCGCCCGCCGCCGTCCCGGCCGCCGGTCCAGGCGTATGCCCGCCCGTCCGCGCGGACGGGTGCCCGGCGGTGCGCCCGGACGGTCCGTTGCGGCCGGTGCGTCCGGCCGGGGGCGCGGTCCCCGGTTCCGGGTCCTCGGCCGCCGCCTGCGCGGCGGGCTCCCGCCGCTCCCCGCTCCCGCTCCCGCCGCCCGCGGCGGCGCCCCGCGACCCCGCCTCCAGAGCCAGCACCCGCCAGTACCCCGGCCGGAACGCCTCGGCGACCGTCCGGCCCTCCAACTGCGGATGCCCGCCCACGTCCACGGACGCGAACAGCAGCACCCGCCGCTCCACCGGGATCGCCCCCAGGATCTGCCGCCCGAACATCGCCCCGGCGAACGCGGGCGCCGCCAGATGCGTCACGCTCCTGCTCCGGGTCAGCGCCCGCGGATGCGCGGCCCGCAGCGTCCGGTACACGGCGGTCGCGAAGTCGTCGTCGTACAGCCGCAGCACCACCCGCAGATCGGGCCGCACCGAGCGGGCGTAGAGCACCGCCTCCAGGTTCGTGGTGTCCGCGCTGGTCACCGCGAGCAGCGCGTGCGCGCGATGGATCTTCGCCGACTCCAGTACGCCCTCCTGCGTGACGTCCCCGAGCACCACCGGCACCCGCAGCCGCCGGGCCGTCGCCAGCCCCCGCGCGTCCGGGTCCGACTCCACGCACACCACCGGGACCTGGAGTTCGCGCAGCCGGGTCAGCACCCGGGTGCCGATCTTCCCCAGCCCCAGCAGCACCACGTGTCCGCCGAGTCCGCGCGGCGGTTTGCGCAGCGTGGACGCCGTCCGGAAGGTGCCCAGCGCCTCCAGGACCGCCGCCAGCAGCACCGGCAGCAGCAGCAACCCGACGAGCCCGGAGAGCAGTTGGAGCAGTTGCCGGCCGACCGACTCACCGATCGCCGGATCGTCGATGGCGAACAGGTCGAGCAGCGTCAGATAGAGCGCCCCCAGCGGACGCACCCCCGTCACCAGCCACAACGCCACCGCGAGGGCGAACACACACGCCACGAGCCCGGCCACCGACCAGCGCAGCCGCCGTGAGAACAGCGACGTGAGCGGCGGTACGACGCCGACCCCGCGCCCGGCCGGCAGCGGCGGCCCGGCGGCGTACGACACCTGTTCGAGGACCACGGTCCCGCGCCCGGTGGCCTCGCGTACCGCCGCCGCGTCCGGCAGCAGCCGGGGCCGCTGCTCGCCGCTGACCTCGGACCCGTCGGCCCCGGCCGGGTCGCTGCTCGTCGCGGACAGCAGGGCCAGCGTGCACAGCCCGGGGTCGGCGACCTGGCCCGGCGCGGGCGGCGGGCGTTCGACCGCGTGCAGCAGCAGGCCCTCGGTCTGCACGACCTTGCTGGTGCCGACGACGGCCCCGGCGGCCAGCGCGGGCGCGGCCGTGTCGGCGTCGGACAGCACGGTCGTGGACGCGTCACCGCCGCCGAGCGCGCCGCCGCCGAGCGCGCCGCCGCCGAGCTCACCACCGCCGGACGGGGCGGACCCGGGCGGGGTGGAGCCGTCGCCGATCGCCAACGCGGCTGCCTGGTCGAGGAGTTCCTCGATGTGCTGGCCGAGCCGCCGGTTGTACAGCCGCAGCACGAGCCGCAGCCGCGGATTGAACCGCCGGACGGTGAGCGCGGCCCGGATGTTGGTCTCGTCGTCGTCGTACACCAGGGCCAGCGCGCTCGCCCGCTCCACCCCGGCGTCCACGAGGACCGCCTCGGTCAGCTCGGCGGCCTCCACCACCCGGTCCGCCGCGCCCGAAGCCGCGGCACCCGCCCCGCCGCCTCCGCCACTCCCGTTGCCGCCGCCGTGCGCGCCGGCGCCGCCGTTCCCGCCGGCCCGGCCCACGGCAGCGCTGACCATCCGGTCCAGGAGCGCGGAAGCCGCCCGCGCCCGGCCGACCACCGGGGGCCGTACCGCCCGCTCGGAGGGCGGCACGACCAGCGTGACCTGCTCGCCGTACACCCCGCGCAACTCCGCGGCCAGACGGTGCGCGAGCCCGTCGTCACCGCACACCACCATGTGCGCCCCCGTGCCGCCCGACGCACCACCTTGATACGGAACGCTCCCCACGAGCGGAAAGACTGCCGCACGGGCCCGCGCGGTTCCAGCCCCACCCGCGGCCCGTCGCCGCGGGCGGAAAAACCGGTGGCCGCCCGCGCCCCGGGCGCCTACCCTGGACGCACTTCGAAGAGACCTCCCCGGAAGTACGCCGCAGCGTGGGAGCGTCCCGCCTCACCGAGGCGCAGGAGAGGGCGGCAGCGACCCGGCCGGACGCGACAGGCGACCGGCCTCATCCGCCCTGCCCTGCCCTCACGGAGGATCTTTCATGAACGTCGGTATCGGCCTGCCCATCAGCGACCCCGCCACCCTGCTCACCTGGGCCCGGCGCGCCGAGGACGGCCCGTTCACCACGCTCGGCCTGCTCGACCGGCTGGTCTACGACAACCCCGAACCGCTGATCGCGCTCGCCGTCCTGGCCGGAGCCACCTCGCGCGTGCGCGTCCAGACCGAGGTGCTGCTCGCCCCGCTGCGCGACACCGCCCTGCTCGCCAAGCAGACGGCCACCCTGGACCGGATGTCCGGCGGCCGGCTGGTCCTCGGCCTCGGCGTCGGCGGCCGGGCGGACGACCACGAGGCCGCGGGCGTCGACCTGCACACCCGCGGCCGCCGCCTGAACGGGCAACTGCCACTGCTGCGCCGCCTGTGGTCCGGCGAACCGTACGGCGCGGACGCGGGCCCCATCGGTCCGGCTCCCGCCCGCCCCGGCGGCCCCGAGATCCTCTTCGGCGGCTTCAAGCCCATGGCCCTGGAGCGGGTGGCCCGCTGGGGCGACGGCTTCCTGGCCGCCGCGCCGCCGTCCTGGGCGGGCGGCCTGTTCGACACCGTCCGCGAACAGTGGCGCGCGCACGGCCGCGAGGGCGCCCCGCGCCTGGTCGCCCAGGCGAACGTCGCGCTGGGCCCGCAGGCGGTCGTCGACGACGCGCGGGCCGCCATGCACGCGTACTACGCCTTCACCGGCATGCCCGACCGCATGGTCTCCGGCATGCTCACCACCCCGCAGGCCGTCCGCGACACCGTCACCGCCTACGCCGACCTGGGCGCCGACGAGGTCATGTTCTACTGCTACGGCCTCGACCCCGACCAGGTCGACCGCATCGCGGAAGCCCTGTGAACCGCTGACCCGCCGGGGCGCGGGCGGACCCGGCCGGCCCCCGGCGCCCGTCAGCCACCGCTCCCGTACGACAGGTCGGAGCACAGGTCGTCGTCGGCGGACCGGGCGTCGTGGGCCACCGAGTCGGGGACGGCGGCGGACGGGTCGACGGACGGCGTGGGGGAGGCGGGGGCGCCGCCGTCGCCGGTGGCCGAGGCGGCCGCGTAGGCCGTCCCCACGACGACGTCGACACCGGCGCCGGCCCCCGCGACGGCGCGCAGCTCGGCCCCCGGGAAGAGCCGCGCGACCGTCTCGGCCCGGCCGCGCAGACCGCTGCCGTACTCGACGACGGTGGTGGTGTACTGCCGGCTGTCGGCGTTGCCGACCGCGGTGACCGTGAACCCGTGCCCGGTGAGCGTGGCGGCGGCCTTGGCGGCGAGGCCGTGGGCGGTGGTGCCGTTGAGTACGGCGACGTCGATCCCGGCCCCGGACACGCTCGCGGAGGCGGTCCCGGAAGGAGCCCGCTTCTTGTCGTTCCCTCCGGCGTCCTTGCCGTCGACGGTGCGGTCGGCCTTCAGCGCGGCCCACAGATCGGAGGCGTCCGGCTCCACGACGGCGACACGCTCACCCTGGTAACGCCAGGGAATCGTCACGAACTTGGTGTTGTGCAGGTCGATGTCCTTCAGCGACATGGCGAAGGAGACGAGCTTGGCGGCCGAGCCCAGCCCCGGATCGACGGTCATGGAACCGGTGGCGGCACTGGCGAGCGGCAGCAGCTTGGTCGGGGTGAGCCCGTCACTCTTGATCTTCTTCAACAGGCTGGAGACGAAGGCCTGCTGGCGCTTGATGCGCCCGATGTCGGACCCGTCCCCGATGCCGTGGCGTATGCGCACGTAGTCGAGGGCCTTGCGCCCCGAGACGGTCTGCTGCCCCTTACTGAAGAGCAGGGACCCCTTGGTGGTGCGGTGGGGATTGAGGTCGCCCTGGTAGATGTCCTGCGGCAGACACACCGGCACGCCGCCGACCACGTCCGTCAGCGCCGCGAACCCCTTGAAGTCGACGACGACGGTGTGGTCGACCCGCAGCCCGGTCAGCGACTCCACGGTGTTCTGGGTGCAGGCCGGATTCCCCTTCTCCGTCTGCCCGACCGAGAAGGCCTCGTTGAACATGGTCTGCGGCCGGGCCTTGGTCCAGGCGCCGTCGGGCAGCCGGCACGGCGGGATGGTGACCAGGGTGTCCCGGGGGATCGAGACGGCGATCGCGTGCCGGTGGTCGGCGTAGACGTGCAGCAGGAACGCGGTGTCGGACCGCCCGATGTCGTCCTTGCTGCCACCGCCCAGCGCGTCGTTCCCGTCCGTGCGCGCGTCCGACCCGATCACCAGCACGTTCTCCCCCTCGGAGGAGCCCGCGCCGGGCCGGTCCGTGGCCAGCCCGCTGCCGTCGAAGGTCTTGATGTCGCCGTTGAGCTTGAGGTAGATCCACCCCGCCCCGGCCGTACCGAGCACCGCCACCATCAGCGCGACCATCAGCACCACCCGCACGGGCCCCCGCCGCCGCCCCGCCCGACCGTGCCTGCGGGGGCTGGAAGGGGCCCTCCGCGTGCGTTCATACGTACGACTCATACCGAGAAGACGAACGAGCCCACCGAATGGTTGCCCACTTACGCAATCGTCTGAACCAAGATCCAGAAAAAGGACTGGCTGGGCGCGAGGCCCAGGCGGCTCAACGACCGACGGAGCTCAGGACGGAAGCGGCGCGGCAAGGCCTGGCGGGTCTCGACAACGGGAACGGCTCAGGGACTGGCAACGTCGAACCCGTACTGCACGCCCCGCCCCGCACCCCCCTCCTCGCCTTCCTCCCCGAGAACCCGCCGATACACATAAACCCCCTCCACCCGCACCCCGTCCGGCCCGCCCTCGACCCCGCACGGATACGTCACCTGCACCACCCGAGGCCGCCCCGCGACCACCACCCGCACCCCGTCCGCAGGCCCACCCACGAGCACCGCGTCCTCCCGCACCGTCACATCGGCTGTCTCCATGCCCCACAGTTTAAAGATTGCGCAACTCACCGACAAAGCCTGAACCTGCCGTGTGGGCCGCGTGGCTTAGCGAGGCGTCGGTACTGGTGATCGAGGTCGCCCGCTGTACGAGGTGCTGGTGCCGGGCAAGTGGATGAGACGGTTCTCGTGCGCCCCCGTTCCTTGATCGCCGGAATGTCATGCTCCGCGCCAGGGACCCTAAACTGTTCCACCCGCTGTCCTGGACGGCGCAGAAACGAAAGGGCTTTGGGTGAGGCTGGGCATCGGTTTGAGGGACGGCGGTACTACGGAGGCTGAGCTACGGTCACTGCACGCCTGGCTTCTCGCGGAGCCCGCAGCACGTCGCCACGCTCGTCCCGTCCTTGACACGGCGCGGCCGTCTCGACCGGGGGCACAGGGCGATGCGATCGACGTGATCTCACTGGTGGTCAGCAGCGGCTTCAGCGCTGCCTCGCTCGCCCTGTCCCTGGCCGCCTGGCGCGCGACACGGCAAGGCCGGCCGGTCGTCACGGTGGAACGCTCCGACGGCGTCAAGATCACTATCTCCGACTCCTCGCCCGAGGAGACGCGACGCCTGTTGGAGTCTTTGACTGGCGTCGGGACCGATGGCCGAGACGACCGAACTGGCAGTCGGGACGACCGGACCGACCGGTAGAGGGACGGCCGTGGCGAACCCACCTGACCCCCTGACTTCGCATGCGGTGCTCATAGGAGCAGGCGTCTTCGATGCGTTGCCCGATCTGCCTGCCGTCGAGAACGGGGTGAAGGCCCTCGGGGAGCTCTTCGCGCAAAAGAACACCTGGGGACTTCCCCCGGAGAACTGCCACGTGTTGCTCGATCCACAGACACCGCGGCAGCTTTCCAAGTCCGTGGCGGAGGCGGCGGAGGCCGCCAAGGACACGCTGCTGGTGTACTACGCGGGGCACGGACTGATCGAATCGAGGACGGGACAACTGCACCTGGCCGTCGGGGACAGCGACCGGACGTCTGTACATGACACGGCCGTCCCGTATGAATGGATCCGCTGGTCGATCGAGCGCAGCCCCGCCGCCCGACGGATCCTTATCGCCGATTGCTGCTACAGCGCGCGCACCTTCGGTACCCAGTCCGCTGGGGCCGAACTGGAGGTCGAGGGCACCTTTCTGCTCGCCGCGGCCGCCGAGAACGCGGTCGCTTTGTCTCCGCCCGGGGAGCCGTTCACCGCCTTCACAGGCGAACTGATCAGACTGATCAGGGACGGTGTCCTGGAGGGCGACGAATTCCTCGATCTCGACACGATCTACCAGCGGTTACGGGTGGAACTCGGTCTGAAGGCCCTCCCCGAGCCGCACCGGCTCTGCCGTGACGGTCTGGGCAAGGCGCCCTTCCTTCGTAACACGGCGTTCCGGCCCGTGCACGCGGCTCCGCGAAGAGGCTGGCACAGCTGGACCGCGGCGCAGGCATCCGCCGGGTACTACACCGATCCGACTGTCAGCGAGACGGAGCCGTATGTCCGGCTCGCGACCCTTCGAAGCCTGCTCGACCAGCTCATCATCCAGGTGTCGCCGGCACAGAGCCTTGCTGACACTCTTCAGACCGTTGCAGACGGGGTCGTCGCCGGACTCGGGTACGAACTTGCCGCCATCAATCTGGTGCGCCCGGACGGGGACCTCGTTGTCGCGGCCTTCTCCGGCAGCCCTGAAGCCGAGGCCCTTATCACCGGCAGAGTGGGCTCGCGGGCCTCATGGGACCGACGCCTCACCATGGGTGAGGCATGGGGCGCCCTCCGCTTCATCCCGCACACCGAGGGCTGGGTTCTCGACAACGACGACGTACCGCAGTGGTTCAGCGATGGACCTGCTCCTCGGTTCGACGAGGAATGGCACCCCGCAGACCGACTGTTCGCACCGATGTATCAGGCAAGAGATGGCGTGGACGAACTCCTCGGCGTCATATCGGTCGATCGGCCGCGCCCCAGGCGGCGCCCCGGGGCGTGGGGCCGGGAGGCGCTTCAGGTCTATGCGGCACACGCTGCCGTCGCCATCAGCAACGCCCGGCTACGCGCCAACATGCAGCGCGCACTGGTGCGCCTGGACCGGGAGCAGCAGGCGCTGCGGGCGAGTGAGGAGTCGTTCCGGCAGGCGTTCGAGTACGCGCCCAGCGGCATGGTCATCGCTGAGATGGGTGGCGACCAGCACGGCCGGATCCTGCGGGCCAATGACGCGCTCTGTCGGCTGCTCGGCCGACCCGCGTCCGCGATGCGCCGATACTCGTTCGCCGACCTCGTACACCCTGAGGACGTCGGGATCCTGCTACGTACCTCGGCAGCGGGGGGCCGCGCCGAGTTGCGCCTTGGACGCCGTGACGGTTCATACGTCTTGGTATCCATGCGTAACTCCGTTGTCGCGGATGCTGCGGACGGGCCCCGCTTTCTGTTGACCCATGTTGCGGACATCGAGGACCGGAGGAGCCCAGGAGCCTACGAGCCGGTCCAGAGCGCGTGATGTCTCTCCCTGAGGTTTGACCAGGGACGTGCCGCGTGAAGGGACCTGCCGACTTGGCCGGACGCTTCGTGACGGCCGCCGCCCAGGATGCCCACCAAAGCAGATCCGGACCGTGAGCCAGACCGCGCCGTGGTCATGTACGGCATCTTCGGTACGCAACAACGCCGGCCGTAGGCATGCGGAAAGCGATAGTCACCCAGATGGACACGCAAGCAGAAGCAGATGAGGCACCTAGGAATGTTCCTAGGTGATCTCGCCTGCACAAGTGACGTTTGCTCAGGTCGGAGACATGGCGTTGGTCGGGTTCGACGGCTGTGGGCGCGAGCCGGGGGAGCGGGCCGTCTCCGGGCTGGCTCTCAAGAGCAGGGGCGCCCGAACGGCGGACTCTACGAAGTAGCGGTGTCGCGGTTCACGGATCTGCCCGTACGCCGCCGTGTCAGACGCCGTACCAGGGCGGAGGCGCCAGGTCTATGGGGTACCTCGGTCATCCGGTCGAGGCGGAAAGTCCGGGCTGAGCTGGAAGCCGCCGCCGGTGCCCTTGTTGGTGTGGAGTGGATAGTCGAACATGTGCTGGCGCTTGGCATCGTGCTGTTCAGCACGATGCGTGGCTCCGAGCCGTTCGGCGAGCTCGGGCCCGGTCCACGTCCGGCGCTGTTGCAGTAGCCCGAGCAGGGTGTGCACCCGCTCCGCTCCCCTTCGGAGCGGGTGCACAACCGGCGGATTTTAGTACACCTCGGGAATCTTTTCGCGCATTCCTGTCGACCCTTTTCCGGCGCTTACTGGAAGCATTCCTTCCTCCGACTTTTCATCGTAAATAAAGCGGAGGAACTTCAGTTTTTCTCCCCTGGCGTGAGCATTCCACGCCTTCACTGTAGTACCGTAAAGTACGGTCTTATCCCTGTAAGACAAGGAGCGGTCCATTCGGGCGATTGCCCGGTTTCGTAGCAGGAGGACGGGATCCCCCTTAGACATGTCCTCGCCGAGAATCATCTTCTCGGAAAATGACTCGATGGCCTTCGGGTTGCTCCCGCGAGATGCTTGCGCCAGAACGGCCAGCATATTTGTCGAAGACGATCCGCATGCCCGATAGATGCGCGAAGCGTTGGCGGAATATTCTTGCAGCTCTGGCCACTGGTCGACAGTTTCGAAGATCACGTCGTTGTCGAAGGTGCCGCGATGCATGTGCGCCACCTCCCCGCCATTCACTTTGCACTGCTCGGCGAACAAGATGATCCTGGCCGCACCCTTGACGATGTTCGCGTTGGCCACGCGCATGAATTGTGAGGCAGCTCGACCGTATCCGGTATCGATTACGGAGAATGTGGATGGGTCGGCGCCGACGTGAACTCTCATGGGGACTACAGTCTTGGAATGAATCACGGCCAGCAAGCGATGCTGTCCATCAATCAACCTTCCCTTTTCGTCGAATGCGATTGACTGATGTGTCAACTTCCATCGGCCTTCTGCCATTGCCTTTGCGTAACGCCTGACGCGTACTGCAGAGGTTTTTCTGTTTCCCTCCAGGTTTTTTTCCAACCACTTCGTGGCCAGGTCTGCCCCAACCCAGTAGTCCCCCGAGCGCACCGGGATTCCGTACTGGCTCAGGGTCGGAACGCAGAACGCGTAGCCATCCCCTGGCGCGTCAATGTCAGTCATGTGCAGGAGTGCACCATACAGACCTCTTGGAGGAATATCTTTTGTTCTGGTTTGTCTGTATTTTTTAGCTCACTCGAGTGAATTAGATTCACCCCTTAAGGTGATGAGCTCCGCGCGTAGCTCCAACAGTGGGGCGGTCTCCCCAGTCGCAGAATCAACAAGTGTCCACAAGTTCATCGCTGTGCCGGCAAGTGCCGCGGGGTTGCGTCACGGCGGGGTGAGCGGCCAGGCCCTTGCGATCAGCTGTCCAGACGACCGAAGGGCTGAGCGCTTGCAGGCGGTCCCCGCTGAGCCGTTGGCGCGACTGCTCGACGCGACGGACGTGCAGAGCGGCGGGGTCAAGGTCGATCGTGACGCGGGCAGTGAGGGCCTTGCCGGGGATCAGGAACTCCCCTTGGATCCTCTCGTGCAGCCTCAGAAACCACTCAGGGGCCCGATCCGCTTAGCGGATCGGGCCCCTGACCTGGTGTTTCTCTGTCGGGGTGGCGGGATTTGAACCCACGACCTCTTCGTCCCGAACGAAGCGCGCTGCCAAGCTGCGCCACACCCCGATGTCGCTGCTTGTCGCGGCGACGACGTTTACTTTAGCCCACCGGGGGCCTGAGGCGAAATCCGGTTCTGGTGCGGCGGGGGACCGGGTTGGGGCGGGCGTGGTCGAGGGCCACGAGGAGGAGGGCGAGGGCGTAGCAGGCGAGGCCCAGGAGGAGGGCGTTGGCCAGGACGTGGCGGTATCCGTGCTGGTCGACGTCCAGGAAGGCGTAAAGGTAGCGGTGTGCCGCATCGGGCGGGAGCAGTGCGCCCCGGGTGAGGGAGAAGGCCAGGTAGCCCAGTGGGTAGAGCAGCCAGGGGGCGGCCTGGCGCAGGTGGAGGCGGTTCGGGGCGGTCAGCAGGAGCCAGTCCAGCAGGGCGGCGATCGGGATCACCGTGTGCAGGAGGCGTGCGGCGACCGACTGCCACAGGGGGTGGGTGCCGGGAGCGTCCGTGATCGAGAACGGCGGGGACGCCTCGGTCAGCAGCAGGTGGTAGACCAGCGCGGAGAGCGTGACGTAGAGCACGGCCGCCCCGGTCAGGGCCGCGGGGGCGGGGCGGCGGGCGGTCCACGCCCTGCGGGCCGAGACGACGAGTGCCAGGATCACCAGGATCGTGCTCTGGATCGCGAAGTGGCTCAGGACATGCAACGGCGGGCCGATGATCGTCTCGGCCGTCACCGCCGCCGCGGCCGTCGCGGCGACCAGGAGGCGGTACGCCGCCGTCCAGGGGCGGCGGACGGGGGTCACCACCGCGGTCGCGGGGACGGCGGACGGCATCAGCGCGGTGATGCCCGGGATCGCGGGGAGGTCCGGTATGTCCCGGGGGATCGGAGGCGTCGGGGAGGCGGACGCTCCGGGGACCGGTGGTATCGGGGCGGTCATGCCCTCACGGTAGGAAGTGAGGGCTTTCCGGGCGATTCGGGTGGGCTGTGTGGGTTACGGGCGGAGTGTCGGTGACCGGTGCTGATACGGCGATCGGTGCTGGTACGGCGACTGGTGCTCGCACGGTGACCGGTGCTCACACGGCGACCGATGCCTTGCCGGCGTCCCGCCCCGTCCCGTCGGTCCGGGTCAGTCCCGTCCGCCGGGTCAGTCCCTCGCCACCAGCGTCAGCAATGTCGCCTCCGGCGGGCAGGCGAAGCGGACCGGGGTGTAGCGGTTGGTGCCGCAGCCCGCCGAGACGTGGAGGTAGGAGGTGTGGCCCTCGGCGGTGTGGGTGGACAGGCCCTTGACCCGGTCGGTGTCCAGGTCGCAGTTGGTGACCAGGGCGCCGTAGAAGGGGATGCAGAGCTGCCCGCCGTGGGTGTGGCCGGCCAGGATCAGGGGGTAGCCGTCGGCCGTGAAGGCGTCCAGGGCGCGCAGGTAGGGGGCGTGGACGACGCCCATCGAGAAGTCGGCTCCGGCGGAGGGGCCGCCGGCCACCCGGGCGTAGCGGTCCCGCTTGATGTGCGGGTCGTCCAGGCCCGTCAGCTCCACCGAGACGCCCTCGATCTTCAGGGTGCCGCGGGTGTTGGTGAGGTTGAGCCAGCCCGCCTCGTCGAAGCCGTCGCGCAGGTCCTCCCACGGGTTGTGGATCACGCCGACCGCGGGGGCGTTGCCGTTCAGGCCGTGCCGGCCGCTCGTCTTCTCCAGCAGATAGCGGGCGGGGTTGCGCGGCCGGGGGCCGTAGTAGTCGTTGGAGCCGAAGACATAGGCGCCCGGGAACTCCATGAGCGGGCCGAGCGAGTCCAGGACCTCCGGCACGCCCTCGGGGTCGGAGAGGTTGTCGCCGGTGTTGAGCACGAAGTCGGGGCGCAGCCCGGCGAGCGAGCGCAGCCAGCGCTGCTTCTTGCGCTGGTCGCCGACCATGTGGATGTCGGATACCTGGAGGACGCGGAGGGGGTGCATACCGGGGGGCAGGACCGGGACGGTCACCCGTCGCAGGCGGAAGGAGCGGACCTCGAAACCCGCCGCGTAGATGAGACCGGCGGTCGCGACCGCCGTGATGCCGAGGGGTACTCCGTATCGCGCGCGCATGTGTCCATCGTCTCAAAGTCGCGCCCTGCCAGGGAAATCGCCCGCGCGGCGGGGACCCGGTGCCGGGTGCCGGGAGCTCGGTCGCCCGCCTGCGACGGGCCGGTAAATCGGCGCGCGGCGAGCACGTCGTACCTGCGACAATCGACCCCATGACCACCCTCAAGTCGAAGCTGCACGATGACCTCAACGCCGCGATCAAGGAGCGTGACGAGCTGCGTTCCGCGACGCTCCGGCTGACGCTCGCCGCGATCACCAAGGAGGAGGTCGCGGGCAAGGTGAAGCGCGAGCTGTCCGACGACGAGGTCCTCAAGGTGATCACCAAGGAGGCCAAGAAGCGCCGCGAGGCGGCCGATGCCTTCGCGCAGGGCGGTCGTGCGGAGTCGGCCGAGCGGGAGAAGGCGGAGGGCGAGGTGCTCGCCGCGTATCTGCCCAAGCAGCTGTCCGACGAGGAGCTGGAGGCGATCGTCGGCCAGGCCGTCGCGGAGGCCAGGGCGGGCGGCGCCGAGGGGCCGCGGGCCATGGGCGCCGTCATGAAGATCGTGAACCCGAAGGTCGCGGGGCAGGCCGAGGGCGGGCGGGTCGCCGCGGTGGTCAAGAGGCTGCTGGCCGGCTGATCCGGCCGCCGGACCAGAGGACAAGAGGAGGGCCCCGGCGGGAAGCCGGGGCCCTCCTCTCGTTACGCGTTACGCGCGCCGGACCGGGTCAGCCGTGCTGCCCGCCGTTGCCGTTCCCCTGGATGAAGCCACCGGGGAAGCCGGGGAACCCGGTGCCGCCGCCGGCCGGGCCACCGGGGAGGCCGCCGCCGTCATCGCCGCCGTTACCCCCGTGTCCGCGGCCTTTTCCCTTGTCGCCGCCCTTGTTCTTGTCCTTGTTCTTGTCCTTGTCGGGACCCTTGTTCTTGTCCTTGCTCGGGTCCGGGATGTCGATGATGTTGAAGGACGGAGCGGGCTTGCCCTGGAGGGCGCCGGTCATGGCGTCCCGCCAGATCGGGCCGGGCACATCGGCGCCGAAGACGAGGTCGTGCATGATGCCGCCGATGCGGATGCCGGTCATCTTGACCTTCTGGCTGGCGCTGCCCACCCACACCGCGCCCGCCATGTTCGGCGTGTAGCCCACGAACCAGGCGTTCTTGCGCTCGTCGGTCGTACCCGTCTTGCCCGCGTTGTCGCGGTCGGAGAGACCGGCCTGCTGACCGGTACCGGAGTCGATCACGCCCTGGAGCAGTGTGTTGACGGTGTCCGCGGTCTTCTCGGACATGGCTCGCGTGCAGGTGGTCTTCGGCACCGGCAGCGCCTTCGTCTGACCGCCGCTGCGCTGGCTGATCGACTCGATGGCCACCGGGGTGCAGTACGTGCCGCGCGAGGCGAAGGTGGCGTAGGCGCTCGCCATCGTCAGCGGGGAGATGCCGACCGCGCCGAGCGCGATGGAGGGCGCCTGCGGCAGCTTCTTGTTGTCACCCTGCACCACGTGCAGCTTGTCGGTCATGGTCGTCACCGGGCAGAGGCCGATCTCGGAGATCATCTGCACGAAGTAGGTGTTGATCGACTTCGCCATGGCCTCCTTCATGGCGTACGGGCCGTGCTCGGAGGTGTTCTCGTTCTCCACGTCCTCGTGGTACGAGTTCAGCCACCGCTTGCCGTCGCACGCCTGGACCGGGCTCGGGTACGGCATCTTGTACGGCGAGGAGTACTCCTGCGTGGGCGCCTTGCCGCCCTCGATGGCCGCCGCCGCCACGAAGGGCTTGAACGTCGAACCGGTCGGGAAGCCGAAGTTCGAGCCGCCCGCGTCGTTGCCGACCGAGTAGTTGATCTCGGTCTCGTTCTTCCCGTAGCCGTACGGCTTGGACTGGCCCATCGCGACGATCCGGCCGGTGCCCGGCTCGACCAGCACGGCCGCCGAGGCGACGGAGTCCGACTGGTAGATGTGGTCCTTCAGGGAGGACTGCACCGACGCCTGGGCCTGCGGGTCCAGGGTGGTGCGGATGGTCAGACCGCCCTGGTTCCAGATCTTGGCCCGGTCGGCGCGGGTCTTGCCGTAGACCGGGCTGTTCAGGAACGCCTTCTCGACGTACTTGCAGAAGAAGGCCGAGTCCTTGACCGCGGTGATGCAGCCGTTGCGCGGCCGGGTGACCTTCAGCTTCAGCGGGACCTTCTTGGCCGCGTCCGCCTCCGCCCGGGAGATGTCCCCGACCTCGGCCATCCGCTGGAGCACGGTGTTGCGCCGCTTGGTGGCCTCGGCCTCGTCGTTGACCGGGTCGTAGCGGCTCGGCGACTGGACGATGCCGGCCAGCAGCGCCGCCTCGGGGAGGGTGAGGTCCTTGGCGTGCTTGGAGAAGTAGCGCTGGGAGGCGGCCTCGACGCCGTAGGCCTGCTCACCGAAGAAGGTGATGTTCAGGTAGTTCTCGAGGATCCGCTTCTTGCCGAGGTCCTGCTCGACCTGGATCGCGTACTTCAGCTCCTTGATCTTGCGGCCGAGGGTCTGCTGCGTGGCCTGCGCGACCTTCGTCGGGTCGTCGCCGGCCTCCTCCACGAAGACGTTCTTCACGTACTGCTGGGTGAGGGTGGAGGCGCCCTGGGCCACGCCGCCGCTGGTCGCGTTCTTGTTGAGCGCGCGCAGGACGCCCTTCAGGTCGATCGCCCCGTGCTGGTAGAAGCGGGCGTCCTCGATCGCGACGATCGCCTTCTGGAGATACGGGGAGATGTCCTTCAGCTCCACCACCGTGCGGTCGCGGGAGTAGACCTGGGCGAGCTGGCTGCCCTGGCTGTCCAGGATCGTGGTGCGCTGGCTGAGCGGGGGGCGCTTGAGGTTGGCCGGGATGTCGTCGAACCCCTGGACCGACCCCTTCGCCGCCAGGCCCAGCGCGCCGGCCGCGGGCAACGCGATTCCGGCGAGGACCGCTCCGGCGAGCACACTGACACCGAGGAACTTGGCGGCCTGTTGCGTTGGCGACTGACCACCGCCCGAGCGCTTCTTTGGCATGGGGGCAGCCTACGTTCTCATTCGCCGGACACGCGTATATGCCTTGGCCTAAGCTGCTCTCGGCTGTCACAGCAGTACCGCTGTCCCTTCCCTCGTCTCCCTCGTCTTCTACGTCCGGCGAACCCGAATCGTTCCGGACGCGCGCGATGTCCCTCCCGGCCGGTCTCCGGGCCCGGCGACACGTGCCCGGAATCGCCTTGTGTGATGCGTGACGTCCGTTGTGGCGCAAGAGGAACCTCCTGTTGTGCCGGGAATGTCGCGCATGTCGCCACCTCACTCCCCCGGGTGATCTGCCGCTAACCCATAGTCCGTTCGGACCATTCAAGATTGGGCCCGCTGGGGGTGTTGCGCTGTGTCCACCTTCCGTAACGTCCTCAACTGGCGGCGGTGAATATGCCGCCGTCGCCGTGGGGGAGCCTCGATTCGGGAGAGGACGGCGCCGGTATGGGCTGGGTAACCGACTGGAGTGCGCAGGCGGCCTGCCGCACTACCGATCCGGATGAACTGTTCGTTCAGGGAGCAGCGCAGAACAGGGCCAAAGCGGTGTGCACGGGGTGCCCGGTACGCACCGAATGCCTCGCCGACGCACTCGACAACCGCGTCGAGTTCGGCGTCTGGGGGGGCATGACGGAGCGTGAGCGCCGCGCGTTGCTGCGCAGACGGCCGACCGTCACCTCATGGCGCAGGCTGCTGGAGACCGCGCGCCTGGAGTACGAGCGCGGGGCGGGCCTGGTCTCCCTCGACGACGACGAGGTGTACGAGGCCTTCGCGGCGGTGGGCTGAGAGCGCTCTCGCGCCCGGGTGCCGCCGCCGTCCTCTCAGGCGCCCGGCTCGGGCAGTTCGCGGCGGTTGTCCGCGAGCCGGTCCCCGATGTCCCGCAGCCCCGCGAGGTCGTGCACATCGCCGGGGAGCGCGGCCACCTCCGCCACCGCCACCTCGGGATGCCGGGCGGCGAAGCGGTCGCGCGTACGCTGCTCGCGCGCGAGCACCTGCATACGCTCGGCGTGCAGCCGCAGCAGGCCCGCGGCGACCTGGTCCACGGGGTCCGGGGGATCCACGAGGGCCGCGGGATCCGTGGGGTCCGAGGGATCCACGAGGCCGTCCGCCGGGCCGGCCGTGTCGTCGGGGTCGGCGAGATCGGTGGAATCGGCGGAATCGGTGGAACCCGTGTGCTCGGTCTCGGGGTCGGGAGAACCGGAGCCCGGGGCGCCGGAGTCCGGGAGGTCAGAGCTGGGGGAGTCTGAACTTCCGTACGTGTCGGGAGAGTTACGAAGACCAGCTTTCCCGTCCCCCTGATCCACAATGCGGGGCTCCTCAAGATTTTCCGCCGCGGCGAGCGCCCGCTCGGCCGACAGCTTCCCGGCCCCGCTGCCGTGCACCCGGTTGAGGACCAGACCGGCCAGCGGCATCCTTTCGGCGGCCAGCCGCTCCACGAAGTACGCGGCCTCCCGCAGGGCGTCCCGCTCCGGGGCCGCGACCACCAGGAACGCCGTCCCCGGTGCCTGGAGCAGCTTGTACGTGGCGTCGGCGCGCGTACGGAAGCCGCCGAAGGTGGTGTCCATCGCGGCCACGAAGGTCTGGACGTCCTTGAGGAGCTGGCCGCCCAGCAGCTTGCCCAGCGTGCCGGTCATCATCGACATGCCGACGTTCAGGAACTTCATCCCCGCACGCCCGCCCAGCTTGGCCGGGGCCGTCAGGAGCCGGATCAGCCGCCCGTCCAGGAACGAGCCGAGCCGCTTGGGCGCGTCCAGGAAGTCCAGCGCGGAGCGCGAGGGCGGGGTGTCGACGACGATGAGGTCCCACTCGTCGCGCGCCCGCAACTGCCCCAGCTTCTCCATCGCCATGTACTCCTGCGTGCCCGCGAAGCCCGCCGAGAGCGACTGGTAGAAGGGGTTGGCCAGGATCGCCGCCGCCCGCTCGGGATCCGCGTGCGCCTCGACGACCTCGTCGAAGGTGCGCTTCATGTCGAGCATCATGGCGTGCAGTTCGCCGTCGCCGTCGGTGCCCTTGACCCGGCGCGGGACGTTGTCGAGGGAGTCGATGCCCATCGACTGGGCGAGCCGGCGGGCCGGGTCGATCGTCAGGACGACCACCTTGCGGCCCCGCTCGGCCGCCCGCAGCCCGAGGGCCGCCGCCGTCGTCGTCTTGCCGACCCCGCCCGCGCCGCAGCACACCACGATCCGCGTCCCCGGGTCGTCGATCAACGGGTCGACGTCCAGCACGCGCGTGTGCGCGAGGCGGCGGGCGCCTTCCTGCGACGGTCCTGAGGGCACTTCGGGTCCCCGCGCGGGGGCCGGGTCCGGGCTCATGACATCCCCTGCTTCCGCAGCTCTCTCGCCAGTTCGTACAGGCCCGCCAGGTCCATGCCCTCGGCGAGCAGGGGCAGTTCGTGCAGCGGCAGGTCCAGCTCGCCGAGGACCGAGCGCTGCTCCTGCTCCAGCGCGTACCGCTCGGCGTACTCGTGCGCCTGCGCGAGCAGCGGGTCCACCAGCCGCTCGGCGTTCCCGCCGCGCCGTGCGCCGCCGAGCCCGGCGGAGGACAGCGAGCGGGCGAGCGCGGTGCGCGGCACGCTTCGCACGAGTTCCAGTCCGGCGGCGTCCAGCACCTGGGGGCGCACCATGTTCACGACGACGCGGCCCACCGGCAGCCGGGCGGCGCGCAGTTCGGCGATGCCGTCCGCGGTCTCCTGGACGGGCATCTCCTCCAGCAGCGTCACCAGGTGCACGGCCGTCTCGGCGGACTTCAGCACCCGCATCACGGCCTGTGCCTGATTGTGTATCGGGCCGATCCTGGCGAGCCCGGCCACCTCGTCGTTGACGTTGAGGAAGCGGGTGATGCGGCCGGTCGGTGGCGCGTCCATGACCACGTAGTCGTAGACGAACCGTCCGGCCCGGTCCTTGCGCCGCACCGCCTCGCACGCCTTGCCGGTCAGCAGGACGTCCCGGACGCCCGGTGCGACGGTGGTGGCGAAGTCGACGGCGCCGAGCTTCTTCAGGGCGCGGCCGGCGCTGCCCAGCTTGTAGAACATCTGGAGGTAGTCCAGCAGGGCCAGTTCCGCGTCTATGGCGAGCGCGTACACCTCCCCGCCGCCCGGTGCGACCGCGATCTTGCGTTCCTCATAGGGCAGCGCCTCCGTTTCGAAGAGCTGTGCGATGCCCTGGCGGCCCTCGACCTCGATGAGGAGCGTCCGCTTCCCCTTCGTGGCCAGGGCCAGCGCGAGGGCCGCGGCGACCGTGGTCTTGCCGGTCCCGCCCTTGCCGCTGACGACCTGGAGCCTGCTCACGTCTTCGAGCCTAACCAGTCCGCGCTCCGGGCACGCGCGAGGCTGTGGACAACCGCCGCCGCGATGGCGTCCTCACCGGCCGCGGACCGGGCGCGCGGCAGGCGTACGGCCCGGCGCGCGAGCGGGCGGCGGCCGGGCGCACGTCCGGCGCACGGCAGGGCCGGCCGCAGCGGCTACAGTCGGCCCATGACCAAGTGGGAATACGCAACCGTGCCGCTGCTCGTCCACGCCACGAAGCAGATCCTGGACAACTGGGGCGAGGACGGCTGGGAGCTCGTCCAGGTCGTGCCCGGCCCGAACCCGGAGCAGCTGGTGGCCTACCTGAAGCGGGAGAAGCAGGCATGAGCGCGGTCGAGGCCAGGCTGGCCGAGCTGGGTCTGACGCTGCCGGAGGTCGTGCCGCCGCTGGCCGCCTACCAGCCGGCCGTGCAGTCCGGTCCGTACGTCTACACCGCCGGTCAGCTGCCGATGGTGGACGGCAAACTGCCGGTCACCGGCAAGGTCGGCCTGGAGGTCACCGCCGAGGAGGCCAAGGACCTGGCCCGCGTCTGCGCGCTGAACGCGCTCGCGGCCGTCAAGTCCGTCGCGGGCGACCTGGACCGCATCGCGCGCGTGGTGAAGGTCGTGGGCTTCGTCGCCTCGGCCGCCGACTTCACCGGGCAGCCCGGTGTCGTCAACGGCGCCAGCGAGCTGCTGGGCGAGGTCCTGGGCGACAAGGGCGTGCACGCGCGCAGCGCGGTCGGCGTGGCGGTGCTGCCGCTGGACGCGCCCGTGGAGGTGGAGATCCAGGTCGAGCTGGCTCCCTGAGCGGCCCCCGGCCCCGACGCCTCTCGAACATTCGCGCGCCACGGGATAGCCTCCGGCCATGGCGAATGGGCAGGCGAACGGGCAGTGGTTCCCTCCGGACTGGCCGGACCGCATCCGCGCGCTCGCGGACGGCACCCTCACCCCGGTCGTGCCCAGACGGGCGGCCACCGTCATGCTCCTGCGGGACACCGACACCGGTCCCGCCGTGCACATGCTGCGCCGACGCGCCTCCATGGCCTTCGCCGGGGGCGCGTACGCGTACCCGGGCGGCGGCGTCGATCCGCGCGACGACGACCAGCAGGTGCGCTGGGCGGGTCCCCCGCGCGCGTGGTGGGCCGACCGGCTCGGCGTGGACGACGCGGCGGCGGCCCAGGCGATCGTCTGCGCGGCCGTCCGGGAGACGTACGAGGAGTCGGGTGTGCTGCTCGCCGGGCCCGGCCCCGGCTCCGTCGTCGGCGACACCACGGGCCCCGGCTGGGAGGCCGACCGCGCCGCCCTGGTCGCGCGGGAGCTGTCCTTCGCGGAGTTCCTCGACCGCCGCGGCCTGACGCTGCGCTCGGACCTGCTGGGCGCCTGGGCGCGCTGGATCACGCCCGAGTTCGAACCCCGCCGCTACGACACCTGGTTCTTCGTGGCCGCCCTGCCCGAGGGCCAGCGCACCCGCAACGCCTCCACGGAGGCCGACCGCACGGTGTGGATCCGGCCCCAGGACGCGGCGGCCGGGTACGACAGGGGCGAGCTGCTGATGATGCCGCCGACCGTCGCCACCCTGCGCCGGCTGCTGCCCTGCGCCAGCGCCGCGCGGGCGCTGGAGGCGGCCGGGGCGCAGGACCTGACCCCTGTGCTCGCCCGCGCCCGCCTGGTGGACGGCGAGGTCGAGCTGTCCTGGCCGGGCCACGACGAGTTCACCCGGCACGTTCCGGCCGAGGGCACCCCGCCCGGTCAGGAGGCCCGCGCATGACGGCCCGCCCGCATTCGCTCCGGCTCCCTGCGGCCGGTGTCCAGGAAGGCGCCCTCGTATGACGGACGCAGCAGCGCTCCCCGGGCAGCCCCGCGGTGGTGCGCTCTCCGGGCCCGCCACCGCGCGGGCGGTCAACGTCCTCGCGCCCAACGCCTCCGCCATGACCCTGGACGGCACCAACACCTGGATCCTCTCCGAGCCCGGCTCGGACCGGGCGGTGGTGATCGATCCGGGACCGCTGGACGAGGGCCACCTGCGCCGGGTCGTCGCCACCGCCGAGCAGGCGGGCAGGCGCATAGCCCTGACCCTGCTGACCCACGGCCACCCCGACCACGCCGAGGGCGCGGCCCGCTTCGCCGAACTGACCCGCACGCGCGTGCGTGCCCTCGATCCGGCCCTGCGCCTGGGCGACGAGGGACTGGCGGCCGGTGACGTGATCTCGGTGGGCGGCCTGGAACTGCGGGTCGTCCCGACACCCGGCCACACCGCCGACTCGCTCTGCTTCCATCTCCCGGCCGACCGGGCGGTGCTCACCGGCGACACGATCCTCGGGCGCGGTACGACCGTCGTCGCCCATCCGGACGGACGGCTCGGCGACTATCTGGACTCGCTGCGGCGGCTCAGGTCCCTGACCGTCGACGACGGCGTGCACACGGTGCTGCCGGGCCACGGGCCGGTCCTGGAGAACGCCCAGGGCGCCGTCGAGTTCTACCTGGCCCACCGCGCGCACCGGCTGGCCCAGGTCGAGACGGCCGTCGAGGACGGCCACCGCGGGCCCGCCGAGGTCGTCGCCCAGGTGTACGCCGACGTGGACCGCTCCCTGTGGCCGGCCGCCGAGCTGTCGGTACGGGCCCAGCTGGAGTACCTGCGCGAGCACGGGCTCATCTAGGGCCGCCGTCGCGCCGTTCGAAACTGCCGCCGCTCGCCGCCGCCGGTCACGGCCGGGGCGCCTTGACGCCGTGCACGCGCGCGTACTCCGCGGCCAGCCAGGGGCCCAGATCGTCGGCGTAGGAGCGCAGCAGGGCGCGGTCGCCGACCGGGTCGTACCCGTGCACGGCCGCGGTGGCGAGCTGAGCGGCCCGCTCCGGGTAGTACGCGCCGAAGGCGGCGGCCATCTCGTGGAGGTCGCTGGTCCAGCCCTGCCAGCGGCCCATGACCAGGGTGAACCCCGTCCGGACGAGGTGGCGGGACATGAAGCGCACCAGGGGCCTGAGGGCCTCCTCCGCGCCGTCGGCGGCCTCGGCCTCGGCGATGCGCTCGCGCCACCGGGGGAGGAGCCGCGCCAGGTCGCCGTTGGTCTCCCGGGCGAGCAGCGGGTCGCCGGGGCGGTAGCGGGGCAGCCGGGCGGCGAGGTCCTCGCCGAGCAGCGGGGTGCACAGACAGGCCGTGAACCAGCCCATGTCGTACCGTTCGGCCTCGCTCAGCAGCCGGTCCCGGCCGTACAGCAGGAGACCGGCCCCGTCGATCTGGGCGAACTCCTGATCGAGGGCGGTGCCGAACACCCGGGCCGCCCGGCGGTCGGCGTCCGTCGGCTCGTCCCGCAGGGCGACCAGCAGGTCCAGGTCGCTGCGGCCGACGCGTGCGGTGCCCCGGGGCACGGAACCGTAGAGACAGGCGCTGTGCAGCCGCTCTGCGTAGATGTACGGCAGCCGGTCGCGGACCGCCGCGACGACGGGCCGGAAGGCGTCCTGCACGCGCGCGAGGGACCCCTCGCGCGCGATGTGCCCGTCGGCGGTGAGACCCGGTCGGCCGCCCGGGAGGGCGTCGGTGCCGCGCGGGGTCAGCGGGACCTCTTGGCCAGCCGTTCCACGTCGAGCAGGATCACCGCGCGCGCCTCCAGGCGGAGCCAGCCGCGCTGGGCGAAGTCGGCCAGAGCCTTGTTGACCGTCTCGCGGGACGCGCCGACCAGCTGGGCCAGCTCCTCCTGCGTCAGGTCGTGCACGACGTGGATGCCCTCCTCGGACTGCACGCCGAAGCGGCGGGAGAGGTCCAGCAGGGCGCGGGCGACCCGGCCCGGCACATCGGAGAAGACCAGGTCGGACATCTGGTCGTTGGTCTTGCGCAGTCGGCGGGCGACGGCGCGCAGCAGGGCGCCGGCCACCTCCGGCCGTACGTTCAGCCAGGGCTGGAGGTCGCCGTGGCCCAGGGCGAGCAGCTTGACCTCGGTCAGCGCGGTCGCCGTCGCGGTGCGCGGGCCCGGGTCGAAGAGCGACAGCTCGCCGATCAGCTCACCGGGGCCCACGACGGCCAGCATGTTCTCGCGGCCGTCCGGGGACGTGCGGTGCAGCTTGACCTTGCCCTCGGTGACCACATAGAGGCGGTCGCCCGGGTCGCCCTCATGGAACAGCGAGTCGCCACGTGCGAGCGTCACCTCCGTCATGGAGGCGCGAAGCTCCGCGGCCTGCTCGTCGTCGAGCGCCGCGAAGAGCGGATTGCGCCGCAGAACGTCGTCCACGAGTTCTCTCCTTGTCGACCTGCTCAGGGGATCTTGCTCCCCCGTCGCCAGGGGACCGTGTTCCCCATTTTGCCGGACGGTCCAAACAGTGTGATCTGTCACAAGGATGCCGTACAGGTGTCCCGGGGTACGCGGCAGGGGTCCAATCGGGCGCCGGTCTTCGGGGTCCGGGGCGGATGTCGGTGCCGGGCCTTAGGCTGGCCGGGTGTCCGAATCGCCGGTGAGAGCACAGGCCGAGGGGGCTGGGCGGGTGGCTGCACGACAGGATTCCGCTGTGGGCGAACAGGCGCCCGACGGCGGCAGCAAAGCGATGAAACCGGCAAAGAGGACCCCTGTGACAAGAGCGGCCAAGAAGACCTCCGAGAAGCCCGGGAAGCCCGGGAAGCCGGAGAAGCCCGCGAAGAAGGCGGCCACCGTGAAGAAGGCCGTGCCCCCGAAGAAGGTGGCGGTCGCCCCGGAGAAGGCCACCGCCGCCGTGCGGAAGGCGTCGTCCGTGCAGACGGTCGCCGCGAAGCCGCGGAAGAACGAGTCGCGCACCGCTCTGGTCCGCCGGGCCCGCCGCATCGACCGCGAGCTGGCCGAGGTGTATCCGTACGCCCACCCCGAGCTGGACTTCGAGAACCCCTTCCAGCTCCTGGTCGCCACCGTCCTGTCGGCGCAGACCACCGACCTGCGGGTCAATCAGACGACACCGGCGCTGTTCGCGAAGTACCCGACCCCCGAGGACCTGGCCGCCGCCGATCCGGAGGAGGTCGAGGGCATCCTCAGGCCCACCGGCTTCTTCCGTGCGAAGACCAGGTCGGTCATGGGTCTTTCCAAGGCCCTGGCGGAGGAGTTCGGCGGCGAGGTACCGGGCCGTCTCGAGGACCTGGTGAAGCTGCCCGGTGTCGGCCGCAAGACCGCCTTCGTCGTCCTCGGCAACGCCTTCGGGCGGCCGGGCATCACCGTGGACACCCACTTCCAGCGGCTGGTGCGGCGCTGGCAGTGGACCGAGGAGACCGAGCCGGACAAGATCGAGGCGGCCGTCGGCGCGCTCTTCCCCAAGAGCGAGTGGACGATGCTCTCGCATCATGTGATCTTCCACGGCCGCCGTATCTGCCACGCCCGCAAGCCCGCCTGCGGGGCCTGCCCGATCGCTCCGCTCTGTCCGGCGTACGGGGAGGGCGAGACCGACCCGGAGAAGGCGAAGAAGCTGCTGAAGTACGAGAAGGGCGGCTTTCCCGGCCAGCGCCTCAAGCCGCCGCAGTCCTACCTGGACGCGGGCGGCAAACCGGCACCGCCACTGGCGGCCGGATGACGGCAGCCGACCGGCCCGGCCGCACAGGCCGCCGCGCCCGGCGCGGAACGATCTCGGGGCCCCCGCGCGTTGGACCGGGCAGGACGACGGCGACGGCCACCGGGACGAGGACGGGAAAGAGGACCGGCCGGACCGGCGGCTCGGGTACGGACCCCTCGGGCGCGGACCGCGCGGGTGCGGACCGCGCGGGCACGGGCGCACGGACACGTACAAGTACACGTACAGGCTCAGGCACGGACGCAAGGACCCGGACGGACCGGGGACGGGGGTGGCGATGACGCGGGCGGGCGAGACGGCGCACGGGATCCGGACGGACCGGACCGGCGAGGAGGACCCGGCCGGCCGGGTGCCGGGCGGCCCGGTGGCGCTGAGCACGGACGGGCTGCCCGAGTGGCTGGACCCCGTCGTGCGGGTCGTCGGGACGGTCCAGCCCGTCCAGCTGAGCCGCTTCCTGCCGCCGGAGGACGGCGCGGGACGCCAGTCCGCCGTCCTCGTCCTGTTCGGCGAGGGCGCCCGCGGGCCCGAACTGCTGCTCATGGAGCGGGCGAGTTCGCTGCGTTCGCACGCCGGGCAGCCGTCCTTCCCGGGCGGGGCGCTCGATCCCGAGGACGGCGACCCGCAGGGCGACGGCCCGCTGCGGGCCGCGCTGCGCGAGGCCGAGGAGGAGACCGGACTCGACCCGGACGGCGTCCAGTTGTTCGGTGTGCTGCCCCGGCTCTACATCCCGGTCAGCGGGTTCGTCGTGACGCCCGTGCTCGGCTGGTGGCGCGCGCCCAGCCCGGTGGCCGTCGTCGATCCGGCGGAGACCGCCCGGGTCTTCACGGTCCCCGTGGCGGATCTCACCAACCCCGGCAACCGCGCCACGGCCGTGCACCCCAGCGGTCACCGAGGCCCGGCATTCCTGGTCGAATCGGCCCTCGTGTGGGGCTTCACGGCCGGAATCATCGACCGGCTGCTGCACTACGCGGGCTGGGAGACGCCCTGGGACCGCGAGAAGCAGGTCCCGCTCGACTGGCGGTCATGACAGGGTGGGCCCCGTGCCGTTCGGGCCGGAGCCTTCCGGAACGATGTGTTCCCTCGCCGCGCGGCGGCGGGCCGGGCCCCGGCCGACCTGTGGTGACCGGAAGACGATGAGGCGAGGCTCGACGCGGTGAACGTGCTGGACATCCTGCTGCTGGTCGCCGCCGTGTGGTTCGCGGTCGTCGGATACCGCCAGGGATTCGTCGTCGGCATCCTGTCGGTGATCGGCTTCCTGGGCGGCGGACTGGTCGCCGTGTACGCGCTCCCGGTGATCTGGGACGCCCTGACCGACCACACACCGGTCAGTACGACCGCGGCCGTGGTCGCGGTGATCGTCGTGATCATCTGCGCCTCGGTCGGCCAGGCCCTCACCACCCACCTCGGCAACAAGCTGCGCGTGCACATCACCTGGTCCCCGGCCCGCGCGCTGGACGCGACCGGCGGCGCCATGGTCAACGTCCTCGCGATGTTGCTGGTCGCCTGGCTGATCGGCTCGGCCCTGGGCGGCACGACGATACCGACGCTCGGCAAGGAGGTCCGCACCTCGCAGGTGCTGCTCGGCGTCTCCCGGGTGATGCCCCAGCAGGCGGACACCTGGTTCGCGGACTTCACCTCGGTCCTCGCGCAGAACGGCTTCCCGCAGGTCTTCAGCCCGTTCACCGACGAGCCCATCACCGACGTACAGCCTCCGGACCCGGCGCTGCGCGACAGCGCGGTCGCCCGCAGCGCCAAGCGGTCGGTGGTCAAGGTCGTCGGCACCGCGAGCAGTTGCGGCAAGGTGCTGGAGGGCAGCGGGTTCGTCTTCGGCCCCCGCCGCGTCATGACCAACGCCCATGTCGTCGGCGGCGTCGACGAACCCACCGTCCAGATAGGCGGCGAGGGCCGGAAGTACGACGCCAAGGTCGTGCTCTACGACTGGCACCGCGACATCGCCGTGCTCGACGTGCCGGACCTGAAGGCGCCCGTGCTGCGCTTCTCCGACTCGGTCGCGCACAGCAAGGACAGCGCGATCGTCGCCGGCTTCCCGGAGAACGGCGCGTACGACGTGCGCTCCGCGCGCGTGCGCGGGCGCATCACGGCCAACGGCCCGGACATCTACCACCGCGGCACCGTCCGCCGCGACGTCTACTCGCTGTACGCGACGGTCCGCCAGGGCAACTCCGGCGGCCCGCTGCTCACCACGGACGGCGAGGTCTACGGCGTGGTGTTCGCGAAGTCCCTCGACGACGCCGAGACCGGCTACGCGCTCACGGCCGGTGAGATCGAGCAGGACATCGTCAAGGGGCGCACTGCCGTGCAGCAGGTGGACACCGACCGCTGCGCGATGTGAGGTGAGGACGGCCGGACCACGCCCCGAAGGGGAGGCGGTCCGGCCGGTGCGGGATCAGCCGCGGGGATGCCGCAGGCGTACCGAGACCCAGCGGGCCCGGCGGCGCAGGATGCGCGGAATGCCGACCCGGGGGTCCGTGCCCGTCAGTTGCGGGGCTTCCCGGTGAAGGGAGCCCGGACCGCTCGCCGAACGGCGGGTGCGTGCTACGTCACTGTAGTCGTGCGTCCAGCCCATACCCCGACGTCTGCCCCCGTCCGAAGGTCGATAACCTCCCGGGCGCCCTCGATTTGGCCTATGCGCGGGGCAATTGGCCGTTCGACGGACAGGCGTCCACGTCCGGATACCGGGCGCGACGGCGCCGTCACGGACCGCCCTCGCGGGGGTGCCGCCGGTCCGGTCCCCGAGGACCTCACCGGTCCGGTTCGGGATCCTTCAGCCAGTTGACCAGTTCGGTCGAGAAGGCCACCGGGTCCTCCTCGTGCGGGAAGTGCCCGAGACCGTCGAACAGGCGCCAGCGGTAGGGCGCCTCGACGTATTCCCCGGAACCGGCCGCGCTGCGGGTGCGCTGCACCGGGTCGAGGGAACCGTGCAGATGCAGGGTCGGCACGAGCACCGGGCGCTTCATCCGGCGGTAGAACTGGATGCCGTCCGGCCGGGCCAGGGAGCGCACCAGCCAGCGGTACGGCTCCACGGAGCAGTGCGCCGTGGAGGGGATGCACATCGCCCTGCGGTACGTCTCCAGCGCCTCGTCGTCCGGCAGCCGCGGGCCCGACCAGTCCCGGATCAGCCGCGCCACCAGCGCACCGTCGTCGGCGGTGAGCTGCCGCTCGGGGACCCACGGGCGCTGGAAGCCCCAGATGTAGGAACTCGCCGCGGTCTGCCGGGCGTCGGAGAGCATCGACGAGCGCCAGCGGCGGGGGTGCGGCATCGAGGAGACCGCGAGCCGCCGGACCAGCTTGGGGCGCATCGCCGCCGCCGTCCACGCCAGATAGCCGCCCAGGTCGTGGCCGACCAGGGCCGCGTCCGGCTCGCCCAGGGAGCGGATCACGCCGGTGACGTCGAGGGCGAGGTTGGCGGGGTCGTAGCCGCGCGGGGTGCGGTCGCTGCCGCCGACGCCGCGCAGGTCCATCGCCACGGCCCTGAAACCCGCGTCGGCGAGCGCGGTGAGCTGGTGCCGCCAGGTCCACCAGAACTGCGGAAACCCGTGCAGCAGCAGCACCAGCGGTCCGTCGCCCGTCTCGGCGATGTGGAAACGCGCGCCGTTGGCGGCGACGTCCCGGTGCGTCACCTTCCGGGCGCCGGGCACGTCGGTCCGTACGACCGAGGTCGGTTGCGCCGAAGGAGTGGCGGGGTCCGTCATGAGGACGAGCGTGCCACAGCCTCGATGGCCTGCGGTGCCCGGTCCTCCAGCGCGGGGAGCTGCGGACGCGGGTGCGGCTTGGCGTTCTGGAGCACTCCGGCGGTCTGCTTCATGGAGGCGGCGACCTTCTGGGGGCCCTTGCCCTTCTTGGCCTTCTTGAAGAAGACGAGGCCGACCAGCAGCAGGAGAAGCGCGATCAGGACGTTGGCCGCGAAGGAGAGCAGGAAGCACCAGCCGAGGTTCCAGCCGCCGCTCCAGGTGCGGATGCCGTACGCGAGCGCGAAGTTGAGCATCGGCAGCGAGAACAGCAGCATGGCCCCGGCTGCCGTGGTCAGCGCGCCGGCGATCCCGCCGCGGGTGACGTCCTTCTTCAGCTGCGCCTTCGCCAACGCGATCTCGTCGTGCACCAGCGCGGACATCTCCGCCGTCGCCGCGGCGACCAGCTGGCCGATGCTGCGTTCGGCGCCGACCGGGCTGCCGTCGGGTGCGCTCATCGCGGTCTCCCTCTTCTGCCTGACCCTGCGTTCCGGGAACGGCCGGGTTTTTGTACCGTCCCGTCAGATCATGCCGGACTGTCGTTCTGCTCGCCTGCCCCGCCCTGCACTTCCGCACTCCGTGCTGCCCGTTCGGCCTCCTGGCGGGCGGCGACGGCGCGGTGTTCGGCGGCCTTGCGTTCGAGGATGGCCGCCATCCGGAGGTGGTACGCGGGGTCGCCCTCCTCGTACACGTCGGGGATACCGTCGAGGTCGTCGTCGCGCTCCTCGTCCGCGCACATCCGGCGGTACTTGGCGTTACGGATCTTGAGCAGCACCGTCGCGATCAGCGCGGCGATCACCGAGCCGGTGAGGACCGCGGCCTTGACCTCGTCGGTCAGCGTGGCGTCGCCGTCGAAGGCCAGCTCGCCGATGAGCAGGGAGACGGTGAAGCCGATCCCGGCCAGGGTGGCGAGCGCGAAGACATCGGCCCAGGCCAGGTCGTCGCTGAGCGAGGCCCGGGTGAACCGGGTGGTGAGCCAGGTGCCGCCGAAGATGCCGACGGTCTTGCCGACGACCAGACCGAGCACGACACCGAGCGTCTCGGGCCGGGTGAACACATCGGCCAGGGCCCCGCCGGAGACGGACACACCCGCGCTGAACAGCGCGAACAGCGGCACGGCCAGGCCCGCCGACAGCGGCCGGACGAGATGCTCGATGTGCTCGCCCGGCGAGTGCTTCTCGCCCTCCCGGGTCGAGCAGCGCAGCATCAGGCCCATCGCGACGCCCGCGATGGTGGCGTGCACGCCGCTGTTGTACATCAGCGCCCAGATGACCAGGGCGAGCGGTACGTACACGTACCAGCCACGCACGCCCTTGCGCAGCAGCAGCCAGAAGACGGCCAGGCCCGCGAAGGCTCCGCCGAGGGCGGCGAAATTCAGGTTGTCGGTGAAGAAGACCGCGATGATCAGGATGGCGAAGAGGTCGTCGACGACCGCGAGGGTGAGCAGGAAGGCGCGCAGGGCGCTGGGCAGCGAGGTGCCGATGACCGCGAGCACGGCCAGCGCGAAGGCGATGTCGGTGGCGGTCGGCACCGCCCAGCCGCCGAACGAGCCGCCACCGGCGAGGTTGGTGAGGGCGTAGACGGCGGCGGGGGCCGCCATGCCGCACAGCGCCGCGACCACCGGCAGCACCGCGGCCCTGGGGTCCTTCAGGTCGCCGGCGACCAGTTCCCGCTTGAGTTCGATGCCGGCGACGAAGAAGAAGACCGCGAGGAGCCCGTCGGCGGCCCAGTGCGCGACGGACAGGTCGAGGCCGAGGGCGGCGGGGCCGAGGTGGAGGTGGCTGACGCGCTCGTAGCTCGCATGCAGTGCCGGGATGTTCGCCCACACCAGCGCGGCGATCGCGGCGAGCAGCAGCAGGACACCGCCGACCGTCTCGGTGCGCAGCGCGTCCGCGACGAAGTTCCGCTCCGGCAGGGACAGGCGCCCGAAGGTCTTGCGGGGGGCGCGAGGGGTGCGGGGGCGGTCGGTGACCACGGGAACCTCCGGTCGGTGGGCAGCGCTGAGCACATGCCGACCAGACTTCCCGGCGCACCTGAGGATCTTGTTGCGTTGTAGCTCCGACCAGTCTACGCATCCGGGGGCGCCCGGCGTCAGCTGCGCCGGGTGCCCCCGGATGCGGTGGCCTGCGAGGGCGGTGCCCCGGACGCGGGTCCGGGGACCTCGGATGCGGGTCCGGGGATCCCGGGTCCGGGGACGCGGTGTCCCTGCGGGCGGCGCCCTCGCGGGCCGGGGTCAGTCCTCGCTGGACGCCGCCGGCAGCTTCGCCTGGATGAAGTCCATGACCGTGGAGTCCGTCAGCGTCGTGACGTCTCCGAGCTGCCGGTTCTCCGCCACGTCCCGCAGCAGACGGCGCATGATCTTGCCGGACCGGGTCTTCGGCAGCTCCGCCACCGGCAGGATCCGCTTGGGCTTGGCGATCGGCCCGAGCGTGCTGCCGACGTGGTTGCGCAGCTCGGTGACCAGGTCGTCGCTCTCGGCGGCCGAACCGCGCAGGATCACGAAGGCCACGATCGCCTGCCCGGTGGTCTCGTCCGCCGCGCCGACCACGGCCGCCTCGGCGACCGAGGGGTGCGAGACCAGCGCGGACTCCACCTCGGTGGTGGAGATGTTGTGGCCGGAGACCAGCATCACGTCGTCGACCCGGCCGAGCAGCCAGATGTCGCCGTCGTCGTCCTTCTTGGCACCGTCACCGGCGAAGTAGCGGCCTTCGAAGCGTGACCAGTAGGTGTCGATGAACCGCTGGTCGTCGCCCCAGATGGTGCGCAGCATCGACGGCCACGGCTCGGTGAGCACCAGGTAGCCGCCGCCGCCGTCGGGCACCTCGTTCGCCTCGTCGTCGACGACGGTCGCGCTGATGCCGGGCAGCGCGCGCTGGGCGGAGCCGGGCTTGGCGTCGGTCACGCCCGGCAGCGGGGAGATCATGATGCCGCCGGTCTCCGTCTGCCACCAGGTGTCGACGACCGGGGTGCGGTCCGCGCCGATGTTCTTGCGGTACCAGATCCACGCCTCCGGGTTGATCGGCTCACCGACCGAGCCGAGCACCCGCAGGGAGGACAGGTCGAACTTCGCGGGGATGTCGTCGCCCCACTTCATGAACGTGCGGATCGCCGTCGGCGCCGTGTACAGGATCGTGACCCCGTACTTCTGCACGATCTCCCAGAAGCGGCCCTGGTGCGGGGTGTCCGGCGTGCCCTCGTACATGACCTGCGTCCCGCCGTTGGCCAGCGGGCCGTACACGATGTAGGAGTGGCCGGTGACCCAGCCGACGTCGGCGGTGCACCAGTACACGTCGGTCTCCGGCTTCAGGTCGAAGACGGCCCAGTGCGTGTAGGCGACCTGCGTGAGGTAGCCGCCGGAGGTGTGCAGGATGCCCTTGGGCTTCCCGGTGGTGCCCGAGGTGTAGAGGATGAACAGCGGGTGCTCGGCCTCGAACGCCTCCGGGGTGTGCTCGGCCGACTGGCGCCCGACCACGTCGTGCCACCACAGGTCCCGGCTGTCGTCCCAGGCGACGTCCTGGCCGGTGCGGCGGACCACGAGCACATTGCGTACGCCCGTGGCGCGGCCGACGGCCTCGTCGACGGCCGGCTTGAGCGCGGACGGCTTGCCGCGCCGGTAACCGCCGTCGGCCGTGATGACGACCTTGGCGTCGGCGTCCTGGATGCGGGTGGCGAGCGCGTCCGAGGAGAAGCCGCCGAAGACCACGGAGTGCGCCGCGCCGATGCGGGCGCAGGCCAGCATCGCGACGGCCGTCTCCGGGATCATCGGCATGTAGATCGCGACCCGGTCGCCCTTCTGGACGCCGAGTTCCAGCAGGGCGTTGGCCGCCCTGGACACCTCGTCCTTGAGCTCGGCGTAGGTGATGGCGCGGCTGTCGCCGGGCTCGCCCTCGAAGTGGATCGCGACCCGGTCGCCGTTGCCGGCCTCGACATGCCGGTCCACGCAGTTGTACGCGACGTTCAGTGTGCCGTCCTTGAACCACTTGGCGAACGGCGGGTTCGACCAGTCGAGGGTCTCGGTCGGCTCCTTGGCCCAGGTCAGCCGGCGGGCCTGCTCGGCCCAGAAGCCGAGCCTGTCAGCCTTGGCCTGTTCGTACGCCTCGGCCGTGACGTTGGCGTTCGCGGCCAGGTCAGCGGGCGGCGCGAAGCGTCGCTCCTCCTTCAAGAGGTTGGCCAGGCTTTCGTTGCTCACGACATCTCCCTTTCCCAGGGTGTCCGTTGTGTCCCAGGCCACAGCTCATCAGACCCGGGGGCCGGATGACAAGGGCCGACCGGTAATTGGTTTAGACCTGTTGTGGAGTGTTCGCACAGCTCCTGCGGCGGGTGACGGGTGTCGCCCGGCTTCAGCATGGCCCCCGGGGGCCGGGGAGACCATGCCCGGGGGCATGCGTGTCGCCGGGCGCCCGGATCACACCGCGCTGGGCAGGTCTTTCACCGACTCCGTCGGCCGCGGGGCGTCCGGTCCCGCCGGGGCGCCCGGCGGTCCCGCCGTCCCGGCCGCCGGTGCTGCCTGCGCCGCCGCCTCTGCCGCCTCCTCCGCCGCCACGGGGACGAAGACCGCGCCGCCGTCTCTGTCTCCGGCAGGGTCCGTGAGCAGGTACGCCTGGGCCTCGGCCACCTGGAAGTACATCCCGTGCAGCTCCAGCGTGCCCGCGCGCAGCGCCCGTGCCACCGAGTCGTGGGCGCGCAGGTGCTCCAGTTGCTGGACGACATTGGCCAGGCTCAGCCGCTCGGTCTCGTCGGCGGGCATCCGGCCGGCCAGCAGCGGGACGGTGCCGTCCGTGGCGCGCAGCCGCTCCAGGCTCGGTGCCCCGTGCCGCAGCCACCGCCCGAGGGACGTCCCGCCGTCCCCGGTGCCGGGCCGTGAGCCGAGGAGGGCCTGCATCGCCCCGCACCCGGAGTGGCCGCACACCGTGAGGGAGCGCACCCCGAGCACGTCCACCGCGTACTCGATCCCGGCGGCCACCGAGTCGTCGCCGCGCTCCTGGCCGGGGAGCGGGACGAGGTTGCCCACGTTGCGCACGACGAACAGGTCGCCGGGGCCGCTGGCGGTGATCATCGAGGTGACCAGGCGGGAGTCGGCGCAGGTGAGGAAGAGGTGGGACGGCTGCTGCCCTTCTCTGGCCAGCCGTGCCAGTTCGTCGCGCACATGCGGCGCTGTGGTGCGCTGGAACACGCCGATGCCACGGGCCAGTTGCTCACCGCTGGGGCCGGGGGACCCGGCCGCGCGCGATGGAGCGCCCGGCGTGGGACGTACCTCGGAGCGGATGCCGGGGGCGGGGCACTGGTGGTTGCGCCAGGGCGTCCAGGGCCGACAGCGGCACGCGGCGCCGTCCGGACCGGTCGGCTCACCGACCCGGACCGCTCTGCGGCGTCCGGTGAGCCGGACGGAACCGCCCTGCGCGGTGTGGGCGCGCTGCCAGTCCTGGAGCGACTCGTAGGCCGCGTGGTCCATGAAGGAGCCGTCCAGCTCGACGACGGAGACCGCGCCCCGGGGCACCCGGTGCAGGACCCGGCTGAGCCGCGGCACCGCGAGGAACGTCAGCTGGCCCCGGACGCGTACGTGATGCACGCCCTTCCTCTCGTCGTGCGTGATGCGGGTGCGGGCCAGGCGGTGCAGGGCGACGGCGACGGCGGTGGCGACACCGAGGGCCACGCCCTGGAGGACGCCGAGGGCCACCACCCCGAGGGCGGTCACGGCGTACACGGGCACTTCGCGGTGGCGGGTCACCGTACGGATGTGGTGCAGGGAGACCATCTGGACGCCGACGGCCATCACCAGGGCGGCGAGCGCGGCCAGCGGGATGAACTCCAGGACCGGGACGAGCAGCAGCGCGGCGGCCACGACGAGTGCGCCGTGCAGCATCGTGGCGTCCCGGCTGACGGCGCCCGCGCGTACGTTCGCCGAGCTGCGGACGGCGACCCCGGCGACGGGCAGCCCGCCGAGGGCGCCCGAGACGACGTTCGCCGCGCCCTGGCCGAGCAGCTCCCGGTCGAGGTCGGAGCGGGCGGCGGGGACGGGGGGACCCGGTCGGCCGGCGGCCAGTCTGTCCACGGCGACGGCGCCGAGCAGCGACTGCACGCTGCACACCAGAGTGGTGCTGAGCACGGCCGCCACCAGGCCGAGGACCGGCCCGTCGGGCAGCCCGGCCAGGGCGTGGCTGCGCCAGGAGGGCAGGTCGACCCTGGGCAGTATCAGTCCGCACAGGGAGGCGACGGCAGTGGCCCCGGTGACGGCGACCAGCGGGGCGGGCACCGGGCGCAGCAGGCGTCCCGCCCGGCCGGGGAGCCGGGGCCAGGACAGCAGCAGGGCCAGGGTGAGCGCGCCGACGGCGAGCGCGGCGGGATCGGCGCCTGCCAGTTGGGAGGGCAGCGCGCGCAGGTTGTCGGGCACGGAACTCTGCGGGCTGCCGCCGAGGACGATGTGCAGTTGGGCCACGGCGATGGTGAGGCCGATGCCGGCGAGCATGCCGTGCACGACGGCGGGGCTGACGGCGAGCGCGGCGCGGGCCACCCGGAGGCAGCCCAGGGCGAGCTGGAGGAGACCGGCGAGGACGGTGATGGCGCAGGTGGTGCGCCATCCGTAGCGGTGGATCAGGTCGGCGGTGACGACGGTGAGCCCGGCGGCCGGGCCGCTGACCTGCAAGGGGGAGCCGCCGAGGCGGCCGGCGACCAGCCCGCCCACGGCGGCGGCCACGAGGCCGGCCTGGAGCGGGGCGCCGGTGGCGAGGGCGATGCCGAGGGAGAGCGGCAGGGCGATCAGGAAGACCGCGACGGCGGCCGACAGGTCGGCGCCCGCGACGCGGGGAAGGCGTCGGCGCGGTGGCGGGCTGTGGGGCGGGTGTGCGCGGCGGGTGCGCGCGGTGCCGGTGGGCGAGGGGGTGCGGGCAGGCATGGCTCGGCTCTCCTCTGGGAGAAGGCGAATGCAACGCTTGGTAAAGCAAAAGTAATGCAACGTAAAGTTCCAGCACAGCTTTTCTGTGCAAATGGGGCAGTGAATCACCTTGAAGGGTGAAGTGGGCTTTTTATCGGCTTGTCGTACTAATTCCTTCTCGCCTTCGTGCGACCTTGACGGCGCTGTCGGCACGGCCGGCACAGCACCAGCACACGCCGTCTCGGCGTAGGACGAGAGAAGGAAGAAGGTGGGCGGAACATGGCCGCCAACCAGAGGATCGCCGCGAGCGTCGTCGCCGCCGTGGCCTGTGCCTCGGCGCTCGCCGGTTGTGCGAGTGGCAGCGACGTACCCCGGCGCGAGGGCGCGCACGGCGCACCCAAGGCCGCGCAGGCGCCCGGGAGCGCCGTCCGTCTCATCGGCGACGGGTCGACCTCGTACACCGGAGCCCAGCCGCACCTGCCCAAGCCGCAACGGCTGAAGGCCGGTGAGAAGCCTCCCCAGTTCGTCGTCTTCTCCTGGGACGGCGCGGGCGAGGACAGTCAGAAGCTGTTCTCCCACTTCCGCAAGGTGGCCAAGGACAACCACGCCAACATGACGTTCTTCCTCAGCGGTGTGTACATGCTGCCGGAGGAGAAGCGTGATCTGTACCGGCCGCCGCAGCACGCGCAGGGCAGTTCGGAGATCGGCTTCAACGACGCCCAGGGCATCGCGGACACGGCCGAGCAGGCACGCCTGGCGTGGCTGGAGGGCAATGAGATCGGCACCCACTTCAACGGCCACTTCTGCGGCCCCGACGGCGGGGCCGGCCAGTGGTCGGTCGACGAATGGAAGAGCGAGATCGGCCAGGCCAAGCAGTTCGTGAAGACCTGGAAGTCCAACAGCGGGCTGAAGAACGTGCCCGCGCTGCCCTTCGACTACGACAAGGAGCTGATCGGCGCCCGCACCCCCTGCCTGGAGGGCCAGAAGAACTTCATGAAGGCGGCGAGCCAGCTGGGCTTCCGCTACGACAGCAGTGGCGTCAACAACCAGCTGTGGCCCAAGAAGAAGGACGGGCTGTGGGATCTGTCGATGCAGCTGGTGCCCTTCCCCGGCCACACCTTCGAGCAACTGACCATGGACTACAACTTCATGGTCAACCAGTCGGGCACGCAGACCCAGGGCGACCCCGACAAGTTCGACTACTGGGGCAACCAGATGCGCGACGGCCTGCTCCAGGGCTTCAACCGGGCCTACGACGGGAACCGGGCGCCGCTGGTCATCGGCAACCACTTCGAGTCGTGGAACGGCGGCACCTACATGCGCGCCGTCGAGGACGTCGTGAAGGAGGTGTGCAACAAGCCCGACGTGCGCTGCGTCTCCTTCCACCAACTGGCCGACTGGCTGGACGCGCAGGACCCGCAGACCCTGGCCAAGCTGCGCGGCCTGGAGGTGGGCGAGGCGCCCAAGCAGGGCTGGGCGTCCTTCCTGTCGGCCCGTCCGGCTCCGGCGCCCAAGGGAGTACCCGGGGCGCCCAAGCCGTAGCGCCCGTCAGGCGGAGGCGGTGACGCCCTCGCCGAGCACGAAACCGGGGTCGATCTGGGCCGCGAGATCGGCCCCGGTGCGCTCGTTGCCCCAGGAGGTGGCGTTCTTCAGGTGGAAGTGCGCCATCTGCTGGGTGTAGCGCTCCCAGTCACGCAGCTCGTACGTGGCGTCGGCGGCCACCTGGAGGGTGCGCAGGGCGCGGCGGTTGGCGTCCTCCACCAGCTCGAAGCGGGGCGGCCGGCCCTTCTCCATGGCGCGCACCCAGTCGGACTGCCCGACGGTGACGAGCAGGTCGTCGCCGACCTCGGAGCGCAGGAAGTCGAGGTCGTCCGGCCCCTGCACCTTGTTGCCGACGACCCTCAGGACGACGCCGAAGTCCCGGGCGTACTCCTTGTACTGCCGGTAGACGGAGACGCCCTTGCGGGTCGGCTCGGCGACCAGGAACGTGATGTCGAAGCGGGTGAACATGCCGGACGCGAACGAGTCCGAACCGGCCGTCATGTCCACCACGACGTACTCGTCGCGGCCGTCCACCAGGTGGTTCAGATACAGCTCCACCGCGCCCGTCTTGGAGTGGTAGCAGGCGACCCCCAGGTCGGCGTCGGTGAAGGGGCCGGTGACCATGAGGCGAACGGCGCCGCCGTCGAGTTCCACCGGCCGCGCGCAGGCGTCGTAGAGCGGGTTGTTCTCGGCGACGCGCAGCAGCCGCGAGCCCTCGCCGGGCGGCGTGGTCTTGATCATCGTCTCGGCGGAGGCGATGCGCGGGTTGCTGCCGCGCAGATAGTCCTTGATCAGCGGCAGCCGGTCGCCCATCGCGGGCAGTTCCGCCGCGCGGGCCTCCTCCAGGCCCAGTGCCGCTCCCAGATGCTGGTTGATGTCGGCGTCGACCGCGACGACGGGCGCGCCGGTCGCCGCGAGATGGCGGATGAAGAGGGACGACAGCGTGGTCTTGCCGCTGCCGCCCTTCCCGACGAAAGCAATTTTCATGTTCACCAAGCGTAGTGCCGCGATAGCTGTACGTGGCAGCTTGCGTGAAGAAGACCACTCCTTCGAGGCAGGGGAGGACCGGGTGCGTAGGGTCGGACGCATGAGTACGACAGGCGCGACCGCTGATCCGCTCGCGACCCTGGGGTCCCTGCCCGGGGTGGCCGAGTCCGTGGAATCCGTGCGCAAGGCCGTGGACCGGGTCTACGGGCACCGGATCATGCGGCGCCGGAGCAACGCCGTCACCTCCGAGGCGGCGCTGCGCGGCGCGCGCGGCTCCGGGGCGCTGTCGGGGGCGGACTGGTCCCTGGAGGAGGTGCGTCGGCGCACCGACTTCAGTGGTGACGACGAGGCGCGCGTCCTGGGGGCCGCGCTGCGGCTGACGGCCGAGGCCGGACAACTGCTGTCCGTCTGGCGGCAGTCGCCGCTCAGGGTGCTGGCCCGGCTGCACCTGGTAGCCGCCGCGGGCACGGAGGACTCCGTCGGCCGACCGCGCCAGGAGGGCGAGGGCGTCGACGAGCCGCTGATCGAGCTGGCGCTGCCCGGCGCGTCGGAGGTCTCCGGCCGATTGGAGGGGCTGTCCGAACTGGTCGTCGCGGGCAGTTCCGCACCGGCGCTGGTGACGGCGGCCGTGGTGCACGGCGAGATCCTGGCGCTGCGCCCCTTCGTCTCCCACAACGGCCTGATCGCCCGCACCGCTGAACGTATCGTCCTGGTCGGCAGCGGCCTGGACCCGAAGTCGGTCTGCCCGGCCGAGGTGGGCCACGCCGAACTGGGCCGCGCGGCCTACCGGGCCGCCCTCGACGGCTATGTCTCGGGGACCCCGGAGGGCATGGCGGCCTGGATCGCCCACTGCGCCGGGGCGGTCGGGCTGGGCGCGCGGGAGTCCACGGCGGTGTGCGAGGCGCTCCAGCGTGGAGCGGCATAGCCGGACGGCGGTCCGGCAAGGGTGGGGCCAGGGACGGACAGCGGCGGGACAAGGGTCGCGGCGGTACGACATGTCGTACCGCCGCTGGCATGAGCACCGCGTTACCAAGCGTCCTCGATATGTCGCCCATCAGGCCGGGGACTTTGCCCGTCACCTGGTGCGGCTGGCCCGTAATCGACGGGTCGACGTCGCGTGGGTGCCCGGTGTTCATGCTCGGTCCGTGGGGCCGAATGCGTTGAAAAGGTGATCCTTTCGGATGTCCTCAGGTCTCGCGGGCCGTTGAGTCCTTTGTACTGCACCCGGGTGACAAGCGGAACCCCTGTCCACACTTCTTTACTTTCCGTCCCAAACGGGTCACAAAGGGACGCCGTCCGGCCGTGCTCCGCTGCCCCGGCAGCCGCTCAGGCCAGGGCGCGCCGTCGGCTCGCGTACCAGACGAGCCCCGCCGTGGCCGCCGCCGCTCCCACGGCCGCCATCGCGACCAGGGCCGGGCGCGGGGGCACGGAGAGCGTGCGCAGCCGCCGCTTGAGCCGCACCGGGCGGTGGAAGTCGAGGACCGGCCACTCGCGCGCGACGGCCTCGCGGCGCAGGGCCCGGTCGGGGTTGACGGCGTGCGGATGGCCGACCGCCTCCAGCATCGGCACATCGGTGACCGAGTCGCTGTAGGCGTAGCACCGGGCGAGGTCGTACCCCTCGGACACGGCCAGCTCGCGGACCGCCTCCGCCTTCGTCGGCCCGTACGCGTAGTACTCCACCTCGCCGGTGAAGCACCCGTCGTCGCCCACCACCATCCGGGTGGCCACCACCCGGTCGGCACCGAGCAGTTCGCCGATCGGCTCGACCACCTCGGCGCCCGAGGTGGAGACGATGACGACGTCCCGTCCGGCGCTGTGGTGCTCCTCGATGAGGGAGGCGGCCTCGTCGTAGATGATCGGGTCGATCAGATCGTGCAGCGTCTCGGCGACGATCTCCTTGACCTGTCGTACGTTCCAGCCGCGGCAGAGCGCGGACAGGTACTCGCGCATGCGCTCCATCTGGTCGTGGTCGGCGCCTCCGGCGAGGAAGACGAACTGGGCGTATGCGGTACGCAGCACAGCCCTGCGGTTGATCAGTCCGCCTTGGTAGAACGACTTGCTGAAGGTGAGCGTGCTCGACTTCGCAATGACCGTCTTGTCCAGATCAAAGAACGCCGCTGTGCGGGGCAAGGAGTGGTTTTCCACAAGGTCGAGCATAGGGGCAGCCCATTCGGCGTAAGCTTGGCGTGTGGGTTTGCCTGAGAGGGCTCTCGGGTACACCATGGAAGTCACGGATCGTTCGCGACCGTGCTAACCCGGTCCGACTCCTCCCCCCCCGAGTCGGCCGTGGAGACGACCCCCGCTCTCCCCCCCGGCGGGGGTCGTCGCATGTCCGGAGGGGTTTTCTCCCACTCCCTGCCCGTCCGGTGCGGCCTTGTGGCCCCGGCGGGCCCTCGCGCGGCTCTCTCGATACTCCTCATGATCCGTGACTGTGCGTAGTTGTTGGGCTGCGCTGCGGAAGTCGTACGGGAGTCGGTGCGGGGGTCACCGGTTTGGGTGACCGCCATTTTCACAGGCACTGAGTTGTCCACAGATTTCGACCAAGATCCACATCAATTTCCGGATCGCTGCACCGTGATTCCTGCGCGCACCGCTCGCGGCGGAGTTCATGGCCGGTTCCGTTTGTCGGGCGCGTCTGGCCGGTTTCTGTCGGCCGTCCACGCCGGTTTCCGGCGGCCGCTCATATGCGGACCGCTCGCCGGTTCTTCATCTGTCCGGAATCACGCGGGGCGACGAGCCGCGCGCACGACGCAGCGAAGGGGGAGCGGCCCATGGCCGTCACCGTCACCCACGATCCGCCGTCCGGCACCGGAGGGCCCCGGAGCGGCCCACTGATCATCACCGAGGACGCCGACCTCCTCGACGACCTGCTGCGCCTGTGCGCGGCGGCCGGCGCCACCCCCGAGGTGCACCACGGCGTGCCCGAGCACCGGGGCGGCTGGGAGGCCGCGCCACTGGTGCTGGTCGGTGACGACGCCGCACCGCGGGTGCGCGCCACCCCGCGCAGACGGGGCGTCGTGCTGGTCGGCCGAGACCAGGACGACTCCGGCATCTGGCGACGCGCCGTCGAGATCGGCGCCGACCATGTGCTGGTGCTGCCCGACGGCGAGCAGTGGCTGGTCGACCGGATCGCCGATGTCGCCGAGGGCGTCGGCCGTCCCGCGCTCACCGTCGGTGTCATCGGCGGCCGCGGCGGCGCCGGTGCCTCCACCCTCGCCTGCGCGCTCGCCGTGACCGCCGCGCGGGAGGGCCTGCGCACCCTGCTCGTGGACGCCGATCCGCTGGGCGGCGGGCTCGACGTGCTGCTGGGCGGGGAGGCCGCCGAGGGGCTGCGCTGGCCCGCCTTCGCGACCTCGCGCGGGCGGGTCGGCGGCGGTGCCCTGGAGGAGTCCCTGCCCCGGCTGCACTCGCTGCGCGTGCTCAGCTGGGACCGCGGTGACTGCGTCGCCGTCCCGCCGCAGGCCGTCCGTGCGGTGCTGGCCGCGGCGCGGCGCGGCGGCGGGGCCGTCGTGGTCGACCTGCCCCGCCGGGTCGACGAGGGCGCCGCCGAGGCGCTGGCCCAGATCGACGTCGGACTGCTCGTGGTCCCCGCCGAGCTGCGCGCCGTCGCGGCCGCCGCCCGGGTCGCCTCGGTGGCCGGCATGGTCCTGCGCGATCTGCGCGTCGCGGTACGCGGCCCGTACGCACCCGGGCTCGACGACTGCGAGGTGGCCCGGCTGCTCGGACTGCCGCTGGCGGGGGAGGTGCCGGTCGAGTCCGGGCTGCGACGCCCCGGCGAGGGCAGGACGCCGCCCGGCGCGACCGCGCGCGGCCCGCTGGCCCGGTTCTGCACCGGCTTCTGGGAGCGGGCCCTGACCGAGGCGGGCGCCGCGTGAGGGCCCCGGCCGAGCAGTGGCGGCTTCCGTCCGGGCCCGGCGCGACCGGACGGCAGGGGGACGGCCGCGATGGAGACGGCCGGAATGGAGACGGTCGGGACGGAGACGGTCGGGACGGGAACAGGTGGGACGCGGTCGGGCGGTACACGGCGGCCGGTGGTCCGCGCGTGCCCCGGGCAGCGGAACCGCCGGGCACGTCCGCCCGGCTCCTGGACGGCGTACGCCAGTGGCTCGCCGAGAGCGGGGCCGAACCGACACCCGCGCGCGTGGCCCAGGCCCTGCGTGAACAGGGCCGTGTGCTCGGTGACGAGGAGGTGCTCGGCGCGGCCGAGCGGCTGCGCTCCGAACTGATCGGCAGCGGTCCGCTGGAGCCGCTGCTCGCCGACCCGTCGGTGACCGACGTCCTGGTGTCGGCGCCCGACGAGGTCTGGGTGGACCGCGGAGGCGGACTGGAGCGGGCCGCCGTCGCCTTCTCCGACGCGGCGGCCGTACGCCGTCTGGCCCAGCGGCTGGCGGCCGTGGCGGGGCGGCGCCTGGACGACGCCCGGCCCTGGGCCGACGCCCGCCTGCCCGACGGCACCCGGCTGCACGCGGTGCTGCCCCCGGTCGCCGTCGGCTGCACCTGCCTGTCCCTGCGCGTCGTCCGGCCGCGCGCTTTCACCCTCGGTGAACTCGTCGCCGCGGGCACGGTCCCGCCGGGCGGGGACCACGTGCTGCGGGCGCTCGTCGAGGCCCGGCTGTCCTTCCTCGTCAGCGGCGGCACCGGCAGCGGCAAGACCACACTGCTCAGCGCGTTGCTGGGCCTGGTCGGGCCGGGCGAGCGCATCGTGCTCGCCGAGGACTCCGCGGAGCTGCGCCCCGACCATCCGCACGTCGTCCGCCTGGAGACACGACCCGCCAACCAGGAGGGAGCGGGCCTGGTCACCCTGGAGGACCTGGTCCGCCAGGCCCTGCGCATGCGGCCGGACCGGCTGGTGGTGGGTGAGGTGCGCGGCGCCGAGGTGGTGCATCTGCTGGCCGCGCTGAACACGGGCCACGAAGGCGGGTGCGGGACGGTGCACGCCAACGCGGCGGCGGACGTCCCCGCCCGTCTGGAGGCCCTGGGCACCACCGCGGGACTGGACCGGGCCGCCCTGCACAGCCAGGTGGCCGCCGCGCTGTCGGTGGTGGTCCACCTGGTGCGCGACCGCTCCGGGCGGCGGCGCATCGCCGAGGTGCGGGTGCTGGAGCGGGACGCGTCCGGGCTGGTGCGCACGGTCCCGGCGCTGCGCTGGGGCGCGGACGCCTTCGTGGAGGAACCGGGCTGGGAGCGGCTGCGGGCGCTGCTCCGCCCGGTGGACCTCACGGACGAGGGCGGCGCGAGGGACGCGGCCGGTCCGGTGAGCGGGGGGCGGGAGCGGTGAGCGTCCTGGAGCAAGTGATGCGCCTGCTGGACGAGGCGGCCGCCGGCCTGCTGGTGCCGCCGGCCCTCCCGCAGTCGGTGTACGTCGCGGCGGCCCTGGTGTGCGTGCTGGCCGCCGTCCGGCTGCTGGGCGGATGGCACTCTGGGGCGCGGCGGGCCCGTCTGCTGCTCGCCGGTGGCGGAGCGGTGCCTTCGCCGCCCGCGCTGGAGGCCCGGCTGCGCGACGGACTGGCCGGGCTGCGCGCACGGCTGCGGGCCGAGTGGTGGGCACCGGCCGCCGGACTGCTGCTGGCCGTGCTGGGCGGCTCCGTGCTGCCGGTCGTCGCGGGGGCGGCCGGGCTGCCCGTCCTGCGCAGGGTCCGGCTGGCACAGGCCGCCCGCCGGACCCGGGAACGGCGTGCGGACGCGGTGATCGCCCTGTGCGGGGCGCTCGCCGGGGAGGTACGGGCCGGGCGGCAGCCGGGCCAGGCCCTGCTGTGCGCCGTCCGGGACGCGGGCGGCTTCGGGGACTCCCAGGCGGCCGTGCTGGCGGCAGCGCGATTCGGCGGGAACGTGCCCGGCGCGCTCTCCGTCGCGGCCCGGCGACCGGGCGCCGAGGGACTGCGGGGCCTCGCCGCGTGCTGGCGGGTCGCCGTCGACCAGGGGGCGGGCCTGGCGGCAGGGCTCGACCGGCTCGAAGCGGCGCTGCGCGCGGAGCGCGACCAGCGTGCCGACCTGCGGGCCCAGTTGGCGGGCGCCCGCGCGACGGCGGTGATGCTCGCCGGACTGCCCGCCCTCGGCCTCCTGCTCGGTACGGCCATGGGCGCCGATCCGCTGCACGTGCTGCTGCACACCGGCGCCGGAATGGGCTGCCTGCTTGTCGGGGGCGTGCTGGAAGGCGTGGGGCTGTGGTGGGCCCTGGGGATCGTGCGACGGGCGGAGGCGGCGTGAACGCGGACGGCTCGGGCGTGCCGGACGTCGTGCCGGACGTCATGGACGTCGTCCACAGGCTGGGGACGGTGGCGGCGGTGGCGGCCGCCCTGGGGCTGCCGGTGTGGCGGCTGCTGGCGGTGCGCCGCGTCCGGCGGGTACGGCGGCGCACGGCCTCGCTGCTGGCGGGCTCCTCGGCGGTGCACCCGCCGCCGGCGGCGGACGGCTCGTCAGGGGCGAAGCCCGCCGGACGTCTCCCGGTGTCGCCGGCCTCCGTACGGCAGAGGGTTCCGGCGGTGGCTGTCGCGGGCGCCGCTTGGATGCTCGTCGGCGGACCGGCGGGGGCCGTGACGGGGCTGGCCTGTGGAGCGGGGCTGTGGTGGTGGCAGCAGCGATCCGGTATCCGGCCACGGCCCGAGGCCGAGGTCGACGCGGCCGAGGCCGCCCGGCAGCTTCCGCTCGCCGCCGATCTGCTGGCCGCCTGCATTGCGGCCGGCGCCGGTCCGGTGATCGCCGCGCAGGCGGTGGGCGAGGCCCTGGGAGGCCCGGTCGGTGAGGTCCTGGCGCGGGGAGCCGCGGAGGTGCGGCTCGGCGGCGCCGACGACGCCTGGCGCGGACTCGCCGCGATACCGGGCGCCGCAGCCCTCGCACGGCTGCTGGAACGGGCCGGCGAGTCCGGGTTCCCCGCCGCCGTACCGGCGGCTCGGCTGGCCGCCGATCTGCGCGCCGACCGCGGGCGCACGGCCACCGCCCGCGCCCGGCGTGCGGCCGTGCTGGTCACCGCACCGGTGGGGCTGTGCTTCCTGCCCGCCTTCGTCGCCATCGGCGTGCTGCCCGTGGTGATCGGCGTCGCGGGCGGGGTGTGGAGAGGCGGTGGCGGCTGAGAGGGCGAACACCGGGACGACACGACCGATATGACCGACATGACCGATACGACTGACGCGACAAGCGATGCGAATGACAACGGAACGACACCTCACGGGGGTTGAGATGAACACGAAGGCGGCATGGACACGGCTGCGTGGCCTGGCGGTCCGTATGCGCAGGGACACCGGAATGGTCACGTCCGAGTACGCGATGGGCATCATCGCGGCGGTGGCGTTCGCGGTGCTGCTGTACGAGGTGGTGACCAGCGGGCAGGTCAAGACGGAGCTCCAGAACATCGTGAAGCGGGCGCTCAGTGCCCGGATGTGAGCACCGCCGGGGCGGCGCGCGTGACGGGCGCGGCGTGCCCGGTGGCGACCGGGGGTTCGTGACGGCGGAGGCCGCCATGGTCCTGCCCGTGCTGGTGCTGGTGGTGACCACGCTGGTGTGGGGGCTGCTCGTCGTGCTCGCGCAGATCCAGTGCGTGGACGCGGCACGGGTCGGTGCGCGGGCGGCCGCCCGTCAGGACCCGGACGGCGCGGTGGTCCTGGTGACCCGCCGGACGGCGCCTCGCGGCGCGAAGGTCACGGTGTCCCGGCGGGCAGGGCAGGTCCGTGTGGTCGTCAGCGCGTCGCCTCCGGGGCTGGGTCTGCTGCCCTTCCGGCTGAGGGAGGAGGCCGTGGCCGAGGCGGAGGAGGCGGCCGTGACGGATGAGAGGCCAGGGGCGGCCGGGCCGAGCGGCGCGGCGGTGCGCGCGGGGCAGGAGGCAGGTTCATGAGGCGCCGCTTCGCCGAGCGCGACCGGGGCTCCGCCACCGTCTGGAGCGTCGGGGCGATCGCCCTGCTGTGCGCGGTGTTCGGCACCGGCCTCGCGCTGGGCCAGGCCGTGGTCGTCCGGCACCGCGCGGCCGGCGCGGCTGACCTGGCGGCGCTGGCCGCCGCCGACCACTGGGCGCTGGGTGGTGCCGCGGCCTGTGCCCGCGCCGACCGGGTGGCACGGGCGCAGGGCGCCCGCCTCGTCCGGTGCGCGCTCGTGGGCGACGTCTCGGATGTCACGGCGGCCTCGGGGCACGGGCCGTTCGCGGCACAGGTCCGGGCCAGGGCGGGTCCGCCGGATCAGCCGGATCAGCCGGGGGAGCTGGGTCAGCAGGGCCGGATGAGCCGGGGGAGCCGGGAGAACCGGGCGGATCCGTCGGTGGGGTCAGCCCCGGAGAACCGCCCCCGCCCCGTCTCCGCCTTCCGCGCCTTCCGAACGTTCCGCGCCGTCCGTCCGGCCCGCGGCTTCCTCCGTACGTCCCGCGAAGCCTTGCGGTCCTTCTCCGGAGCCCTCTCCGGGTCCCTCTCCGGGCCGTACGGGCGCCCCCTTCAGCAGCACCGTGAGCAGCCGGACGGCGCCGCGCTTGTGGAGCGGGTCGTTGCCGTTGCCGCACTTGGGGGACTGGATGCAGGACGGGCAGCCGGCGTCGCACTCGCAGGAGGCGATGGCCTCGCGGGTGGCGACGAGCCAGTCCCGGGCGGTGTGGAAGGCACGCTCGGCGAAGCCCGCGCCGCCCGGATGGCCGTCGTAGACGAAGACCGTCGGCAGGAGCGTGTCGGGGTGCAGCGGGACGGAGACCCCGCCGATGTCCCAGCGGTCGCAGGTGGCGAAGAGCGGCAGCATGCCGATCGACGCGTGCTCGGCGGCGTGCAGGGCGCCGCCGAGGATCTCCGGGTTGATCCGCGCCGCGTCGAGCTGGTCCTCGGTGACCGTCCACCACACGGCGCGGGTGCGCAGCGTGCGCGGCGGGAGGTCGAGTTTCGTCTCGCCGAGCACTTCGCCGGTGATGACCCGGCGGCGCAGGAAGGAGACCACCTGATTGGTGACCTCGACGGAGCCGTAGCACAGGCGGCCGTCTCCCCAGGGGACGGTGACGTCGGTCTCCAGGACGGAGATCGCCGTCGTGTCCCGGGCGACCGTCGTGTACGGCGGGTTCGCCTCCTCCACCAGGGCGACCGAGTCGTCCAGGTCGAGCGAGCGCACCAGATAGGTACGGCCCTGGTGCAGGTGGACGGCGCCCTCGTGCACGGTCGTGTGCGCGGCGGCCTCGTCGACCGTGCCGAGCAGCCGTCCGGTGCCGGCCTCGACGACCTGCACCGGCCGTCCGCCCTGGCCGCGGATGTCGGTGAGGTCCGCGGCCCGCTCCCGGCGCGTCCAGTGCCAGGCCGTGGCCCTGCGGCGCAGCAGTTTCGCGGCCTCCAGCTGCGGCAGCAGCTCCGGGCACGCCGGACCGAACAGTTCCACGTCCTCCTCGGTCAGCGGCAGCTCGGCGGCGGCGGCGCACAGGTGCGGGGCGAGCACGTAGGGGTTGTCGGGGTCGAGGACGGTGGATTCGACCGGCTGGTCGAACAGGGCCTCCGGATGGTGGACGAGGAAGGTGTCCAGCGGGTCGTCGCGGGCTACCAGGACCGCGAGGGCGCCCTGCCCGGCGCGGCCCGCCCGGCCCGCCTGCTGCCACAGGGAGGCCCGGGTGCCCGGATACCCGGCGATGACCACGGCGTCCAGGCCGGAGACGTCCACGCCGAGTTCGAGGGCGGTCGTGGCGGCGAGGCCCAGCAGCTCCCCGGAGTGCAGGGCGCGTTCCAGGGCGCGGCGCTCCTCGGGGAGGTAGCCGCCCCGGTAGGCGGCGACGCGCCGGACCAGGGACCGGTCGACCTCCGCCAGTCGTTCCTGGGCGATGACCGAGATCAGCTCGGCGCCGCGGCGGGAGCGCACGAAAGCGACCGAGCGCACCCCCTGGAGGGTGAGGTCGGTCAGCAGATCGGCGGTCTCCGCGGTGGCGGTGCGGCGGACCGGGGCGCCCTTCTCGCCCGACAGTTCGGTGAGCGGGGGCTCCCAGAGGGCGAACACCAGTTCACCGCGGGGCGAGGCGTCGTCGGCGACCTCCACCACGGGCAGGCCGGTGAGGCGGCGGGCGGCCACCGAGGGCTCCGCCGCCGTGGCCGAGGCGAGCAGGAAGACGGGCGAGGCGCCGTAACGCGCGCAGAGCCGGCGCAGACGGCGCAGGACCTGGGCGACATGGGAGCCGAAGACACCGCGGTAGGTGTGGCACTCGTCGATGACGACGTACTTCAGGGACCGCAGGAAGGAGGACCAGCGCGGGTGGGACGGCAGGATCCCGCGGTGCAGCATGTCGGGGTTGGTCAGCACGTAGTTGCCGTACTGGCGGATCCACTCGCGTTCCTCGACCGGTGTGTCGCCGTCGTACACGGCGGCCCGTACGGCGCTGCCCAGCGGCCGGGCGAGTTCCCGCACCGCGCGGCACTGGTCGGCGGCGAGAGCCTTGGTGGGGGCCAGATAGAGGGCGGTGGCCCCGCGGCCGTTCGGCGCCTCGGAGCCCTCCAGCAGCGCCGACAGCACGGGGACCAGATACGCCAGCGACTTGCCGGACGCCGTGCCGGTGGCGACCACGACGGAGTCGCCGTCGAGGGCGTGCTCAGCCGCCTGTGCCTGGTGGGCCCAGGGGTGCTCGATCCCGCAGGCCCGGACCGCGGCGAGGACCTCCGGACGAATCCGGTCGGGCCAGACGGCATGACGACCCGCTCGCGGGGGCAGGTGCTCCGTATGAGTGATGCGCGCAGCCCGGCTCGGCCCGGAGGCGAGCCGGTCCAGAACCGCGCCCGGCGTCAGGCGGGTTGCGGTGTCCGTCGGGGTTCGATCGGATCGGTGATTCTTGGCCATTGACACCGAGTCTGTCACCGGCGTGACGGACAATGGAGCCAAGGCGTCGTGCACGCCTGCCGGTAAGTGATTGAATGCCATCGCGGCTGGCGAACCGTCCCGGGGGCCTCAAGCCGAGGTGCCCGATGGGCGACCGCTCGATAGCAAGGTGCTGGAGGATCCGTGGACCTGTCCCTGTCGACCCGTACCGTCGGCGATCGTACGGTCGTCGAGGTCGGTGGCGAAATCGACGTATATACCGCGCCCAAGCTGCGCGAGCAGCTGGTCGAGCTGGTGAACGACGGGAATTTCCACCTCGTCGTCGACATGGAGGGCGTGGACTTCCTCGACTCCACCGGTCTCGGCGTACTGGTCGGCGGTCTGAAGCGAGTGCGTGCCCACGAGGGCTCGCTGCGCCTGGTCTGCAACCAGGAGCGCATTCTCAAGATCTTCCGCATCACCGGTCTGACCAAGGTGTTCCCCATCCACACCTCGGTCGACGAAGCGGTGGCGGCGACCGACTGACCGCCGGTCCCGGGCCGGTGTCCGGGGCGGAAGACGTTCCTGCGGGGAGCCGGGCTCGGCGGCCCGGTCTCCCGACCGCACGCCCGTAGCTCCTAGGGGGATGCATGGCCACCGTCGAACTCCGCTTCAGCGCGCTGCCGGAGCACGTCAGGACCGCCCGGCTGGTGGCGGCAGCGGTGGCGCGCAGGGCGGGGGTCGACGAGGCCGTCCTCGACGAGGTCAGGCTCGCCGTCGGTGAGGCCTGTTCCCGTGCCGTCGGGCTGCATCAGAGCAACGGGATCGCGGCGCCGGTGACGGTGGTGCTGACCGAGGAGGAGAAGCAGTTCTCCATCGAGGTCGGCGACGAGGCCCGGCATGCTCCGCACCACACGGGGGATGCCCCGGGCGCCGTGGACGACGCGGACGCCGAGGAGGACGAGATGGGCCTCGCGGTCATCAGTGGCCTTGTCGACGACGTCGAGGTCTCGGCGGGCGAGGACGGCGGACTGATCAAGATGACCTGGCCGACCGCGTCGGCGGACGCCGTGCTCTCCTGAGCCGATCGCAGCCGATCGCTCATAGGTTCGCATCCCGGCTCCGTCCTCGACCCGGCTCCGTCCCTGCCCGCTTCTGTGCCCCGCACCGTTCCGTCTCCGTCCGTCTGTTCCGAAGGGCCCCGGCAGCGGGGCCCTTCGGCATGTCCGGGGGCAGAGAGACCGCCGCCCCCGGCCGGCCCATTCGAACGGGTTCGGCCCATCCGAACGTGCCTTTCGACCGGCCCATTCGGCCGAACCCGTGGTGGACCGGCATCATTTAGTGAATTGATTCACGATCGATAGCCTGATAATGGATCAAGGGTCAATGCTTTTGAGGCGTTACCGCTTTCGGGTCCCCTGTCGGCCGGCGATCTTTTGCTGAGAGCCGTGTGACGGCTGATTCCATTTACCGCACACTGTTTAGTTCGGGTTTCGCTCCCTACAATCCGTCCACATCTTGAGCTCAGCCCAAGCGTCAAGGAGGACGAATGGCGGGGCTTTCTACCCCTCATCAGTCGGCTCAACCGACAACTTTCGCAGCCGCGGTACTGACCGATGACAATCGGATCATCGTGGCGGTCATCGCCGCGGTCGCGGTGGCCGCGCTCTTGGTCGCGGGTGTCCTGGTGCGCCAGGTGCTCGCGGCCGGCGAGGGCACCGACAGCATGAAGAAGATCGCGGAGGCGGTCCAGGAAGGCGCGAACGCCTATCTGGGCCGCCAGCTGCGCACCCTCGGCGTATTCGCCGTCGTGGTGTTCTTCCTGCTCCTGCTGCTGCCCGCCGACGACTGGAATCAGCGCGCCGGACGGTCGGTGTTCTTCCTGATCGGTGCCGGGTTCTCGGCGGCCACCGGTTATATCGGCATGTGGCTCGCCGTGCGCAGCAATGTGCGTGTGGCCGCCGCCGCCCGGGAGGCGACTCCCGCACAGGGCGAACCGGAAAAGGATCTCACCACCGTCTCGCACAAAGCCATGAAGATCGCTTTCCGTACGGGCGGCGTCGTCGGCATGTTCACGGTGGGGCTCGGCCTGCTGGGCGCCTCCTGCGTGGTGCTGGTCTACGCGGCGGACGCGCCGAAGGTGCTGGAGGGCTTCGGCCTCGGCGCGGCGCTGATCGCCATGTTCATGCGCGTGGGCGGCGGCATCTTCACCAAGGCCGCCGACGTCGGCGCCGACCTGGTCGGCAAGGTCGAGCAGGGCATTCCGGAGGACGATCCGCGCAATGCCGCGACCATCGCCGACAACGTGGGCGACAACGTCGGCGACTGCGCGGGCATGGCGGCCGACCTCTTCGAGTCCTACGCGGTCACACTGGTCGCCGCGCTCATCCTCGGCAAGGCCGCCTTCGGCAACGACGGACTCGCCTTCCCGCTGCTGGTGCCCGCCATCGGTGTGGTCACCGCCATGATCGGCATCTTCGCGGTGGCCCCGCGCCGCAGCGACCGCAGCGGCATGAGCGCGATCAACCGCGGCTTCTTCGTCTCCGCGGTGATCTCCCTCGCCCTGGTGGCGGTGGCCGTCTACACCTATCTGCCGTCCACGTACGCCGGTCTCACCGGCGTCACCGATGCGGCGATCCGCGGGAAGGACGGCGATCCGCGGATCCTCGCCCTGGTCGCGGTGGGCATCGGCATCCTGCTGGCCGCCGTGATCCAGCAGCTGACCGGGTACTTCACCGAGACCACCCGGCGGCCGGTCCGCGACATCGGCAAGACCTCGCTCACCGGCCCGGCCACCGTCGTCCTCGCCGGTATCTCCATCGGACTGGAATCGGCCGTCTACACCGCGCTGCTGATCGGCCTCGGCGTCTACGGGGCGTTCCTGCTCGGCGGCACATCGATCATGTTGGCGCTGTTCGCGGTGGCGCTGGCCGGCACCGGCCTGCTCACCACGGTCGGTGTGATCGTCGCCATGGACACCTTCGGACCGGTCTCCGACAACGCCCAGGGCATCGCCGAGATGTCCGGTGACGTCGAGGGCGCGGGCGCCCAGGTGCTCACCAACCTGGACGCGGTCGGCAACACCACCAAGGCCATCACCAAGGGCATCGCCATCGCCACCGCCGTCCTCGCGGCGTCGGCGCTCTTCGGGTCGTACCGCGACGCCATCACCACCGGTGCGAGCGACGTCGGCGCCAAGCTGTCCGGGCCCGGCGCGCCGATGACCCTGATCATGGACATCTCCCAGCCCAACAACCTGGTCGGGCTCATCGCCGGGGCCGCGGTCGTCTTCCTCTTCTCGGGGCTGGCGATCAACGCGGTGTCGCGGTCGGCGGGGTCGGTGGTCTTCGAGGTGCGGCGCCAGTTCCGCGAGCACCCCGGGATCATGGACTACACCGAGAAGCCGGAGTACGGGCGCGTCGTCGACATCTGCACCAAGGACGCCCTGCGCGAACTCGCCACGCCCGGACTGCTGGCCGTGATGGCGCCCATCTTCATCGGGTTCACGCTCGGCGTCGGCGCGCTCGGCGCCTATCTCGCGGGCGCCATCGGCGCGGGCACGCTGATGGCGGTGTTCCTCGCCAACTCCGGCGGTGCCTGGGACAACGCCAAGAAGCTGGTCGAGGACGGCCACCACGGCGGCAAGGGCAGCGAGGCCCACGCCGCCACGGTGATCGGCGACACGGTCGGCGACCCGTTCAAGGACACCGCGGGCCCGGCGATCAACCCGCTGCTGAAGGTGATGAACCTCGTGTCGCTGCTCATCGCGCCCGCGGTCATCAAGTTCTCCTACGGCGACGACAAGAGCGTCGGCGTGCGCATCCTGATCGCGATCCTCGCGCTGATCGTCATCGTCGGCTCGGTCTACGTCTCCAAGCGGCGCGGGATCGCCGTGGGCGACGACGAGGACAGCGCCGAACGGGTGGCCGCCGAACCGGCCGACCCCGCGGTGGTCTCGTAAGGGGGCGCACGGGGCCGTACGGCACGGTCCGGCTCGTGAGCGGGCGGGCGGCGCGTTCGATGCGCCGCCCGCCCGCCGCGTGTCCGGGGTCCTGATCAGCCGCGTGTCCGGGGTCCTGGTCCGCCGCGCGTGTCGGGAGGCCGTGAGCCTTCTCTCGCTTGGTGCAAATGGCTGCAAGACGGCACGTAAGGGGTCACCGGGCCCCGGCGGCCCGGCGATCGCCGTGTATGTTCCGGGGCCGAGAGCCATGGAAGGGACCGATCCGGTGAACAAGAAGCTCGCGGCCGCACTGTCCGGCGGTGCGGTACTGGCACTGGCACTGACGGGATGCTCCGGCAGCAGCGACGACGGCAAGAACGACGCGCTGAACACCTGGGCCAAGCAGGTGTGCGACGGTGTCCAGCCGCAGGCGAAGAAGATCCAGGCCGCCAGCGCCGCGATCCAGAAGCAGACCTCGGACAACACTCCGACGAAGACGGTCCAGGAGACCGACGCACAGGCCTTCCAGGACATGTCCGACGCCTACAAGGCGATCGGCGCCGCCGTGAACAAGGCCGGCGCGCCCGATGTCGAGGGCGGGCAGAAGAAGCAGCAGGACGCGGTCAAGGAACTCAACGACCTCGGTGCCTCCTACGCCTCCCTCAAGGAGCAGGTCGACAAGCTCGACACCAAGGACCAGGCCAAGTTCGCGGACGGGCTCAAGGACATCGCCACCCAGCTCGACAAGCTGAGCAGGACGGGCAACGACGCGCTGAAGAACCTGGAGGAGGGCGACGTCGGCAAGGCGATGGCCGGGCAGCCGAGCTGCAAGTCCGCCTCGGCCACCGCCTCCACGACCGCGTCGCCCGCGAACGGCTGAGCCGCCGCGGTCGCACCGCCACCGCACCGCCGCCCCGGCGAACGCATCGGCACGCACGCACGCGCACACGCGCGTGCCGATGCGGGCCGTGCCGGGGCGAGCGGTGCGCGCGTGCGATGTCGGTGGGAGCCGACACAATGGGTGCGTGAGTGACTCCAGCGTGCCCGCCCCGAACGTCCCGAACATCCCGAGCGTGTCGACCGCCCCCGCCGCCCCCGGCACCCCCGAAGTCCCGGTCGGCCCGGCGGCCCTGCCCGCGGCCGACCGCCCCGACGTCGCCGCCCGGCTCCGCGACGCCCTGCTCGGCGCGTCGTTCACCGCCGACGGGCTGCTCGAACTGCTCGGCGCGCCCGCGTACGCGGCGCTCGCCCGCAGCGAGACCGTGCCCGCGCTCCGCGCCACGCGCGGGGACACCCCGCTCGAACTGCTCGTCCGGCTCTTCCTGCTCCAGCAGCCCGTGCCGCACGCGCGCGTGGCGGACGTCCTGCCCGTCGACGCCTGCCTGGAGACCGGCTGGCTGGCGCGCGTCGGCGGGGACGAGCTGGCCGCGACCGTGGACGTACGGCCGTACGCCGGGCTCGACGGCGAGGACTGGTTCATCGTCTCCGACCTGGGGTGCGCGGTCGGCGGCGCGGGCGGCATCGGCAGCCACGAGGAGGGCGTCGTCCTCGGCGTCGGCGGCGCCTCCACCACCCTGGCGGGACTCACGGTCCGTACGCCCGTCGCCGCCGCGCTGGACCTCGGCACCGGCTCCGGCATCCAGGCACTGCACGCGAGCCGGCACGCCACGCGGGTGACCGCGACCGACCTCAACCCGCGCGCGCTGCACATCACCGCCCTCACGCTCGCGCTGTCCGGTGCCCCGGCCGCCGATCTGCGCAAGGGCTCCCTGTTCGAGCCGGTCCGCGCCGACGAGCGGTTCGACCTGATCGTGTCCAACCCGCCCTTCGTGATCTCCCCGGGCGCCCGGCTGACGTACCGCGACGGCGGGATGGCCGGGGACGATCTGTGCCGCACGCTCGTTCAGCGGGCGGGGGAGCGGCTGAGCGAGGGCGGGTTCGCGCAGTTCCTCGCCAACTGGGAGCACGTGGAGGGGGAGGACTGGCAGGACAGGCTCAGGTCGTGGGTGCCGCGCGGCTGCGACGCGTGGATCGTGCAGCGCGAGGTGCAGGACGTCACGCAGTACGCCGAGCTGTGGCTGCGCGACGCCGGTGACCACCGCGCCGACCCGGCGGAGTACCAGGCGCGCTACGACGCCTGGCTGGAGGAGTTCGAGGCGCGCAAGGTGAAGGCCGTCGGCTTCGGCTGGATCACCCTGCGCCGGACGGACTCCGCCGCGCCCTCGGTCGTCGCGGAGGAGTGGCCGCACCCCGTCGAGCAGCCGCTCGGCGACACCGTGCGCGCGCACTTCGACCGCGTCGGCTTCCTGCGGGACCACGACGACGCGGGCCTGCTCGACCGGCACTTCCGGCTCGTCGGGGAGGTCGTGCAGGAGCAGGTCGGGCTGCCCGGCGCCGAGGACCCGGAGCACGTGGTGCTGCGCCAGCACCGCGGGATGCGCCGGGCCACCGCCGTGGACACGGTCGGCGCGGGCTTCGCCGGTGTCTGCGACGGCACGCTCAGCGCCGGACGCATCCTGGACGCCATCGCCCAGCTCGTCGGCGAAGACCCCGTGCTCCTGCGCGACCGCACGCCCGCGCAGATCCGTCTGCTGGTGGAGCAGGGCTTCCTGGAGCCGGCCGACCGGCCCTCGGCCGACTGACCCGGCCTCGGCGGACCGACCGGCCCTCGGGGGACCGACCGGCCCTCGGGGGGCCGGCCGCCGCGCCCCGAGGGACCCGCCCCGCGCAGAGTCCGCCCGGCAGGGCCCGCCCGCCCCTCCTGACCGTTCGCCTCCGGCCCCGCTCGACCATTTTTCGGTCATCGCTCCGGCGTGCGCCGGGGCACGCCGGGCGGTCGCCGAGGGGCCGCGCGGTTGCCCGGACGCTCCGTGTTCACCCCGGGTTGGGCCGCCTGTCGCCCGGAGGTGCCAGCCTCCCCGACCGGGGGCATCCGGGGCGGAGGGGTACGTACGTGGAAAGCGGTCCGGCGATCTTCACAGGGGCGGTGTTCACCCTGTTCGGAGCGGTGCTGCTGGGGTGGACGGCACTTCGCGCGCGCCGTCGCGAACCTGTGGCGCTGGGGGTGCGCCAGAGCCTCGCGGCAACCCTCGCGACCGGCGCGGCCCTGGGGTGCCTGGCGCTCGGGACGTGGTGCCTGACGCGGCTGTGAACACCGGCGCGGCGCGGCGTCCCCGGTGTCCGGTGGATCATCTTCCGCTTCGGCCCCGACCGGTCCGTGGGCACTCCGGGCGGCAGGAAGGGCGGTAGTCGGGTTACCGTTCGAGTGGCCGTTGCGGGCTTTTCCCGTTTGACACGGGGGCGGGATGTACCGTCACACTCCGCAGCGTCAGCACTGCCCGGCCCCGGGAACGCAGCCGCAGCCTGGGGAGATCCAGCGAGACACAGCGAGACCAAGCGTCGACCGGAGAGAAGAGCGAAGTTGTCCCCGACCAGCGATACCGCACAGGGCGGTCGCCGACTCGTCATCGTCGAGTCGCCTGCCAAGGCGAAGACGATCAAGGGCTATCTCGGCCCCGGCTACGTCGTCGAAGCGAGCGTCGGGCACATCCGGGACCTTCCGAACGGGGCCGCGGAGGTCCCGGAGAAGTACACCGGTGAGGTCCGCCGCCTCGGTGTGGACGTAGAACACGACTTCCAGCCGATCTATGTGGTCAACGCCGACAAGAAGGCCCAGGTCAAGAAGCTCAAGGACCTGCTGAAGGACTCCGACGAGCTCTTCCTCGCCACCGATGAGGACCGCGAGGGCGAGGCCATCGCCTGGCACCTCCAGGAAGTGCTGAAGCCGAAGATCCCGGTCAAGCGGATGGTCTTCCACGAGATCACCAAGGACGCGATCCGGGCCGCCGTCGCCAACCCGCGCCAGCTCAACCAGAAGCTCGTCGACGCCCAGGAGACCCGCCGCATCCTCGACCGCCTCTACGGCTACGAGGTCTCGCCGGTCCTGTGGAAGAAGGTCATGCCGCGGCTGTCGGCGGGCCGCGTCCAGTCGGTGGCGACCCGGCTCGTGGTCGAACGGGAGCGCGAGCGCATCGCCTTCCGCTCCGCCGAGTACTGGGACCTGACGGGCACCTTCTCGACCGGGCGGGCGGGCGACGCCTCGGACCCGTCGTCCCTGGTCGCACGGCTCCAGACGGTCGACGGCCGGCGTGTCGCACAGGGCCGCGACTTCGACTCCCTGGGGCAGCTGAAGAGCGCGAACACCCTCCACCTCGACGAGGCGAACGCGCGTGCGCTCGCCGCCGCCCTGGCGGACACCGCCTTCGCCGTCCGCTCCGTCGAGTCCAAGCCGTACCGCCGCTCGCCGTACGCCCCGTTCCGTACGACGACACTCCAGCAGGAGGCCAGCCGCAAGCTCGGCTTCGGCGCCAAGGCCACCATGCAGGTCGCGCAGAAGCTGTACGAGAACGGCTACATCACGTACATGCGTACGGACTCCACGACGCTGAGCGACACGGCGGTCAGCGCCGCCCGCGCCCAGGTCACGCAGCTGTACGGCGCCGACTACCTGCCGCCGCAGCCGCGTACGTACGCCGGGAAGGTCAAGAACGCGCAGGAGGCGCACGAGGCGATCCGCCCCTCGGGCGACCGCTTCCGCACGCCCGCCGAGACCGGTCTGACCGGTGACCAGTTCAAGCTCTACGAGCTGATCTGGAAGCGGACCGTCGCCTCCCAGATGAAGGACGCGACCGGGAACTCCGTCACGGTGAAGATCGGCGGCCGGGCCGCCGACGGCCGGGACGTCGAGTTCAGCGCGTCCGGCAAGACGATCACCTTCCACGGCTTCCTGAAGGCGTACGTCGAGGGCGCCGACGACCCGAACGCCGAGCTGGACGACCGCGAGCGCCGGCTGCCGCAGGTCGCCGAGGGCGACGCGCTCGGTGCCGAGGAGATCACGGTCGACGGGCACGCCACCAAGCCCCCCGCCCGCTACACCGAGGCCAGCCTGGTCAAGGAGCTGGAGGAGCGCGAGATCGGCCGCCCGTCGACGTACGCGTCGATCATCGGCACGATCCTCGACCGCGGCTATGTGTTCAAGAAGGGCACGGCGCTGGTGCCGTCCTTCCTGTCCTTCGCCGTGGTGAACCTCCTGGAGAAGCACTTCGGCCGGCTGGTCGACTACGACTTCACCGCCCGGATGGAGGACGACCTCGACCGCATCGCGCGCGGCGAGGCGCGGGCCGTGCCGTGGCTGAAGCGGTTCTACTTCGGCGAGGGCACGGGCGAGGGCGGTGCCGCGGACGCCGGCAACGGCGACGGCGACCACCTCGGCGGCCTCAAGGAACTGGTGACCGACCTGGGCGCGATCGACGCGCGCGAGGTGTCGTCGTTCCCGGTCGGCAACGGCATCGTGCTGCGCGTGGGCCGCTACGGCCCGTACATCGAGCGCGGCGAGAAGGACACCGACTCCCACCAGCGCGCCGACATCCCGGACGACCTGGCCCCCGACGAGCTGAGCGTCGAACTCGCCGAGGAACTGCTCGCCAAGCCGAGCGGCGACTTCGAGCTGGGCGCCGACCCGGTGACGGGCCACCAGATCGTCGCCAAGGACGGCCGCTACGGTCCGTACGTCACGGAGATCCTCCCCGAGGGCACCCCGAAGACCGGCAAGAACGCGGTCAAGCCGCGCACCGCCTCGCTCTTCAAGTCGATGTCCCTGGACACCGTGACGCTCGACGACGCGCTGAAGCTGATGTCGCTGCCGCGGATCGTCGGCGCGGACGCCGAGGGCGTCGAGATCACCGCGCAGAACGGCCGCTACGGCCCGTACCTGAAGAAGGGCACGGACTCGCGGTCCTTGCAGACCGAGGACCAGCTCTTCACGATCACGCTGGAAGAGGCGCTGGCGATCTACGCCCAGCCCAAGCAGCGCGGCCGGGCGGCGGCCAAGCCGCCGCTGAAGGAGCTGGGCGAGGACCCGGTCAGCGCCAAGCCGGTCGTGGTCAAGGACGGCCGCTTCGGTCCGTACGTCACCGACGGCGAGACCAACGCGACCCTGCGGTCGGGCGACAGCGTGGAGACGATCACGCCGGAGCGCGGCTTCGAACTGCTCGCGGAGAAGCGGGCCAAGGGCCCGGCCAAGAAGACCGCGAAGAAGGCCCCCGCCAAGAAGACCGCGGCGAAGAAGACGGCCTCCACGGCCAAGAAGACCGCCGCGAAGAAGACGGCTGCCAAAGCGACGGCTGCCAAGACGACGGCGAAGAAGGCGACGACCGCTGCCGCGAAGAAGACGGCGGCGAAGAAGGCCGCCGCGAACACGGCGGCGGCCGAGGACTGAGCGGCACCGCTGCTTCGTCGGCTTCGTCGGCTTCATCCGGTTCGTCTTCACATCTGTTCACGCGACGCGCGCCCCGGCATCACACAAATGTCGGGGCGCGCGTACGTTCGGGCGGTCACCACGTCCTGTCGGTGCCTCCCGATAGGCTGAACGCATGACGCGAGCCGAGCAGCCAACGGCCCACACTCCGGCCCCCGACGACGCACTGGTGACGGACTCCCGCGAGCGCGCCGTGCGTGCCCTGCTGCGCCGACCCCAGCTGAAGCGGCTGTGGAGCGCACAGCTGGTCGCGGGCGTGGGCGACACCCTGGCCCTCCTGGTGCTGGTCGCCCTGGTCCTCCAGGCGGCCGTCGCCCAGGGGTCCTTCGGCGGCGGCTACCGGGGCGCGGCGTTCGCAGTGGCGACCGTCTTCGGTGCGCGCATCGTGGCGACCGTCCTCTTCGGAGCGGTCCTCCTGGGCCCGCTCACCACCCTGACCGCACCGGACGGCCCGCTCGACCGCCGCTGGACCATGGTCGGAGCGGACGGCGTACGCGCGGCGCTGCTGATCATCGCCCCGCTGTGGATCGACTGGACCCCGGCGAACGCACCGACGCTCCTCCTGGTCACCGTCTTCGTGACCGGAGCGGCCGAGCGGCTGTGGACGGTGTGCCGGGAGAGCGCGGCGCCCGCGCTGCTGCCCGCCCCGCCCCCCGAGGGCGCCACCGTGCGCCCCCTGCCCGACCACCTGGACGCCCTGCGCCGCCTGTCGCTGCGCACCACCTTCGCGGCGATCCCGCTCGCGGCCGTCGTCCTGGTCGTCGCCTCCCTGTTCAACAACCTCCTGGGCACCGGCGTCGCCTGGTTCGACCAGCACCAGGCCGCCCTCGGCGCGTACGTCGCGGCCGGTCTGTTCGCCGCGTCCCTGTCCGTCCTCACCTACCTGGAGCTGCCCGGCACGCGCACCCCGCGCGCGCGGTCGCCGCTCGAAGGGCTGCGCCGTCCCAGGACGGCCACCGGCGTGGACAAGGGCCGCACCGGCGCCGTCCCGGTGCTCGTGCTCGCCTGCGCCGCCGTCGCCGGGGCGATCGCCGCGGCCGTCGCCGTCTGCGCGCTGCACGCGCGCGACCTGGGCGGCGGCCCGGTGCTCTTCGGTCTGGAGGTGCTCGTCCTGACCGGCGGGGTCGCCGTCGGCATCCGTACGGCGCCCAGGGCACTCGTCACGCTGTCGCGGCGCCGGCTGCTGGCGCTGGCCCTCGCCCTCACCGGTATCTCTCTGCTCGCCGCCGGGCTCGTGCCCGACGTCACCACGGTCCTGCTGCTGCTCGCCCTGGCCGGGGTGAGCGCCGGCGCCGCCGCCAACGCGGGGCACACCGTCCTCGACCTGGAGACCGAGGACCAGCGCAGGCCGCGCATGGCCGGGCACCTGCACGCGGTGGTGCGGCTCGTGGTCGCCCTCGCCGCGCTGTGCGCCCCGGTGGTCGCCGCCGGTATCGGCCCGCACCGGCTGGAGAACGGCCGGTTCGTCTTCGAGCACGGCGGCGCCGCCTTCACCCTGATGCTGGTCGGCGCGCTGCTGCTGCCGGTGGCCGCGCTGGTGCTGGCCAAGGTCGACGACCGCTCCGGCGTACCGCTGCGCAAGGACCTCGTCGACGCCCTGCGCGGCGGCGACGACCCCGTGACGGTGCCCGCCGCGACCGGCTTCTTCATCGCGCTGGAAGGCGGCGACGGCGCGGGCAAGTCCACCCAGGCCGAGGCGCTCGCCGACTGGATCCGGGCCAAGGGCCACGAGGTCGTCCTCACCCGTGAGCCGGGCGCCACGCCCGTGGGCAAGCGGCTGCGCTCGATCCTCCTGGACGTGTCCTCCCAGGGCCTGTCCCACCGCGCCGAGGCGCTGCTGTACGCCGCCGACCGCGCCGAGCATGTCGACACCGTCGTACGGCCCGCCCTGGAGCGCGGCGCCGTGGTGATCAGCGACCGGTACATCGACTCGTCCGTCGCCTATCAGGGTGCGGGCCGCGACCTGTCCCCGACGGAGATCGCCCGTATCTCCCGCTGGGCGACCGACGGGCTGGTGCCCCACCTCACCGTCCTCCTGGACGTCTCCCCGGAGACCGCCCGCGAGCGGTTCACGGAGGCGCCCGACCGGCTGGAGTCGGAGCCGGCCGAGTTCCACGCGCGCGTGCGCTCCGGATTCCTGGCGCTGGCCGCCGCCGACCCCGGCCGGTACCTGGTGGTGGACGCCGGCCAGGAGCCCGAGGCGGTCACCACCGTCGTCCGGGCCCGGCTCGACCAGATGCTGCCGCTGTCCGAGGCCGAGGTGAAGGCCCAGGAGGAGGCACGCCGCAAGGCCGAGGAAGAGGCGCGCCGCAAGGCAGAGGAGGAGGCTCGGCGCAAGGCCGAGGAGGAGCGCCTGGAGCGGGAGCGCCAGGAGCAGCTGGCCCGGCTGCGCGCCGAGGAGGAGGAGCGCAAGCGCCGCGAGCTGGAGGAGGCGCAGCGCCGCGAGGCCGAGCGCCAGGCGGAGGAGGCCAGGCAGCGCGCCGAGGAGGCGCGCCGCCGTGCCGAGGAGGAGCGCGCCCGGCTGCTCGCCGAGGAGCAGGCGCGCGCGGAGGCCGAGGCCCGGCGCAAGGCCGAGCAGGAGCGGCTGCGCAAGCAGGCCGAGGAGGAGGCCCGGCTGCGGGCCGAGGCCGAGGCGCTGCGCCTGGAGAAGCAGAAGAAGGCCGAGGAGGCACTGCTGCGGGCTGAGGAGGCCCGGCGGGCGGCCGAGCAGGCCGCCGCGGCGGCGGCCTCGGGTCCGCGCCGCCCGGCCCCGCCCGCCGCGGCCGCCGTGCCGCCGTCGGACGCGGTGACCGTTCCGACGCCGGTGGTGTCCCCGGCCGGCGCGCCGGACACCTCCGAGGCGTCGGACGCCCGCTCCTCCGCCCCGGCGGACGACGAGACAGCGGTGCTGCGCGCGGTGCGCGCGGACCGGAGCGATGCTCCGGGCGCGGGTTCCGACGCCCAGGAACCGGGTGCACCGGGTGCACGGGGTGCTTCCCGTGGCGCTGCCGGAAGGGACGCCGAGCCGGAGGCCGAAGCGGAGGTTTCCGAGGCGGAGACCACGGCCGAGCTGCCCCAGCCGGGACTGTCCGGCCCGCCGTCGGCGCCCACCGGCCCGGCGGACGAGACGGCGGTGCTGCCGCAGATCCGCGCCGACGACGACGGAGAGGGCGCCGCTTCCGGTGGCTCCGGCGCGTTTTCCGGCGCGGCCGACGAGACCGCGGTGCTGCCGCCGGTGCGGGACGCGGCTCCGGCGGACGTCCGGGGCGGCGACATCACCGACCGGGTCCCGCCGGGCTTCTTCCGGGACGAGCGGCCGACGCCTCCCGTACGGCCCGACGGCTCCGACGACCGCACGCGCGAGCTGCCCCAGGTCGAGGCAGACACCGGCACGCGGCGGCGGCCACGGCCGGACTGGGCCGAGGAGACACCGCTCGACGACCTGCCGACGCTGGCGGACGAACTGCTCGGCCCGCGCCAGGACGGGCAGGAGGAGTACGACGACGGCCGGGGCCGCGGACGCCGGGGCTGAGAACGACGGTCGGGCCGCGGGCGCCGGGGCCGAGGACGGCAGCCGGGGGCGCGGACGCCCGGGGCTGACCGGGACCGGCGGCCTCGCCGGTCCCCGTTGTCAGTGGGCACCCGCACAATGGATCCCGCACCATCACGAACAGGACGAACACGAACAGGACGAAGGCGCGGCGAGCCATGACGAGGGCGCGGCGGACCGCGGCGGAAGGGCGGCGTGACCCATGAGCGTGTGGGACGACCTCGTCGGGCAGGAGAGGGCCGGCGAACAGCTGGGCGCCGCTGCCCAGGACGCCGACGCCCTGGTGACGGCGGTCGCCTCCGGAGCCGCACCGCCGGAGGCGTCGAGGATGACGCACGCGTGGCTGTTCACCGGACCGCCCGGCGCGGGGGTCGTCCGGACGGCGCGGGCCTTCGCCGCCGCGCTCCAGTGCGTCAGCCCGGACCGCGCCCTCGGCGGGACCCCCGGCTGCGGCTTCTGCGACGGCTGCCACACGGCGCTGATCGGTACGCACGCCGACGTCTCCACGGTCGCCGCGGTCGGCACCCAGATCCTCGCCGACGACATGCGGGACACCGTCCGCAAGTCGTTCACCTCACCCGCCAACGGCCGCTGGCAGGTGATCCTGGTCGAGGACGCCGAGCGGCTGAACGAGAAGTCGGCCAACGCCGTCCTGAAGGCCGTCGAGGAACCGGCTCCCCGTACGGTGTGGCTGCTGTGCGCCCCCTCCATCGAGGACGTCCTGCCCACGATCCGCTCGCGCTGCCGCCACCTGAACCTGCGCACCCCCTCGGTGGACGCCGTGGCCGACATGCTCGTACGCCGGGACGGCGTCGAACCCGGCGTCGCCGCCGCGGCCGCGCGCGCCACCCAGGGGCACGTCGACCGGGCCCGCCGCCTGGCCACCGACCCGGCCGCGCGCGAGCGCCGCGCCACAGTGCTGCGGCTGCCGCTCCGCCTCGACGACATCGGCGGCTGCCTCAAGGCCGCCCAGGAGCTGGTCGACGCCGCGGCGGACGACGCCAAGGCGCTCGCGGAGGAGACGGACGTCAAGGAGACCGAGGAGCTGAAGGCGGCGCTGGGCGCGGCCCAGGGCGGCCGGCTGCCGCGCGGCACGGCGGGTGTGATGAAGGACCTGGAGGACAAGCAGAAGCGTCGCCGCACCCGTACACAGCGCGACAGCCTCGACCTCGCCCTGACCGACCTGACCGCCCTCTACCGCGATGTCCTCGCCCTCCAGCTCGGCTCGCGGGTGGCCATCGCCAACGCGGACGTCGAGGACACCCTGGACCGGGTCGCCCGGGGCAGCACCCCGGAGTCCACGCTGCGCCGCATAGAGGCGATCGCCGCCTGCCGCGAGGCCCTCGACCGCAATGTGGCCCCGCTGCTCGCGGTGGAGGCGATGACGATGGCCCTGAGAGCCGGCTGACCGGCCCGCCCGACGGACCCGACGGACCTGTCCCACCGCCCACAGGGGGGTGCATCACTCGTACGGGGCACGACACGCACGTAGCGCACCCGCACGGTCGCGCAGAGTTACGCTCGCCAGATGTACTTCAGGCGCGCCCCTCGTCCGAGCACTCCTCCCGACACCTCCGCGAACAGCTCTCCGCCCGTACCCCGGACCCGCCCCGGCGGCTCCCGCCCCGCTCTCCTCGTCCTCCTCTCCGGGCTCTCCGCCGCCGCTCTGCTGGTCTCGGGCTGCTCCGCGGGCGAGGCGCGGCAGCAGCAGGCCGCTCCGGCGGCGGACGCGGTGCTGGCCGCGCTGCCGCGTTCCACCCCGGCCGCGCTGATGCCGTACTACGAGCAGAAGCTGACCTGGCGCGACTGCGGGGCGCCCGGCTTCCAGTGCGCCACGATGAAGGCGCCGCTCGACTACGCGCAGCCCTCCCAGGGCGACGTGCGGCTGGCGGTGGCCAGGAAGAAGGCCACGGGCCCCGGCAGCAGGCTGGGCTCGTTGCAGGTGAACCCGGGCGGACCGGGCGGCTCGGCCATCGGCTACCTCCAGCAGTACGCCGGCCTCGGCTACCCCGCCGAGATCCGCGCCCGCTACGACATGGTGGCGATGGATCCTCGCGGCGTGGCCCGCAGCGAGCCCGTCGAGTGCCTCGGCGACCGGGACATGGACACGTACACGCAGACCGACGTCACGCCCGACGACCGCAAGGAGACCGACGCGCTGGTGGGCGCGTACCGCAAGTTCGCCGAGGGCTGCGGCGCCCATGATCCGCGGCTGCTGCGGCACGTCTCCACGGTCGAGGCGGCCCGCGACATGGACGTCCTGCGCGCGGTGCTCGGCGACAAGAAGCTGACGTACGTGGGGGCGTCGTACGGGACGTTCCTGGGGGCGACGTACGCCGGTCTCTTCCCGGACCGTGCGGGCCGCCTGGTGCTGGACGGCGCGATGGACCCGTCCCTGCCGGCGGCCCGGATGAACCTCGACCAGACGACGGGCTTCGAGACCGCCTTCCAGTCCTTCGCGAAGGACTGCGTGCGCCAGAGCGACTGCCCGCTCGGCGGCCGGGGCACCACACCGGCGCAGGCGGGCGACCGCCTGGCGGCCTTCTTCCGCAAGCTCGACGCCCACCCGATCCCCGCCGGTGACACCAAGGGCCGCAAGCTCGGTGAGGCGCTCGCCACCACCGGGGTGATCGCCGCGATGTACGACCAGTCGGCCTGGCCGCAGCTGCGCGGCGCCCTGAACGCGGCGATGAAGAACAGCGACGGCGCCCCCCTGCTGGCCCTGTCCGACAGCTACTACGAACGCGACTCCAGCGGCCGCTACACCAACCTGATGTACGCCAACGCCGCCGTGAACTGCCTCGACCTCCCCGCGGCGTACTCCACCCCCGCCGAGGTGGAGAAGGCCCTGCCCGCCTTCGAGAAGGCGTCCCCCGTCTTCGGCCGGGGGCTGGCCTGGGCCTCCCTGAACTGCGCGTACTGGCCGGTGAAGCCCACCGGAGGCCCGCACCGCATCGAGGCCAAGGGTGCGGCGCCCATCGTGGTGGTCGGCACCACCCGCGACCCGGCCACCCCCTACCGCTGGGCCCAGGGCCTGTCCGCCCAGCTCGCCTCCGCCCGCCTCCTCACCTTCGACGGCGACGGCCACACCGCCTATGGCCGCGGCAGCCGCTGCATCGACGCCGCCATCGACACCTACCTCCTCCGGGGCACCCCGCCCGCCCAGGACAAGCACTGCTCCTGACCACCCCGTACCCGCCCCGGCCCCCGCCCCCGGGGCGGGTGCGAAGCACCCCCGGAAACTGTGTAGACTTGCCGACGTTGCCGATCGCACCATGGTGCGGCCAGCACGCCGCTTTAGCTCAGATGGCCAGAGCAACGCACTCGTAATGCGTAGGTCTCGGGTTCGAATCCCGAAAGCGGCTCAGCGAAACCCCAGGTCACGTATCCCGTGATCTGGGGTTTTCTGTTGTTTCAGGGGTGAGGGAAGGCCTCAGGGGCAGGGCCGGACTTGTGTACCAACCCCCTGCCCACCCAGCGGGGGTGAGGTTGTGCAGGCGGGCAATGCCGAGCACGGCGCGATGTACGCCCATGCCCTTCAACGGGCAGTCGCGGTGAATCTTCCAGCTCTTCATGGGGCGGAGGCGTGCTCCGGACGAGCGCGGACCTTGCGAAGGGAGGTGTGCGCTCCTCCTGCCAGCCCAGGAGACCGGTCCGGCGGCGTTCGTGACGGTGTGGGATCACCGGCCTTGTACCGCGCAGCAACCACTGTCTGCGATCACCGTTCCCGGCCGACGGCCAGACGTCGACGCCACCAGAGGTCAGCACGCCACTGCCGATGAGCGGCGAACGGATCCGGCAGCGTGCGCACCAGGTACCTGGCGTCCAACACGCGGACTCGCGCCTCCAGTTCGGTGCGGGGCCGGGAAGGCAACTGCCGCAGGACCCCGTCCAGCACGTCACGGGCGTGCCGGACGTCATCGAAGGAACAACCTCGGCACGAACACTCTGAATCCTGTGGATAGAGCGGCTGCCTTCCCGGCGCCTGCACAAACGCTTGATACCGGCGCAGGGCGCGGTCAGTGGCACCGGGGTAGACGTAGTAGTCGCGCGAGAATCTCTCAGCTCGATCTATCGCGATGCTGGTCCGGGCAGACATGCCATGGACGCGGCGTGGAGGCAAGGTCCACGCGGCACGAGGAGACTGTTCAGCGCGCAGCGCGCCGGGCCGTCTACGCGGCATCGGCCTTTCGGTACGTGGTCATGAGCATCATCATGCCAGCACTCGTGGTCCGAGGACCGCCAGGACGCCGCATCCCTCCTCGACCACGGCGGCACACGTCCGCAGCAGTGGCGAGGCCACGTGGAGAGCGGATCCGACGGGAGCCGGCACGTGGTTCCAGTCAGATGCGCCCCGCGTACGCTGATCGCCTAGTCGGCGATCACGTCTCCTACGGAAGCGCCGGACCTTGATCCTGGTCAGTGCGGTGCAGGCACTGTATTCAGTCTGATTCCTTCGGCAGGTGAAAGTTCCAGGGAGGTTTCGATGTCGGTGAAGCGGGTGATTTTTGCGGGCCTGCTGTTGAAGCGGAGGTATCTGGGCGCAAACATTTTTCACACGGTTGGGTGATTCGTTCCATAGAGTGTCCCCGGATCTTTCCGTATATTCATCGATCCTGATACTCGACGGACTTCGGGAGTGAATCGTGTCGGATATCTTCGATCATATCGAATGGAAAGTGTGCGATATCTCCGGTGAGGCGCCTGTCTGTGTGCATGTGGGAGATGTCGAGGAGTGTGATATAAAGCGGCACCCTCGGTACTCGAAGTTTCGTGCCCGAGACGGTTGCTGCGGGAATTCGGTCGGCACCTGGCTCCAGGATCTGGGAGTCCCTCATCGTCATAGGGAGATTGTGTGACCTGGACGGTGACCAGAGGATCGCGCGTGATTTCCGCGTTGAGCGGGAAGAGGTCAGATCAGCCATGGTGGCAACCGCTTTGGAGGTGCGGAAGGGTACTACTCTGGACGCCTCACCACGTCAGGTCAGGGACCATATGGTCAAGGCGGCATTTGGAGTGGCGTTCCGGATGGGGAGTTTCGCTTCCTGTGAGCTGTCGATGGATGACGTTGAGATGTTGCTTCCGGGGGATTCCATCGAAGGCTCCGTGTTTCGAACTTCTTCGATCATTGATGTCACCGGTATCCGTGACGCCGGTGTCGTGAAAACGGCTCGGTTCCGGCAGTCGGTCGGGATCGGTCAGTCCGGCGAGTATATCCAGGCTTTCTCGATCCTGGATTTCCGATCCGGATCTCTACTACTGCATCTCTGACCTGTATCCCTCGTTCATCGGCCTCAAGGAGGCTGCTGTCGTCATGGGACTCACTGAATCATCGGCTCATCGGAGCAGGACAGTTGCCGTTTCCGGCGGCGAGGGCGGGGCGGGGGTACAGGGTTTCAGTCAGAGCTCTCATGCATTTCAAGAATATTCCGGACGTCATCGTCCACGTCGATGATGTTGAGAACGGTGTGATGCACGCGGGCGGGCATCGGCTGGATGTCCGGTCCGTCGACGAGGCCTGATTCATGCGGTGTCTCCTGTACCGGGGAAACCGCCCCCGCCAGCGGTGCCGTCCTTGTCGGGGAGACCGGCGTACGGGGTGGCAGAGGAGCGTGTCGTGGATGCCTTCGCTTCGATGATGCGGTCGCGCATCGCAGAGACCACAGGGGCCACGTTGTCCGGGGGCGGTGGGGAGGCGGCCAGACGGGTGTCGGAGTTGCTCTTCTCGCTCTTGAACCGGGTGTACGCGAGGCGGGGAGCCGGGCGAGCGCCCGTGCTGCCGATGACGGCGTCCGAGCAGTCGGCGGCCGCGTCGCAGATCGCTGCTGCGTCTTACGGGTCACAGGAGGTGGCCCGCGAGGCGGTCGAATGGCTCCACGAGGCCGTATGGGTGAGCACACTGCTGGAGTCCGCTGTGGCCGACGAAGCCGCTCGTCCTCAAGTGCTGCCGACACCGGCCATTGTCTCGGTGAGCGGGAGCGAGCACGAGACGTCGCATGCGCCATGGCGGGACATGGGGCATCACATGGCATGCGCTGCCGATGGTCGGCCAGTTCCCGCCCGCGTCGTCACCGAGGGCCGGGAAAGAGCCGATCGCAGTGATCCACGAGGCAGGTTCTCGGGGGATCTGGCGTGGCTCGCCTACGACAGCGCGTACCGGAACCTGTCCTACGAGCTTGCCGCGCTCTACCGTGCCGTCGCGGTGTGGCCATGGCCGACATTCACCGTGTTCTGCGCCGCGCGTGCGGCCGGGGTCAGTGAGCGGACGGCACACGAGCGGCTCGAACGTCTGGCCGATGTGGGCCTGGTGGAGAGGATGGGAGGGGCGGGAGAGGGACGGTACCGGCTCCACGGCGAAGCATGGGCGTTCGCCTATGGTGTCGCGGTCGCCGGGGAGGAGAAGGCCTTTTTGACGGATGCCGTTCGCCGGATGGTCGTCGCACAGCTCTGGTCCGCGGCGAGCGCCGACCTGCGGGTCATGCCGCTTCGGTGGCGGCTGGGCCTCGCCTACGGCTCGATGACGCCTCCCCCACGACGTGATCCCGAGGACGGCCGGCGGGCGTTGGCGGAACTGCGCCGGGAGCGGGAGAACCTCATGGCTGCCGTCCATGCTGCCGCGCACCATCGCTTCGACAGCCTTGTGTGGCAGCTGTGCGAAGCCATGTGGGGAATGCATCTGCTGCTCGGCTTCAGCGAGCAGTCGGTCGAGATCCATGAGTTGGGTGTGGAGTCCGCCCGGCGGTACAGGGACGAGCACGGCGACGCGCGTCCTCTGGGGCGCATGCTGGTGCAACTGTCCTTCGGGCTGATGCAGCGCAGGCGGGCGGCGGATGCGGAGCGGACGCTGAATGAGGCGGTGGCGGTCGAGTCGGCCTGCGAGCATCACCGGGGGCACGCGAGTGCTGTCGAGGCACTGGGGCTGCTCTACCGCAGGCTGTGGCGGTGGGCGGAGGCCAAGGACTGCTATGAGCAGGCTCGCGAGATCCTGGGGAAGATCGGACCGGGTGACCAGGGCTGGTCGGATGTCCCGCGTGCCCGCGCGTTGCTGGACTTTCACATGGGTCATGCGACGGGCATGCAGGGTGATTCGGCGGCAGCGGTCGGCCGGCTCGGCGCCGCGCTGGAGCAGTTCCGTGACTTGCCGGGGGGCGACGCCTACCACATGGGCAGGGTGCATCTGAGCCTCGGAGAGATCCATCTGGAGACAGGGGCGGTCGATCTGGCCCTGGCCGAATTGGACCGGGCTGCCGCCGTGCTGGCCATCGAAGGAGCCGAGTTGCAGCTCGCCTGGGCCTTGGAGCTGCGAGCTCGATGCTTCTGCCAGGTGGCGAAGCCCCGGTCGGCGGCAGCGGACCTGGCAGCCGCGGCACGGCACTACCAGGAGGTGGACGACCATCTGTCCGCGGCCCGGGTACGCGACCGGCTCGTCGGGCTGATGGTGTGACGTGCATGGGTGCCCTGTGTGCAGTCACCCACCGCACCGTTGCTACGGCGGTGGCCGGTGCGGCAGACGGTCGACGGTGACCCGGTGCACTGCTTCACCTGTTCGTACGAGGATCTCGACCGCGGTGTCGAGCCAGGACGCGGAGGCGGACGTCAACGCGTACAGGGCGGAAGCGTAGACGGCGGGTTCGCACAGGTCGGGTCGGCCGTCCGGCCCCGCGACGGCGGTCAGTCGTACGAGCGTGCCCTCCCGGGTGCGGGCGACGCAGCGGTCCGGTGCGTAGGTGTAGACGGCCAGGCCGCACGACGGATAGCGGGCAAGTGCCTCCGTCGTCCAGGCCTCCGGGGGGCCGATCCGGGGGTCGTCCGCTGCCGCGTGCTGTACGACGATGTCGGCGGCACTCAGCCGGCCTGCGTGTTCGGTCTCCTCGTCGACCACGGTGTGGGCCTGAGGGGGGTGGTCCTCCGCTCCGCCGCGCGGTTTCGGGAGGCCGGGACCGGAAGTGGCGTTGCGGCGGACGACTTCGACCTCCGGTGGATCACCGTGGAGCACCTGGGTCAGTACATGTATCGGGGCCGTGCGCCGGGCGGGGGAGTACGGAGGCAGGGGCAGTGGGGCGAGCAGCGCAGGGTGGTCCGTCGGCTCGGGGAGGTCCATGAGCCGGTAGAACAGGTGGCGCAGCAGCGCGCCCGACTCTCCGGGCGACGAAGACGTCTGTGCGGCGAGCTCCCGGTAGCGGTCGGGCTTGTGTGAGTCGATCACGTGATCGATCTGGTCGCGCAGGGCGCCGGAGAGCCCGGGGCGGTGATCGATTCTGGGGGCCGCGCGGCCGAGGGCCGCCACCGGGGACAGCGGGTCGAGGGCCTGTTCGGGGAAGGTGCCGAGGAGGACAGGCACACCGATGGACGCCGCGTAGTACGTCACGCTGCCGTGGTCCCCGATGACGCAGTCGGCGGCGATCAGCGCCTGGCGCCAGCCGTCGAGCGGGGGGATCGTGTCCAGGCCGGCCTGCCGGGCGTGGGCCAGCCAGGCCCGGAGCTGCCCTGGGCCGTGGCCGTACCAGATGTTGGGGTGGAGCACGGCTGTCACTCGGTACTCGTCAACAGGCAGTTCGGCGGCCAGCCGGGACAGCAGCCAAGGAAGCAGGTCGCCGGTGCTTCCGGTCTGTGCTTCGCCGTCTTCGACGGTGGCACCGAAGAGGGAGAGGGACGACCAGGTGGAGTTGAGCACGATCAGCCGTTGCCCGGGGCCGACGCCCAGAGCACGGCGGAAACTGTCGCGTCGGGGAAGTGCGGCGAGAATGCGGTCGTAACAGGGGTCTCCGGCGAGGACGGCGGTGGGCGCCGCCTCGGGGCAGTACGTGTTCAGCCTCTCCACCTGCTCCGGATGAGACAGAACCGTCGCCGTCGCGAGCGGGCGTCCGTCCTGGAGCAGCCAGTCGGGTGACATGCCGAAGACCGGAGCCCGGTGTTTCGCGTGCGGCGCGGCGAGCCGCTTGTTGTATCCGACACCATGTGACAGAACCACCAATTTCCCCTGGAACGCATCCAGTTCGCCCCCATAGCTCGCCGTGATCGCCAGGTCGAAGTCCGTGTCCTTCGCCTGTGCCCAGGGGAGGACGGGCAGGCCGGATCGGGTGAGGAGTTCGGGTACTCCGGCGAGGAAGGGGGAGGAACCTGTGCAGGTGGCGAAGAGCTGGACGCGCAGGTCGCCGTCGAAGAGCGGGAGGGTGTCCAGCAGGCGGGTCGCCGAGGTCACGTTGTGGACGATGAACAGGACGCGGCGGCAGCCGGTGCGGGTGATCCACCGCTCGGCGTCCTCGCCCACCGGTACGCGCAGCCGCGCCACCCCGCCCATGTCCGCGCCGGCCCCTTCCCCCGCTCGTCGGTCCGTACGGCGATCCGCCGGGCCGTCAGCCCGGTCGTGTGTCTGTCGGTTGATGTTATCGAGCGGGTGGGTGGTGCCGGGTGCGGTCAGCCGAGGAGGCGGATCGGGGCTCCGGCCAGGTACGCCTCGATGTCCTCGACCGCCTGGCCGTAGTAGCGGGTGTAGTTCGCCCGGGAGACGTAGCCGAGGTGCGGGGTGGCCAGCAGGCGCGGGGCGGTGCGCATCGGGTGGGTGGCGGGGAGGGGCTCGGTGTCGAAGACGTCGACGCCCGCTCCGGCGAACCGGCCCTCGTGCAACGCCGTGAGCAGGGCGTCCTGGTCGACGATGGCGGCGCGGGAGGTGTTGACGAGGTAGGCGGTCGGCTTCAGCAGGGACAGTTCGCGGGTGCCGAGGAGGCCGCGGGTGCGGTCGCTCAGGGCCAGGTGGACCGAGACGAAGTCCGCGGTGGAGAGCAGATCCTCCTTGCTCGGCGCCAGGGCCACGCCCACCTCGTCCGCACGTTCCTTCGTGAGGTTCCGGCTCCACGCCGTGACCTCCATGCCGAAGGCCAGCCCCACCTGCGCCACCCGGCTGCCGATCTTGCCGAGTCCCAGCAGGCCGAGGCGCCGGCCGTGCAGGTCGGCGCCCACGGTGGACTGCCAGGGGCCGCCCGCCCGCAGGGAGTTGTTCTCCTGGACGATCCCGCGGGCGAGGCCGAGCAGCAGGGCCCAGGTCAGTTCCACCGGCGGAGTCGACGAGCTCTCGGTCCCGCACACGGTCACGCCGTTCGCCCGCGCCGCCGTGTGGTCGATCACCGAGTTGCGCATACCGGAGGCGATCAGCAGCTTCAGGCGGGGCAGCCGGTCGAGGACGGAGGCCGGGAAGGCGACCCGTTCGCGCAGGGTCACCACGATGTCGGCGTCGGCGAGCGCCTCGGCCAGGGCGTCCTCCGTGGCGAAGTGCTCGTCATGGGCGACGACTTCCACCCGGTCGTGCAGCGGTGACCAGTCGGCCGCGGTGGTCGCGGCGTTCTGGAAGTCGTCGAGTACGGCGCAGCGCAGGCGCAGGCTCAAGGTGCTCTCCCCCTGGATTCGATGGGTCCGGTGTGCGGGTGTTCGATGGCCGCGGATCTTCAGGAGTACCGCAGGAACCGGTGCGAGGTACACCGCGGGCAGCGGCCGGGCGCACCGCGGTGGGGCGGGAGACGCGGGCACGAGGCGACGCCGTGTCAGGACCACGGGCGGAACTGAGGCAACATCTTCGTGAACGGGGAGCGGAACGAACGGAATCAGCGGAACGCCGTGCGACACAGGCTCGGGCGCCGCCGGTGCGGATGGGGTGAGCGGAACGTGACGGCAGGGGCGGCCAGGGGCGAAGAGGCGGCAGGGGCGAAGGAAGCGGTGAAGGTGGAAGCGAGGCGCACGGGCGAGCCGCGGATCGCCGTCGCCGTGGTGACCATGGGCAACCGGCCCGACGAGGTCGACGCCCTGCTGAGGTCCGTCGCCGCGCAGGATCTCGCGCCCGCGCGCATCGTGATCGTCGGCAACGGCTGCCGGCTGCCCGAGTTCGCCCGGCGGCTCTCCCTGCCCGGCGAGGTGACCACCGTCGAGCTGGACGAGAACCTCGGCTGTCCGGGCGGACGCAACGCGGCCCTCGCCCGGCTGCGTGAGTTCGGCGACGTCGATGTGGTCGTCGACCTCGACGACGACGGGCTCCTCGTCGACGCGGACGTGCTGCGCCGTGTACGGGATCTGTACGCCGCCGATCCCCGCCTCGGCATCGTCGGTTTCCGCATCGCCGACGAGAACGGCGAGACCCAGCAGCGGCACGTGCCCCGTGTGGGCTCCGCCGACCCGATGCGCGGCGGGTACGTCACCGGCTTCCTCGGCGGCGGGCACGCCCTCGGCATGCCGATGCTCGCACAGACCGGCGACTGGCCCGCGGAGTTCTTCTTCGCGCACGAGGAGACCGACCTGGCCTGGCGGGCCGCCGACGCCGGATGGAAGATCCTCTACGCCCCCGAACTGCTCCTGCGGCACCCGAAGACCTCGCCCGCCCGGCACGCCATCTACTACCGCGTCACCGCCCGCAACCGGGTCTGGCTGGCCCGCCGACGGCTGCCCCTCGCGCTCATCCCGGTCCACCTGGGCGTATGGGCGCTGCTGACCCTCGTACGCACCCGGTCGGCCGCCGGGCTGCGGGCGTGGCTCGGCGGGTTCGCGGAGGGGCTGCGCCGCCCGGCGGGGGAGCGGCGGCCCATGCGCTGGCGGACCGTGTGGCGGCTCACCCGGCTGGGTCGGCCTCCGATCATCTGATCAAGGCCGTCCCCGCGGCGTCACTTGGCGTCGGCGTAGCACTCCACCACCGACATCGTGAACGGGAACCGCACCGGCGTCGGGCCGAAGGTGAGCCGCCCGGCCAGCTCCGCCGCCTCCCGTATCGCCGCGGCGACCGAGTCGGCCTCGTGCGCCGGGCAGTGCACGATCACCTCGTCGTGCTGGAAGAAGACCAGCTCGGCCGCCAGGTCCCGGCAGGCCCGGCGCAGCGCGGCGAGCAGCAGCAGCGCCCAGTCGGCCGCACTGCCCTGGACGACGAAGTTGCGGGTGAAGCGGCCCCGGGCGCGGGCGTCACCCGACGCGTACCCCGGGGTCCAGCCCTGGTCGGGGCTCCGGCCGGTGTCCTGCTCGTCCGGATCGTCCTGGGGGAGGCCGGCCTCCTGGGTGGCCTCGTCCGTCGCCCCGGCCGCGGGCGGACAGGTGCGGCCCAGCCAGGTCCGTACGAGCCGCCCCTCCTCACCGGCGCGCGCGGCCTCGTCGACATAGGCCACCGCGCGGGGGAAGCGGCGGCGCAGCGCGGCGAGGTTCTTCAGGCCGTCCCCGGAGGTCTGGCCGTAGACGGCGCCTAGCACGGCCAGCTTGGCCTGGGCGCGGTCGCCGGAGAAGGCCCGGTCGGACACCGACTGGTAGAGGTCGTCGTCCCGGCCCGCCACCTCCATCAGGCCCGGGTCGCGGGAGATCGCCGCCAGCACGCGCGGCTCCATCTGCGCCGCGTCCGCCACCACCAGCCGCCAGCCCGGGTCGGCGACCACGGCACGCCGGATCACCTTCGGGATCTGGAGCGCGCCCCCGCCGTGGGTCACCCAGCGCCCGGTGACCGTGCCGCCCGCCAGGAACTCCGGGCGGAACCGCCCCTCCCGCACCCAGTCCTGCAACCAGGTCCAGCCGTGGGCGACCCAGATCCGGTACAGCTTCTTGTACTCCAGCAGGGGGGCCACGGCCGGGTGGTCCACGGAGCGCAGCTCGCGGCGGCGCGTCGATCTGATCCTGACCCCGGCCCGCGCGAAGGCCCTGACGACCTCGGCGGGCAGGTCGGGCCGCACCCGGTGGCCGAAGGCGGCGGACACCTCTTCCGCCAGCTCGGCCAGCCGCCGGGGCTCGCCGCCGCCCGTGTACCGCTCGCCGAGCAGCTCGCGCAGGACCCCGCGGTGCACGTCCGCGTCCCACGGCAGGCCCGCGCGGTTCATCTCGGCGGCCACCAGCATCCCGGCCGACTCGGCGGTGGTCAGCAGGTGCATGCGGTCGGGATGAGCGGTCCTGCCGTGCCGCTGCTGCTGCTCGGCGTAGACAGCGAGGAGATCGGACAGGGGCAGGTGGGTGCCGCGCGGTTCGAAGAGGGGGGACTGCGAGCCCGGCTCGGCGGCCCGCTGCGGCGGATCGCGCGGTACGGGGCCGCCGCGCAGCCGGGCCAGGGCCGCCGCTGCCGAACGGGGCTCGCCGTGCCGTCCCTCGTGGCCGAGCAGCAGCGTCTCGGCGTCCTCGATGTCGTAGCACCGCTCGACGCGCACGCCCGCGTCGAGCAGGCGTGGGTAGACCTCGGCGGTGGAGCGCCACACCCAACGGGTGACGTGCGGTCTGCTCCGTACGGACTCGGCGAGGTCCGGCTCCCGGCGCACCGGGTCCGCGGGCAGCCCGTCCGGGCCGAGGGGGGCGACGTCGGCGCCACCGTCCTCGGCCGGAGCGAGAGCCCAGCGGTCGGTCATGCCGAGAGTCTCGCAGGCACCTGTGACAATCGGCCGGACCTGTGGACGGACGGAACTCAGGAGAACCCGAGAACCGGCGGGCCCGCCGACCCTTCGCTCAGGCCGGCCCGTCCTGTGTCTCGCCGGACGGGGCCGCCGGTGCTTCGCCGTCCGTCAGGAACTCCGCCAGGAGGCGGGTGACGAACTCCTCGGCGCGTGCCTTGTCGAGGCCGAGGCCGCTCAGCGGGCCGTCGCCGTTCTCCTGCTCCAGGAGGGCGAGCAGGATGTGCTCGGTGCCGATGTAGTTGTGACCGAGGCGCAGGGCCTCGCGGAAGGTGAGTTCCAGGGCCTTCTTGGCGGCGGGGCCGTAGGGGACGAGGTCGGGTGCGTCGGCGGACGCCGGCGGCAGCGCGGCGGACGCGGCCCGCCGGACCGCCTCCAGGGTCACGCCCTGCTCCTGGATCGCCTTGGCGGCGAGCGCCTCCGGCTCGCTGAGCAGGCCCAGGACCAGGTGGGCGGGCAGTCCCTCGGTGTTCCCCGCGGACGTGGCCGCCTCGTGCGCGGCCATGACGACCTTCCGCGCGCGGGCCGTGTAGCGGCTGAAGCCCTGGCTGGGGTCGAGATCGGCGGACTCCTTGGGCACGAACCGCTTCTGCGCGGCCTGCCGGGTGACGCCCATGCTCGCGCCGATGTCGGTCCAGGAGGCGCCGGAGCGGCGGGCCTGGTCGACGAAGTGCCCGATGAGGTGGTCGGCCACCTCGCCCAGGTGCTCACCGGCGATGACGGCGTCCTGGAGCTGTTCGAGGGGTTCCTGGTGAGCGTTCTTGATGGCCGAGATGAGGTCGTCGAGACGGACCGTCGACCGGATGCTGGGGTTCGTCATGTGTCAACCGTAGGTTGACAGTGGAGGGGTGTCAACCTCGGGTTGACATGAGCCTCGGCGGCTCCGCCGCCCGCTGGCGACCGCCCGCTGGCCGCAGAGTTGTCCACAGGCTGTGGACGGCCGGTCGGCCCGACGTGGCACGATCGGTCCGTGACCCGTACGACCAGCTCCACCGACCCTTCCGGCCGTCCCGGCCCCTCCGGCCCCTCCGGCCCCTCCGGCCCCTCCGGCCCCTCCGGCGCGTCCGACGCGTCCGGCGAACCCGGGGCCGTCGTCGACCGCGCCCTCCGGGCCGCCCTCTACGCCGCCTCCGACGACGCCCTCGACACGGGCGCCTCGCTGCTCGCCGCCGCCCCCGCCGCGGACGCCGAACTCGACCGGCGCGGCGAGGAGTTCGTGGCGGTCGCCTGGCAGCGGGGCTGGCAGCCCGCCGACGTGGTGCGGATCGTGGGGCGCGAGCTGGGCGAGGAGCACGTACGCCTCGCCGTCTCGCTGATCCGCGCCCAGGCCCGGCACGACGGACCGCGCGGGCGGCGCTGGACCGCCCAGCTCGACGAGCTGACCGCCACGGCGCCGGGCCGGGCCGACCGCTTCTCGTACGCCACCGCCGTGCTGGAGCTGTACCGCCTGCTGCTGCGGCTGCCCGCGCTGGAGCACCTGGACGAGGCGGCCGGACCGTCCGCGGCGGCGGCGCCGGGAGCCGAGTCCCGGATGCTCGGCCGGATCCGCGCGCTGCTGGCCAAGGCCGAGGCGACCGGGTTCCCGGAGGAGGCGGAGGCGCTGAGCGCCAAGGCGCAGGAGCTGATGGCCCGGCACAGCGTCGACGAGGCGCTGCTCGCCGCCCGTGCTCCCGCGCCCGACGCGCCCGGTGCCTGCCGGATCGGTGTCGAACCGCCGTACGAGCAGGCCAAGGCCGTACTGCTGGACGCCGTCGCCACCGCGAACCGCTGCCGCGCGGTGTGGAACGAGCCCCTGGGCTTCTCGACCGTCGTCGGCTTCGAGGCCGAACTGGAGGTGGTGGAGCTGCTGTACACCTCACTCCTCGTGCAGGCCACGACCGCCATGGCGAAGGCCGAGGCGGCGCAGCGGGCCGGCGGACGCAAGCGGACCAAGACCTTCCGGCAGTCCTTCCTGGCCGCCTACGCCCATCGCATCGGCACCCGCCTCGCCGCTGTTGCCGAGACCCAGATCACCGAGGACCTGCTGCCGGTCCTGGCGAGCCGGGACGTCGCGGTGGGCGACCGGCTGGACCGGTTGTTCCCGGAGACGACGACCACCCGGCTGCGGGGGGTGAGCGACGAGGCGGGATGGACGGAGGGCGCGCAGGCGGCCGACCGGGCGCAGATGAGATCCCGCCGCCGACTGGACTGAACCCGGCTGCCCGGCTGCCCGACCAGTCCCGGACGGCCGGTCTCGGCTGTTCCCCGCGCAGTCCTCCGGGCAGTCCTCCGGGCAGTCCTCCGCCGGTCGGGCCCGGTTCGTCAGTCCCCCGCCTGCTGGAAGGCCGTCACCGACGCGTCCGGCTCGCTCGCGTCCTTCTTGCCCTGCACCGGGCCGTAGGACCACTTGGAGTCGAGGGCGTCGGCCGCACCGGGCAGGGCGATCTTCAGCGAGGTCGCCGCGAGGCTCTTCCCGTCGCCCTCCTTGCCCCGCACATAGGTCAGGGTGAAGGACGCGGTGCCGCCCTTGGCGAGGGTCAGCTTCTGCGGCTGGCCCGCCTCGTCCGGCTTCACGGTCGCCGAGGTGCTCCCGGCGGCCAGGGTGACGGTGGGGAAGCCGTCCAGGGTGCACTGGGCGCCCCGGTTGGTGAGGGTGACCGGGACGTCACCCGTGTCACCGGCGGCGGGCGCGGCGTTGGCGGGGCCGACCTGGAGCCCGACCTGGCCGATACGGCAGGCGGAACCGGCGGGACCGGCCGAACCGGCGGAGCCGGCTGAACTGTCGGTGTTCTTGCTGCCCGTGTCGCTGTCGGAGCCGCTGCCGCCGCTGTCGCAGGCGGTGAGGAGAAGGGCCGCGGCTACGGCGGTGACGGTGAGGGGAATGGCGCGCATGTGCTGCTTCCTCGGGTCGTGACGATGCTCGACGATCATCACGTACGAGCGGGCCGCGCGGTTGCCCGCCCCACCCGCCTCGGACGTCGCGGACCGTGCGGGGCCCCCGCGGGTCTCGCGGACGCTCAGGAACCGCTGCTCGCCGTGGGCAGCCCCGACGGTAGCGCCCCGCCCTCGGCCCGTGTGTAGGTCTCCTTGCCGAGTCCACCCTCCCAGGTCACCCGGAGCGTGGTCTTGTTGACGGACTCGACCGTGCCCGCCGACCGCGCCTTGCACGCGTCCAGGCGGATCACGTCCTCGCCCGCCTGTCCGGTCGCGGTCCCGGTGCACGTGGTCCGGTCGGTGGAGAACAGGGCCGCCTGACGGCCGGTGATGATGAGCACCACGGCCTTGCCGCCGCTGGTGGTGAGCCAACTGCCGCTCAGCGCGGCGTCCGTGGCACCCGCGCCCCCGCCGCCCGTACCTCCGCCGCCCGTACTCCGGCCGCCCGTGGCCGACGGCGTGGCGCCAGCGGAGACATCCGCCTTGGCACCCCCGGCACCCGAGTCTCCACCCTCACCCCCGCCCCCGCTGCTGCAAGCCCCCAGCACGAACGCGCCCAACAGTGCGACGGCACCGACCCGCACCGCCACGGCCGTTCGCACCACCACGGCCGTCCTGTTCGCCGCCGTGGCCGCCGTGGCCGCCGTGGCCGCCGTGTCAGTCCTGGCCGCCTCGACCGCCTCGCCCGCCTTGACCGTCCTGTTCACCGAGCTCCCCCAACCTGGCAGCGGTCGTCCGGCAGCCTGCCGGTGCACCACCGGCAGGCTATCGGGTCACGTTCACGCAACCCCCTCGCGGAGGCGGAACACCGCGGGCCTCCCGTGCGTCTTTCCTGGAGTGCACGTGTCAGTACGGGCGCGCAGTACGGGCGCGCCCGGCGGACGGACAGGGCACGGGACGCGCATGCCCGGTCCGTCCGGGGGCAAACGCTGCATCAGCTTCGGTAAAGCGCTCGTCAAAGCTGTAACGGCCGCACCACTCCGCGTGCACGTGCATCTGCTCATGCACCTGCACATGAACAAGGTTATGATCCGGATCAGTTGACCGATGCATCAATGGCCATACCAGCCAGTGCACCACCGGGGAGCGACCTGTGAACCACGACGTCGAGGGCGTGTACGGGGAGTGCGACGTGTACAACGGCATGGCGGCCGAACGGCTGCGAGGGGTGGCCTGGCAGAAGAGCCGGCACAGCAACTCACAGGGCTCGTGCGTGGAGTTCGCGCGGCTGCCGGGCGGGGACGTGGCGGTGCGGAACTCCCGCTTCCCCGACGGTCCCGCGCTCGTCTACACGCGCGCGGAGATAGAGGCCATGCTGCTGGGCATCAAGGACGGCGAGTTCGACCATCTGATCGTCGGCTGACGAAACGAATCGCCACAGCACAGGGCAGGGGCTCGCCGCACCGCGGGGGCGCGGACCCGGGAGGGCGGACCGGTCGCCACGTATCCCGTGACGCGCGGGGAAACGTACCCCGTGACGCGCGTAGAACCGCGGCGTCGCACGACGCCGCGGCCGGTTCCTCAGATCAGGGGGACGGCCGGTGCGGCCGTTGCGGCGGGCGCGATCGGCAGGACCGGTGCAACCGGTGCGACGGGCCCCAGCCGGAACAGCGCCCAGACGACCTTGCCGCCCAGCGTGCCGGCCAGCGGATGCCAGCCCCAGCCGTCGCTGAAGGAGTCGACGAGGAACAGCCCCCGGCCCGACTCGGCGGAGAAGTCGTCGCTCTCGCGGGCCACCGGGCTCTCCCGGCTCGGGTCGCGCACGGCGCACACCAGCCGTTCGGTCCAGTGCATCAGATGCAGCCGCACCGACGGGCCGTGGTCGCACGCGCGCGGTCCCGGCGCGTCCGGCAGCGCGTGCCGCAGGGCGTTGGTGACCAGTTCGGAGACGACCAGGCAGACATCGTCGAAACGCTCGCCCAGGTCCCATCCGTCGAGAGTGGCGCGGGTGAACCGCCGCGCCTCGCGCACGGCTTCGAAGCGGGCGGGCAGAGCGCAGGAGGCGGCATCGCACACGGCGGAGGGGTCCAGTGGCGGAAGGCCCTGCCGTAACGGCTGGAGCATGGTCGATCCATTCGTCCCCATGCGAGGCACTCCCGGGAAATCGCGATCGTTGCGATGCATTGGTCATTGCGATGCAGCGGTGGCGCGAGACCATGGTTTCGGATGCGTACAGCAGATGCAAGGGCAGATGCACGTGCACGTGACCGAATTGAACCCTCCCGTACCGCTTGCTAGCCATTTTTTCCGCCATCTTCTCGACCGGCGGTTGCCTTCTTCTCGCCTCTCGCTGTGCGCTTTCTGCGATCTCTTTCCGTTTCCGTAATCATGCGAGTACTGCTCGAAGTGTTTTAGTGGCAGACTGCGGCTCTTGAAGACGGTTGGGGAGGCTGGCGAACGTGAGCGCGGGAGAGCCCGGATCGGTGGTGCGGCGCATGCTGCTCGGCTCGCAACTCAGGCGGCTGCGGGAGGCACGGGGGATCACGCGGGAGGCGGCGGGCTACTCGATCCGCGCCTCGGAGTCGAAGATCAGCCGGATGGAGCTGGGCCGGGTGAGCTTCAAGACCCGTGACGTCGAAGACCTGCTGACGCTGTACGGCATCACGGACGGCGCCGAGCGCACCTCGCTCCTCTCGCTCGCCAAAGAGGCCAACGTCGCGGGCTGGTGGCACAGTTACTCCGACGTCCTGCCCAACTGGTTCCCCACCTATGTGGGCCTGGAGGGCGCGGCGTCGCTCATCCGCGTCTACGAGGTGCAGTTCGTGCACGGCCTGCTCCAGACCGAGGCGTACGCCCGCGCGGTGGTCCGGCGCGGGATGCAGGGCGCGAGCGAGGCGGACGTGGAGCGCCGGGTCGCGCTGCGCCTGGAACGGCAGAAGTACCTCGTCTCCGAGAACGCGCCGGAGCTGCACATCGTCCTGGACGAGGCCGCCCTGCGCCGCCCCTACGGCGACCGAGCGGTCATGCGCGGCCAGTTGCAGCACCTGATCGAGTTCTCCGAGCGGCCCAACGTACGGCTCCAGGTCATGCCGTTCAGCTTCGGCGGGCACGCCGGTGAGTCCGGTGCCTTCACCATCCTCAGCTTCCCCGAGTCCGATCTGTCGGATGTCGTCTATCTGGAGCAGCTCACCAGCGCCCTCTACCTGGACAAGCGCGAGGACGTCGCCCAGTACGAGCGGGCGCTCAAGGAGCTCCAGCACGACAGCCCCGGCCCGGACGAGAGCCGCGATGTGCTGCGGGGGCTGCTCCAGCTCTCCTGAGCCGTCCCGGTTCGTCCCCAACTAGCCCCGCCCGCGCGTACGATGACGTTCGATCAGACAGCGAGCGCCTGGGATACGAGGGGTCACATGTCGTCCTACTTCACCGACCTGGCACGGCAGTACATCGACGGCGAGTGGCGCCAGGGCAGTGGCTCCTGGGACATCATCGACTTCAATCCGTACGACGACGAGAAGCTGGCCTCGATCACGATAGCCACCGTCGACGAGGTCGACGCGGCCTACCGCGCGGCGGCCCGCGCCCAGAAGCAGTGGGCCGCGACCAACCCCTACGCGCGCCGGCTGGTCTTCGAGAAGGCGCTGCGCCTGGTCGAGGAGCGCGAGCAGGAGATCACCGAGGTGATCATCGCCGAGCTGGGCGGTACGCACCTCAAGGCCGCCTTCGAGCTGCACCTCGTCAAGGAGTTCCTGCGCGAGTCGGTCCATCTGGCGCTGGCCCCCGAGGGGAAGATCCTGCCGTCGCCGTCCGACGGCAAGGAGAACCGCGTCTACCGCGTCCCGGTCGGTGTCGTCGGCGTCATCAGCCCCTTCAACTTCCCGTTCCTGCTGTCGGTCAAGTCGGTCGCCCCGGCGCTCGCGCTCGGCAACGCCGTGGTGCTCAAGCCGCACCAGAACACGCCCGTCGCCGGTGGCACCCTGGTCGCGAAGATCTTCGAGGACGCGGGTCTGCCCGGCGGTCTGCTCAACGTCGTCGTCACGGACATCGCCGAGATCGGTGACGCGTTCATCGAGCACCCGGTCCCGAAGGTGATCTCCTTCACCGGCTCCGACAAGGTCGGCCGGCACGTGGCCACCGTGTGCGCCGCGAACTTCAAGCGCTCCGTCCTCGAACTGGGCGGCAACAGCGCGATCGTGGTCCTGGACGACGCCGACCTCGACTACGCGGTCGACGCGGCCGTCTTCAGCCGCTACGTCCACCAGGGCCAGGTCTGCATGGCGGCGAACCGGGTCCTCGTGGACCGTTCGGTCGCCGAGGAGTTCACCGGGAAGTTCGTCGCCAAGGTGAAGTCGCTGAAGGTCGGCGACCCGCGCGACCCGGGGACGGTCATCGGCCCGGTGATCAACTCGGCGCAGGCGAACGCGGTGTCCGGCACCGTGGAGCAGGCCATCGCCGAGGGCGCGACGGCGCTGGTGCACGGCACCACCCGGGACAACCTGGTCGCCCCGTCCGTGCTGACCGGGGTGCCCGCCGACTCCGCGCTGCTCCAGCAGGAGGTCTTCGGCCCGGTCGCCTTCCTCATCCCCTTCGACGGCGAGGAGGAGGCGGTCCGGATCGTCAACGACACCCCGTACGGCCTCAGCGGCGCCGTGCACACGGCGGACATCGAGCGCGGGGTGGCCTTCGCCAAGCGGATCGACACCGGCATGTTCCATGTGAACGACGGCACCGTCCACGATGAGCCGCTGGTTCCCTTCGGCGGCGAGAAGCACTCCGGCATCGGCCGCCTCAACGGCGAGACGACCGTGGACGCCTTCACCACGGTGAAGTGGATCTCGGTCCAGCACGGCCGCAGCGGCTTCCCGTTCTGACCGGCCTGACGCCCGACCGGTCGGCTGCTCGGCCTGACGGGACCGGCCCGCTCCACCCGCCGTCCTTCCCGCCCGCCGTCCGTCCCACCGCTGTCCTGCCCTCGCCCCACCGCCCGCCGTCCGTCCGCCCGGCCCTCGCGCGGGCGGGCCGGGCGGCGGCCATAACCTGGACCGCATGTCAGCGATCCGTCTCCTGGTGCTGGGCGCCGTCCGCCAGCACGGGCGGGCCCACGGCTACCAGGTGCGCAACGACCTGGAGTACTGGGGCGCCCATGAGTGGTCCAACGCCAAGCCGGGCTCGATCTATCACGCCCTGAAGCAGATGGCGAAGCAGGGGCTGCTGCTCGCGCACGAGATCGCGCCGTCCACGGCGGGCGGCCCGCCGCGCGTCGAGTACGAGATCACGGAGCTGGGCACCGAGGAGTACCTCACGCTGCTGCGCGAATACCTCACCGCCTACGACCAGCGCCCCGACGTGCTCACCGCCGCGCTCGGCTTCATGGTCGACCTGGGGCGCGCGGAGGTCCTCGGCCTGCTGGAGAAGCGGGTGCGCAGCATCGAGGAGTGGCGCAGGTCGGTCACCGAGTACTACACCCCCGAGGAAGGCCCGGGGCAGCTCGGGCACATCGGCGAGATCATGAACTTCTGGGTGCACTCCGCCGACTCGGGCGCCGAGTGGACGCGCGGCCTCATCGAGCGCGTGCGCGGCGGGGCGTACACCTTCGCGGGGGAGGGCGAGCCGTTCCGCGGCATCCTGGCGGACGGCCAGGAGAACCCCTTCGGGACCGGACGGCCGGGAGAGGCCGGCGGTGCACCGGACCGAGAGACCCACTAATCAAGTTTGACCAACCGCCTCGGCGGCGCTACCTTCCTCCGGCAGGTACCAGTAGTCAAATTTGGCTAGCGAGGGGAGCGGCCGATGGCCGAGGCGGCGATCACCGTCGAAGGGGTACGCAAGAAATACGGCGGCAGAGGAGGGGCGTACGCGCTGGACGGGCTCCGTCTGCGGGTGGACCGGGGCACCGTCCACGGGGTGCTCGGTCCGAACGGCGCGGGCAAGACCACCCTGGTCCGGATCCTGTCCACGCTGCTGCGGCCCGACGCGGGCCGGATCACGGTGGCCGGGCACGACGTGGTGGCCGACGCCTACGCCGTACGTCTGCGCATCGGGCTGCTCGGCCAGCACACGGCGCTCGACGAGGAGCTGGGCGGCCGGGAGAACCTGGAGCTGTTCGGGCGCCTGCACCACCTGGGCGCCCGCGGGGCACGCGCGCGTGCCGGTGAACTCCTGGAGCGCTTCGGCCTGACCGGCATCGGACGCAGGCCGGTGAGCACCTACAGCGGCGGCATGCGGCGCCGCCTCGACCTGGCGGCCTCCCTGATCACCGAGCCCGAGGTGCTCTTCCTGGACGAGCCGACCACCGGCCTGGACCCGCGGGGCCGCGCCGAGGTGTGGGCGGCGGTCCGCTCCCTGGTCGGCGGCGGTACGACCGTCCTGCTGACCACCCAGTACCTGGAGGAGGCCGATCAGCTCGCCGACCGGATCTCGGTCGTCGACGCGGGCCGGGTGATCGCCGACGGCACCGCAGGCGAGCTGAAGGCGCTCGCGGGCGGCGACCGCGTCGACGTGGTGCTGCGCGACGCGGGCCGGCTGGCGGACGTCGCCGCCCTGCTGCCGCTGACGGGTGTGTCCGCCGACCCCGACCGGCGGCTGCTCAGCGCCCCGGTCACCGACCGCATGGCCGCGCTGTCCGCTGTCGTACGGACCCTTGAGGAGGCCGGTGCGGAGGCGGAGGACGTGGCCCTGCGCCGCCCGACGCTGGACGAGGTGTTCCTGCACCTCACCGGAGGGGACCACCGAGTGGAGGAGCCCGCGTGAGCACGGTCCCGAGCACAGGCATGAGCACAGGCGTCCGCCCGGGTGCCCACGCGCTGTCCGACTCCTGGACGATGACCCGGCGCGAACTGGCCCGCTGGGCGCGGCGGCCCGTCCAGGTGGCCGTCGCCCTGGTCTTCCCCGTGATGCTGCTGCTGATGTTCGGCTACCTGGTCGGCGGCGGCCGGGACGTGCGCGGCGACTACGTCGACTACCTGGTTCCCGGCATGCTCGCCCTGACCATGGCCTTCGGCCTGGAAGGCACGATGCTCGCCGTCACCCAGGACCTGAACAAGGGGGTCATCGACCGGTTCCGCGCGATGCCGATGGCCGACGGCGCGGTGCTGGTGGGGCGTTCGGCCGCCGACATGCTCCAGTCGGCGCTGGTCCTGGCCGTCCTCGTGGGCGTCGGGCGCGCGCTCGGCTGGCGGGCGCACGGCGGACCCGGCGGCCTGCTGGGCGCCCTGGGGCTCCTGCTGCTGTTCCGCTTCGCCATGCTGTGGGCGGGCATCCACCTGGCGCTGCTGGCGGGGCGGCCCGAACTGGTCCAGGCGGTGCAGATCCTGGTGTGGCCGGTGGGCTTCCTGTCCAACGCGTTCGCCGCCCCGGACTCCATGCCCGGCTGGCTGGGCACGCTCGTGCGGTGGAACCCGATGTCCCACACGGCGACGGCGGTACGGGACCTCGTCGGCGGACCGGGCGGCGAGTCCGGGCACGTGCTCCCGGCCGTCCTGTGGCCGCTCGGGCTGCTCGCGGTGTTCCTCCCGCTGGCGCTGCGCCGCTTCCGGGGCCTGAGCCGCTGAGCCGCCGGGCGGCCGCGGGGACGGTGCGGGACGGCGGTCAGCGGGCCGCCGTCCCGTCCGCGCGCAGCTGCATCTGCGGGCGGCCGGTCACCAGCAGCCAGGCGGGCAGCGAGGCGAGGCAGAGCAGGGACAGCAGGGTCGGCGAGGAGACGAGGACGGCCGCCGTGAACAGGCTCACCCAGCCCTGCCGGGTCACCGCCAGCAGCATGCCGAGCACGCCCGCCGCGACACCGAGCGCGGGTGGCACCGAGGGCACCAGGGCGTGCGCGGTGAGCCCGAGCGCGGCGCCGATGAAGACGGACGGGAAGATCCGGCCGCCGCGGAAGCCGCAGGACGCGGCGACGAGCAGCGCCGCCAGCTTCACCACGGCCATCGTCGCGAACTGCCCCGCCGTCCACTCCTCGGGGGCGCGGGCCAGCTCCGCGACCTCCGAGAGTCCCTTGAACAGCGTCAGAGGGCCGCCCAGCACGCCCAGCAGCCCCAGGACCAGCCCGCCGACCGGCAGGGCGATCATCGGGTGCCCGAGCCGGGCGAAGACCCGGTGGACGTACGGGAAGGCGTACACGGCCGCGAGGCCGAGCAGGGCCGCTGCCGAGGAGATCACGAGCGCGGCGAGCACCTGGCCCGCGTGCGGGCGGCCGAGCGGCGGCAGCCCGAGGTCGAAGGTGGGGTGGGCGACCAGCGTCGTGGTCATGGCACCGGCGGCGCCCGCGGCCAGCGGCGCGAACAGGTTGTCCCACAGCGCCCCGCGCATCGTGCGCCCGGCCAGGGCCTCGGAGATGACCAGCGCGGCGGCCACCGCGGTCCCGAACAGCGCGCCGATGGTCGCCGCCTCGGCCAGCGCGGGCCACAGCGCCCGCGGCAGCCGGGGCAGCAGCCTGCGGCCCAGCCAGTAGACCAGCGCCACGTTGGCCGCGATGATCGGGTTCTCCGGGCCGAGGCTCGGCCCGCCGGCCAGCATCAGCATCGTCGCCAGCAGCAGGCCCGGCAGCACGCCCGGCGCCACCGGGGCGGCCGACAGGCCCAGCGTGGCCGGGTCGGGGCCCGCGTGCCCCGGCACCTTCCACACCACCAGTCCGACCAGGACGCCGGTCGCGGTGAGCACGACCAGCATCCACACCGCCGAGTACCGGCCGATGCCGAGCGCGTCCGGCAGCTCCTCCCACAGGGCGCCCTGCAACCGCTCCGCCACCCCGCTCACCAGCAGGAAGAGCAGACTGCACCCGATCCCGGCGACGAGGGCGGGCAGGATCAGGGGCAGCAGCGCGCGGGCCGGTGCCGACGGTACGGCCGGTGCGGCGGCCGGCTGCCGCTCGGTGTCCTGGACCACGGGCACACGATAAGCGGGCGTATCCGGAGGAAACCGGAGGAACGCGCGCACAGCGTCCGGCGGCCGTCACGGGCTTGCACCTCACGCGGCGTGAGGACGCACCGTGGAGCGCGTACCGAGAAGGGAGCGGAAGTGGGCTACACCGTGGGCCAGGTCGCCGGTTTCGCCGGAGTGACGGTGCGCACCCTGCACCACTACGACGACATCGGCCTGCTCGTCCCGGGCGGGCGCAGCCACGCGGGGCACCGGCGCTACGACGACGCCGACCTCGACCGGTTGCAGCGGATCCTGTTCTACCGGGAGCTCGGCTTCCCGCTCGACGAGGTCGCGGCACTGCTCGACGACCCGGACGCGGACCCGCGCGCGCACCTGCGCCGCCAGTACGAGCTGCTGACCGCCCGGATCGACAAGCTACAGCGGATGGCCGCGGCCGTGGAGCAGGCCATGGAGGCACGCAGGATGGGAATCGACCTCACACCCGAGGAGCGCTTCGAGGTGTTCGGGGACAAGGACCCCGAGCAGTACGCGGAGGAGACCGAGCAGCGCTGGGGCGGCACCGAGGCGTACGCCGAGTCGCAGCGCCGCGCTGCCCGCTACACCAAGGAGGACTGGAAGCGGATCAAGGCCGAGGCGGACGCCTGGGAGGAGCGGTACACCGCGCTGGCGGCCGCCGGGGAGCCGCCGGCCGGTCCGGCGGCCATGGATCTGGCGGAGGAGCACCGGCGGCACATCGGCACGTGGTTCTTCACCTGCCCGTACGAGATGCACCGCTGCCTGGCGGAGATGTACGTCGCCGACGAGCGCTTCACGGCGTACTACGACGCGATGCGGCCGGGGCTCGCCGAGCACCTCAAGGAGGCGATCCTCGCGAACGCGGCCCGTCACGAGGGCTGACGGTCACGAGGGCGGTGGCCCGAGGGCCGGGCGAAGGGCCGGACGAGGGACGACGGTAAGGGGCGTCCGCCCATGGCGGTTGCCCCTTACGCCCGTGTCCCGGGGCGGCTGTCCGGTTCCGCCGGGGGGCTGCGCGCGGGATCCGGCGGAACCCGGGGCGTACACCATCCGTTGATACTTTGTGCGGCAGTACCCGGAGGCCGACCCGCCACCGACCGTCCTCACCCCCTCAGGAGCCCGGAACCGTGACGACGCTTGCCCTCGGCCCGAGCTGGCTGGATCCGAACTACCTGCTGGACACCTACGGCATCTGGGGGCTGCTGCTGGTCGTCTTCGCCGAGTCGGGCCTGCTCATCGGCTTCTTCCTGCCGGGTGACTCGCTGCTGTTCACCTGCGGTCTGCTGATCACCTCGCACCAGCTGGACTTCCCGCTGTGGGCGGCCGTCGCGCTGATCTGCCTCGCGGCCGTCCTCGGCGACCAGGCGGGCTACATGTTCGGCAAGAAGGTCGGCCCGTCCCTGTTCAACCGCCCCGACTCCCGCCTGTTCAAACAGGAGAACGTCGTCAAGGCGCACGAGTTCTTCGAGAAGTACGGCCCGAAGTCCCTGGTCCTGGCCCGCTTCGTGCCCATCGTGCGGACGTTCACGCCGATCATCGCGGGCGTCAGCGGCATGCGGTACCGCTCGTTCGTCACCTTCAACGTCATCGGCGGCGTGCTGTGGGGCGCGGGCGTCACCCTGCTCGGCTCCTGGCTCGGCAAGATCGACTTCGTGAAGGAGAACATCGAGGCGATCCTCATCCTGATCGTCCTCGTCTCGGTCGTCCCGATCGCCATCGAGTTCCTGCGCGCCCGTGCCAAGGCGAAGAACGAGCCGCAGCCCGCCGCCGCGGCCCCCGAGCCCGTCGCCGCCCACCAGCAGCAGTACGCGCGGCAGCCCCAGCAGCCCCAGCCGTACGGGCAGCAGTTCCAGCCGCCGGTCCTGGACGACGCGACCACCCAGCTCCGCCGCATCGAACCGCCGTACGAGCAGCAGCGCCCCCAGCAGCAGCACGCGCAGCAGCACCAGCCCCAGCCGCAGCAGCCCCAGCAGCCGTACGGCTACGACCAGGGGCAGCAGCACCCCGGCGGCGCGTACCCGCAGCAGCACCAGAACCAGCAGCAGCCCCAGCAGCCCTACGGCCACCCCCAGCAGCCGCAGCAGCCGCAGCCCTACGGCGACCAGCAGGAGCAGCAGCAGTACGACCCGCAGTACGACCAGCGGCAGTATCCGTACGACCAGGACCAGGGGTACTACCGCGCCCCCTGAGCCGCCGCGCGGCCCGGCCGGGCTCAGAAGCCCCTGGTCCGCTTGGCCGCCCGGCGGCCCGCGGCGCTGCCCGCCCCCGGCAGCCGCAGGAAGAGCCGGGAGATCTCGGAGCCGAGGTTCACCCCGATGGCGATGGCCATGGCGAGCGAGACCGCCTTGGCCAGGGAGACGAGCCCCTTGTCGATATGGCTCTGCGCGATCGACAGCAGCCCGAAGTACGTGGCGGAACCGGGCAGCAGCGGCCCGATCGCGGCCGTGGTGTACGGCAGCGCGGAGGCGAAGCGGTAGCGGGACAGCAGCTGCCCGAACAGTCCCACCAGGCCCGCGGCCGCCGCCGTGGAGGCGACCGGCGAGATACCGCCCACGTTGTGCATCGCGCCGTACACCACCCAGGCCACCCCGCCGTTGAGCGTCACCCACAGGACGGTGGACCGTTCCTGCTGGAGCAGCACGGCGAAGGTGAGCGACAGCAGCATCGACGCGACGATCTGGAGCACCGGCCGCTGGCTGCCCACCAGCGCCGCGTCCGGGTTGAGCTGGGCGCCCAGCTTCACCCCGAAGTACAGGACCAGCAGCACACCGGTGACGATGCCGACGAAGAAGTACATGACCTCCAGCAGCCGGGCCGAGGCGGTGATGTAGAAGCCGGTCAGCCCGTCCTGCACGCCCGCCACCAGCGCCCGCCCCGGCAGCAGCGCGAACAGGCCACCGGTGATGACCGCGGACGCCTTCACGTCGACGTCCGCCACCGTGAGCGCGACGCCGATCGCGGCCGGCGGCATCGCGGCGACCGTGAACTGGTAGAACTCCGGCAGCCCGCGCCCGGCGCACAGCCAGGCCAGCCGGTCGCCGAGCATCGCGCCGAGCGCGGCCGCCACGAAGACCAGCGGACCACCGCCGACGAGCACGGAGGCCGCGCCCGCCAGCAGCCCGGCGGCGCCGGTCAGCGCCCAGCCGGGGTAGGGGTGCCGGTTGCGGCGGATCTCCGCGAGGCGCCGGTAGGCCTCCTCCAGGGAGACATGGGTCTCGGGGTCGCTGAGGTCGTCGACGAGCTGGAAGACGGCCGCGAGCCGGGTGTAGTCCGTGCCGCGGCGGCGCACCACGCGGGAGGCCGACACCGGGTCGTCCACCAGGGACGGCTGGTAGGAGATGGACAACAGGGTGAAGGTGACGTTCGGCTCGCAGCGGTCCAGGCCGTAGGAGCGGCAGACCGCGAACATCGCCGTCTCCACGTCCTCGGCGCCCTCACCGCCCGCGAGCAGCAGTTCGCCGATACGCAGCGACAGGTCGAGGACGCGCGGGACGGCCGGGCCGCCCTCCTCCGCCTTGTGCACCTGCTCCAGCGCGGGCCGCTCGGTCACCGACATGCGCAGCATCGTGCGCATCCGGTCCTGCCAGGGGGCGTCCTTGGTCAGACTGACCGCCGGGGTGCCCCGGGGCGGCGTGAAGGCGTACGGCGCCTCGCGCGCGGTGTAGGTGTGCGGGGTGCTGAACGCGGAGCCCTCGGGCTCGGCGGCCGGTGCCTCGGGCACCGCCAGGCCGTCCGGCAGGGCGAACTCCGAGGTCGTCTCGGACTCGCCTGCGGGCCGGGGCGCGGCCAGACCCTGCGGGAGCGCGAACTCGGACGTCGTCGACGACTCGTTGTCGACCGGTGTCACGGCGGTCACCGGGGCCGCCCGGACCACCGGGATCAGCTGCGTCGTCTGCGTCACCGACGCCTGCGCGGGACGCGCGGCGGAGGACACGAAGTCACTCCTCGCCTCGTCCGACTGCGGTTTGCGGTCCTCCGCGTCCGTCACTGGGCAACGCTCCCTGAACGACACCTTCCGTAAGCCTCAGTATGCGCGGGTACCCGCGCACGTATGCCGAAGGCCGCGTCACCTCTCGCGAGGTGGACGCGGCCCCTGGGCGCGGTGCGGTCAGTGACCGCCGTGCTCCTCGAAACGCTTGCGGGAGCGCTCGATCTCCGCCTCGGCGTCGGCGCGGCCCACCCAGTTGGCGCCCTCGACCGACTTGCCCGGCTCCAGGTCCTTGTAGACCTCGAAGAAGTGCTGGATCTCCAGGCGGTCGAACTCCGACACGTGGTGGATGTCCCGCAGGTGCTCCACGCGCGGGTCGGACGCCGGCACGCACAGCAGCTTGTCGTCGCCGCCGGCCTCGTCCGTCATCCGGAACATGCCGATCGCGCGGCACTTGATCAGACAGCCGGGGAAGGTCGGCTCGTCCAGGATGACCAGCGCGTCCAGCGGGTCGCCGTCCTCGCCGAGGGTGTCCTCGACGAAGCCGTAGTCCGCCGGGTAGCTGGTCGAAGTGAAGAGTCGACGGTCCAGGCGGATACGACCGGTCTCGTGGTCCACCTCGTACTTGTTCCGCGAACCCTTCGGAATCTCGATCGTGACGTCGAACTCCACCGGTGGCTCCTCCATGATCAGCACATAGTTCTGGTGATTAAGTGTCCCTCACGCAGGTGTGTGATCGCGAAAGGGGCTGGTGGTCGTGCCGGAGCTGAGGGGCTGGCGGGCCGCGGAAGAGCGGCTGGCACGCCTGACGCGGTCCCTGCGGCCGCGCCTCGCGCGGGTCGCACGGTCCACGGGGCCGGTCCTGGCCGGGGCCGCGCGGACCGCGCGGCCGTGGATCGCACGGTTCGCGCAGGCCACCGGGCCACGGCAGGGGCGGCCCAGGACGTGGCGGTACACCGCCGGTGCGACCACCGCCGGGCTGGCGCTGGCCGCGGGTGTGGTGACTGCCGCCGGTCCCTGGGACTCCACCGGTCAGCGTACGGCCGAGCGGGATCGGGCCGCGGCCCTGGAGCGCGCGGGTGGCGCAGATCACGGCCGCGGTTCCGATATGTCCCGGGGTGTGCGGCCCGGCGGCGCGGCGGCGGACTCCCCGCAGGCCGCGCCCAGCGCCGCCGCCGTCCTGGCGGGCCTCGGCGGCACCGGCGGCGCCGTCCGGCCGGCGGCCGAGGGACCGGCCCTCGCCCCCGTCCTCGACCCGCTCCTGGAGAACCCGGCGCTCGGCACCGGCCGCTCCGCCGCCGTCGTCGACATCACCACCGGACGGCAGCTCTACGGGCAGGGCGCCGGGAACGGCCTCACCCCCGCCTCCACCACCAAGATCGCCACCGCCGTCGCCGCGCTGTCCGCCCTCGGCCCCGACCACCGCCTCACCACCCGCGCCGCCCTGGAGCCCGACACCGGGGAACTCGTCCTCGTCGGCGGCGGCGACCCGACCCTCACCGCCCGCAAGGACGCCAGGGGCGCCGCCAGCCTGCGCGCCCTCGCCGACGCCACGGCCAAAGCCCTGGCCGGACGCGGGGTGCACCAGGTCACCCTGTCGTACGACACCACCCTGTACGCCGGTGCCGATCTGCACTCCATCGGCGTGAACGAGAACCTGGCCCGGGTCAGCGCGCTCATGGCCGACGAGGGCCGTACCGACGACTCCGCCAGCGGCCCCGCCGACCGTGTCGCCGACCCGGCCGCCGAGGCAGCCCGCGCCTTCGGCCGCTTCCTGGGCGAACACGGCGTCCGGACCACCGCCCCCGGCCCCTCCAGGGCGACCGGCCGCGCACAGACCCTCGCGACCGTGTCCTCGCCCCCGCTGTCCGACGTGGTCGAACGCATGCTCACCAACAGCGACAACGACATCGCCGAGGCGCTCGCCCGGCAGACGGCCAGGGCCTCCGGCCAGCGGGCCGACTTCGCGGGCGGCGCCCGCGCCGTCGCCGCCCGGCTGAAGGCGCTCGGCCTGCCCCTGGCCGGCACCGCCTTCCACGACGGCAGCGGCCTGGACCGCGCCGACCGGCTCACCGCGAACCTGCTCACCGCCCTGCTGCGCACCGCCGCCGACCCGGCCCGCCCCGGGCTGCGGCCGGTCCTCACCGGGCTGCCGGTCGCCGGGTTCACGGGCACCCTCGCCGACCGCTACACCGGCGACGGCGCCGCCGGGATCGTCCGGGCCAAGACCGGCACCCTGACCGGTGTGAACACGCTGGCGGGCACGGCCGTCGACCGCGACGGCCGGCTGCTGGCCTTCGCCTTCCTCGCCGAGGGCACCACCGACCCGCAGGCCGCCCAGGCGGCCCTGGACCATGTCGCGACGACCCTGGCGGCCTGCGGCTGCGGCTGAACCCCGTACGCCCGGCACGCCGTCCGGGACACCCGCCGGGGCCCGCGCGGCCCCCCGGACGGCCCCTGGACGCGGCGCCCGGGGCCGCGCTCCTGCACCGGAGGCGTCCCTCGCTCTGCCTCCCGAGCAGCGCCCGCTCGGCCGGCCCTGGACCGTGCCGCGGCAACACGGTGGCCGATGGCCCGCTGCGGCTGCGGCTGAGCCCCGCCGTCCGGGACGCCCGCCGGGGCCCGCACGGATCCGGGCCGATCCCCGGGCCGATCCCCGGGCCGCCCCTCGGGCGGACCCCGGAGGCGGTGGCCCGGGGCCGCGCCCCGGCGCCCGGTGCCGTCCGCCGCCCTGCCCCGAGTGGCGGCGCTCACGTACCGTTGACACATGACGAGCATCGGTGGTGCCGCAAGTCCCGGGATGGTCGACTGGAATCTCGCGGTGGCGACCGCGACCAGGCTGGTCCGGCCGGGCCCCGAGGTGAGCCGCGACGACGCCCGCGCGATCGTCGCGGAGCTGCGCCGGCACGCCAAGGTCTCCGAGGAGCACGTGCGGGCCTTCACCCGGCTGGGCACCGAGGAGACCCACGACACCCCGGTCCTGGTCGTCGACCGCCCCGGCTGGATCCGGGCCAACGTCGCCGGTTTCCGCGAACTGCTCAGGCCGCTGCTGGACAAGATGCAGGAACGGCGCGGCAGCAACCCCGGCACCGCCGTCCTCGGCGCCGTCGGCGGCAAGGTCACCGGTGTCGAACTGGGCATGCTGCTGTCGTTCCTCGCCTCCCGGGTGCTCGGCCAGTACGAGACCTTCGCCCCGGCCGTCCGCGACCTGCCGGGGGGCGCCGACGGCGGCGGCCGGCTCCTCCTGGTCGCCCCGAACATCGTCCACGTCGAACGCGAACTCGACGTGGAACCGCACGACTTCCGCCTCTGGGTCTGCCTGCACGAGGAGACGCACCGCACGCAGTTCACCGCGGTGCCCTGGCTGCGCGACCACCTGGAGGGTGAAATCCAGTCGTTCCTGTCCGAGACGGACGTCGACCCCACCGCGTTCCTCGAACGGATCCGGGACGCCGCGCAGTCGCTCGTCGGCGGCCGCCCCGAGGGCGAGGAGGACGACGGCGGGCGCTCCCTGGTCGAACTGGTCCAGACCCCCTCGCAGCGCGAGATCCTCGCCCGGCTCACCGCCGTGATGTCCCTCCTGGAGGGCCACGCCGACTACGTGATGGACGGGGTGGGCCCCGAGGTCGTGCCGAGCGTCGCCGAGATCCGCGAGAAGTTCCAGCAGCGCCGCGCCAAGGGCGCCTCCCGGCTCGACTCGGCGCTGCGCAAGCTGCTCGGCCTGGACGCCAAGCTGCGCCAGTACCGGGACGGCGAGCGGTTCGTCCGCGCGGTCGTCGACCAGGTCGGCATGGACGGCTTCAACCGCGTCTGGACCTCGCCCAACACCCTGCCCACCAAGGCGGAGATCGCCAAACCGGCGGACTGGGTCGCGCGGGTGCACCGCAAGGCCGAGTCGTGAACCGGACGCGGACGGGGTGAACCGGATCCGGCCGACGGCAGGCGAACGCCCCTCCAATCACCCGTCCGAGGGACCGTGAGCGATGGGTAGGCGTGCGATGCTCGGGGAACGGCCCGTTTCTGTCACCATCGTCACACTCTGAGTGACCTGCTCGGGCTCACCCCCCGAAAACTCCGTGAAGGGAACCGGACATGGGTCCCCATCCTGCGGTCGCGGCGATACGCCTGGCGGTCCGCCGCGTCCTGAACGACATCCTCGACGAGCAGTCCCCGGCCCCGCCCCCCGCCGGGCCGCCCCGCCCCGAACTCCAGACCGCGCACGCGGCGCAGGCGGCGTACGGCGGACAGCCGCAGCACACCGCGCCCGCCCCGCGCCCCGCGCAGCTGCCCGAGCGCCCCGCGCCCGGCGTGCCCACCCCCAGCCGGACACCCCGCGCGCCCCGCGCCCCGCACGGCGCGAGCGCCGCCCGTACGCCCGCGCCGCTCGTGCTGGTCGCCTGCTCCGGCGGCGCCGACTCCATGGCGCTCGCCTCCGCCCTCGCCTTCGAGGCGCCCAAGCTCGGCATCCGCGCCGGCGGCGTCACCGTCGACCACGGCCTCCAGCCCGGCTCGGACCTGCGCGCCGCCGAGGTCGCCCAGCGGCTGCGCGAACTCGGCCTCGACCCGGTCGACGCCGTCGCCGTCAGCGTCGGCCGCGACGGCGGACCCGAGGCCGCCGCCCGCGACGCGCGCTACGCCGCCCTGGACGCCGCGGCCGACCGCCACGGCGCCCACGCCGTCCTGCTCGGCCACACCCGCGACGACCAGGCCGAGACGGTCCTGCTCGGCCTCGCCCGCGGCTCCGGCATCCGCTCCCTGTCCGGCATGGCCGCGGTCTCGGGGGCCGGCGGCCGCTACCGGCGCCCGTTCCTGCACATCGACCGGCAGACCGCCCGCAAGGCCTGCCTGGTCCAGTCGCTGCCCGTCTGGGACGACCCGCACAACACCGACCCCGCCTACACCCGCTCCCGGCTGCGCCACGAGGGACTGCCCGCCCTGGAGAAGGCCCTCGGCAAAGGCGTCGTCGAGGCCCTGGCCCGCACCGCCCAGCTCTCCCGCGACGACGCCGACGCGCTCGATGCCTGGGCCGGCCAGGCCGAGGCCGTCGCCCGCGACGAAGCGGGCTGCCTGGAATGCGCCAAGCTGCACGACCTGCCGCCCGCCGTGCGCCGCCGGGTGCTGCGGCGCGCCGCCATCGACGCCGGGGCACCGGCCGGATCCCTGTTCGCCCGCCACATCGAGGAAGTGGACCGGCTGATCACCGGCTGGCGGGGCCAGGGAGCCATCAACCTCCCGGGCAAAGTCGTCGCCCGGCGGCAGGGTGGCAGACTGGTCATTCGGCAAGGCTGAAACCTTCCCCCCGGGGGAGGCGCCGGTCTCCCCTCCGGGGAGGCTCCCGGCGGCAGGTCTCCCCGCCGGGAGGCCCACAGCAGCCGCGAGCCGTCAATGCGGGACGACCGACCGAAAGTGATGCGGGTGGACGCGAAAGACATGGGTGCCGACCTCCAGCAGGTGCTCATCACCAAGGAAGAGATCGACGCCAAGCTGACCGAGCTGGCCGCGAAGATCGACGCGGAGTACGCGGGCAAGGACCTGCTGATCGTCGGCGTCCTCAAGGGCGCGGTCATGGTCATGGCCGACCTGGCACGGGCGCTGTCCACCCCGCTCACCATGGACTGGATGGCCGTGTCCTCCTACGGCGCGGGCACCCAGTCCTCCGGCGTGGTGCGGATCCTCAAGGACCTCGACACCGACATCAAGGGCCGCCACGTCCTGATCGTCGAGGACATCATCGACTCCGGCCTGACCCTGTCGTGGCTGCTGTCCAACCTGGGCTCGCGCGAGCCGGCCTCCCTCAAGGTCTGCACGCTGCTGCGCAAGCCGGACGCCGCGAAGGTCGCCATCGACGTGGAGTGGGTCGGCTTCGACATCCCCAACGAGTTCGTCGTCGGCTACGGCCTCGACTACGCCGAGAAGTACCGCAACCTGCCGTTCGTCGGTACGCTCGCCCCCCACGTCTACGGCGGCTGACCCATAAGGGCGCAGCCCGTACGGTGATCGGGAACCCCGGCGGCCCCGGAGCCGTTGGAGCATGCAGACGGGAACGCCAGCTCTCCCGTGCGGCTTCTCGCCACGATGCTGGGGTACCGTCAGAAGAACTGTCTTATCAAACTCACTATGGCAGGAGGGACGGGGCGTCATCGCTCCGTATGGATGGACGTGAAGCGATACTTCCGTGGGCCGGTCATGTGGATCGTGCTGGCCGTCCTTGCCGTGGTCGTGTTGATGCAGGTCGTCGGCTCGTCCGGCGGCTACAAGACGGTGGACACAGGCCAGGTCGTAGCAGCGATCAATGACAACCGGGTCCAGCAGGCCAAGCTGACCACCGGCGACGAGCAGACCATCAAGGTCGAGCTCAAGGACGGCCAGAAGGTCTCCGGCAGCTCCAAGATCCAGGCGAGCTACATCGGCGACCAGGGCGCAGCCCTCGCCAACACGTTGCAGGACAAGTACCAGCACAAGCAGATCCCGGACGGCTACACGGTCTCGCCGTCCAAGCAGAACCCCTTCCTCGGTGTCCTGCTCTCCCTGCTGCCCTTCGTCCTCATCGTGGTCGTCTTCCTGTTCCTGATGAACCAGATGCAGGGCGGCGGCTCCCGGGTCATGAACTTCGGGAAGTCCAAGGCCAAGCTCATCACCAAGGACACCCCGAAGACGACGTTCTCCGACGTCGCGGGCGCCGACGAGGCCGTCGAGGAGCTCCACGAGATCAAGGAGTTCCTCCAGGAGCCGGCCAAGTTCCAGGCCGTCGGGGCGAAGATCCCCAAGGGCGTCCTGCTCTACGGCCCGCCCGGAACCGGCAAGACCCTGCTCGCGCGTGCCGTCGCGGGCGAGGCGGGCGTGCCGTTCTACTCGATCTCCGGTTCCGACTTCGTCGAGATGTTCGTCGGTGTCGGTGCCTCCCGGGTCCGTGACCTGTTTGAGCAGGCCAAGGCGAACGCCCCGGCGATCGTCTTCGTCGACGAGATCGACGCGGTCGGCCGCCACCGCGGCGCCGGCCTCGGCGGCGGTCACGACGAGCGCGAGCAGACCCTGAACCAGCTGCTCGTCGAGATGGACGGCTTCGACGTGAAGGGCGGCGTGATCCTCATCGCCGCCACCAACCGGCCCGACATCCTCGACCCGGCCCTCCTGCGCCCCGGCCGCTTCGACCGGCAGATCGCCGTCGACCGCCCGGACATGCAGGGCCGTCTGGAGATCCTCAAGGTCCACCAGAAGGGCAAGCCGGTCGCGAAGGACGTCGACCTGGCCGCGGTCGCCCGCCGCACCCCCGGCTTCACCGGTGCCGATCTCTCCAACGTCCTGAACGAGGCCGCGCTGCTCACGGCCCGCAGCGACCAGAAGCTGATCGACAACAAGATGCTGGACGAGGCGATCGACCGTGTGGTCGCGGGCCCGCAGAAGCGGACCCGGATCATGTCGGACAAGGAGAAGAAGATCACCGCGTACCACGAGGGCGGACACGCCCTGGTCGCGGCGGCCTCGCCGAACTCCGACCCGGTCCACAAGATCACGATCCTGTCCCGCGGCCGGGCCCTCGGTTACACGATGGTGCTCCCGGACGAGGACAAGTACTCCACCACGCGCAACGAGATGCTGGACCAGCTGGCCTACATGCTCGGTGGCCGCGCGGCCGAGGAACTGGTCTTCCACGACCCGACCACCGGCGCTGCCAACGACATCGAGAAGGCCACCTCCACGGCCCGCGCGATGGTCACGCAGTACGGCATGACCGAGCGCCTCGGCGCGATCAAGTTCGGTGGCGACAACACCGAGCCCTTCCTCGGCCGTGAGATGGCTCACCAGCGCGACTACTCGGAAGAGGTCGCCGCGCTGGTGGACGAGGAGGTCAAGCAGCTCATCGAGAACGCGCACAACGAGGCCTGGGAGATCCTGGTCGAGAACCGCGACGTCCTCGACAACCTGGTCCTGGCCCTGCTGGAGAAGGAGACGCTGGGCAAGGAGGAGATCGCCGAGGTCTTCGCCCCCATCGTCAAGCGCCCCCCGCGGCCCGCCTGGACCGGATCCTCCCGCCGCACCCCGTCCACCCGTCCGCCGGTGCTCTCTCCCAAGGAGCTGGCCCTCACCAACGGGGCGAACGGCGCGACGGCGGCGATCAGCACCGTGAAGTCCACCGCCACGGAGCCCGCCCCGGCGACGGAGCAGGCCCCGGAGGACCGCCCGGACAACTGACCGGGCCCACCGACCGGCCCCGGAATGTATGCCGCGCCCCCCAGGTTCTAGCCTGGGGGGCGCGGCATTTCGCATGCCCGCGGCTGAGACAGACAGGAACGAGGCTTCACATGACCGACCCCGTGACGCTGGACGGCGAGGGCGCCATCGGCGAGTTCGACGAGAAGCGCGCCGAGAACGCCGTACGCGAACTCCTCATCGCGGTCGGCGAGGACCCGGACCGCGAGGGCCTGCGCGACACCCCGGGGCGGGTGGCGCGGGCGTACAAGGAGATATTCGCGGGCCTGTGGCAGCAGCCCGAGGACGTCCTGACGACGACGTTCGACCTGGGCCACGACGAGATGGTGCTGGTCAAGGACATCGAGGTGTTCTCGACCTGTGAGCATCATCTGGTGCCGTTCCGGGGGGTCGCGCACGTCGGGTACATCCCGTCCACCAGCGGGAAGATCACCGGTCTGTCCAAGCTGGCCCGTCTCGTGGACGTCTACGCCCGCCGCCCGCAGGTGCAGGAACGACTCACCACCCAGATCGCCGACTCGCTGATGGAGATACTGGAGCCGCGGGGCGTCATCGTCGTCGTGGAGTGCGAGCACATGTGCATGTCGATGCGGGGCATCCGCAAGCCCGGCGCGAAGACCATCACCTCGGCGGTCCGGGGCCAGCTGCGGGACGCGGCGACGCGGAACGAGGCGATGAGCCTCATCATGGCGCGCTGAGGGCCCACGAGCCCCCCCGCGCGCCCGGACGGGCGCGCGACGGAGCCTCCGGTGGCTCAGGCCGCCGGTTCGGCGCCCTGGGGGTTCTGGTCGTCGTCCTCGGGGAGTTTGCAGACGCGTTCGAGGAAGAGGGCCGCCGCTATCACGGCGAGGCCGGCCAGGACGGAGGCGCCGGCGTAGATGGCCTGGTCGCGGCGGGTGGGGATGTCGAGCAGTTCCAGGAGGAAGACGCCGGCGCCGCCGTACATCCCGGCGACGAGGGCGGCGACCAGGGCGCTGGCCTGGCCGAAGACGACCGCGCGGGCGGCCATCAGCGGGTCGACGCCCTTGGCGCCGGGGCGGCGCTCGCGCTGGGCCTTGAGGCGGGCGCGCAGCGAGAGGGCCGTGGACACCAGGACCACGGCGATCAGGGCGAGGACGATGGGGGCGGCCAGGGGGACGCTGGGCAGGCTTCCCACCGCGTTCCACAGGCGGGCGCCTGCCCAGGACAGCACTCCGGCGACGACGAACACGCCCGCCAGCACCCTGATGCGCAGCTCTTTCACGGTGTCCCTTCAGCTCCCCCGGACCGCGGTCGGGCGTCGGCGGTTCGTCCCGGGCCGGCCGGGGGAGCGGCGGTGCCGTCCCCGGACAGGGCGCCGGGATCTTCCTCGACCTTAACGACTACTCGGGCAGTCGAAGTTCCAGGTCCGCGCGCGGTGCGACACCCGTGCGGGTGACGGCGCCCAGCAGGCCCGCCACGTCGCCCCGGCCGGGGAGCTGGGCGTCGGGGTCCACGTCGTGCCACGGCGCGAGGACGAACGCGCGTTCGTGGGCGCGGGGGTGGGGGAGGGTGAGGAGCGGGTCGTCGGAGACGACGTCGGCGTAGGAGACGATGTCGACGTCGATGGTGCGCGGGCCCCAGCGCTCGTCGCGGACCCGGTGGAAGGCCTCCTCGATGGCGTGCGCCCGCTCCAGCAGGGAGGACGGCGGCAGCGTCGTCTTCAGGACCACCACCGCGTTGAAGTACGACGGCTGGGTGCCGGGCTCGACGCCCCACGGCTCCGTCTCGTAGACCGGGGAGACGGCCTTGATGCGCACGCCCGGGGTGTCCTCCAGGGCGTCGACGGCGCCCTGGAGGGTCTCCAGGCGGTTGCCGAGGTTGGAGCCGAGGGAGAGCACGGCGCGTTTCGGGTTGCTGAGCGTGGTGTCGGCCGCGTCGACCTGCTCGACGACGGAGGCGGGCACCGGCTGGACGGTCGGGTCGCTGTGACCCTGGAGGAAAGGTCGGGTCATACTCGGCTCCGGGTGATGGTGACGGTCACGTCGTCGAAGGGGACCGTGATCGGGGCGTCCGGCTTGTGGACGCGGACCTCGACCTCCAGGACGCCTTCGTGCTTCAGGCAGGTCTGGGCGATGCGCTCGGCGAGGGTCTCGATGAGGTTCACCGGCTCGCCCTCCACCACGGCCACGACCTCTTCGGCCACGATGCCGTAGTGCACGGTCTTCGCCAGGTCGTCGTCGGCCGCGGCCTGCCGGGTGTCCACCCCCAGGACGATGTCGACGAGGAAGGTCTGGCCGTCCTCGCGCTCCTTGGGGAACACACCGTGGTGCCCGCGGGCCTTCAGGCCGCGCAGCGCGACACGATCCACGCGAATCACTCCTGCAATCGTCGGTGACGGCCGGGTCGTACCGCGTGCGGGCGGTACACCGGCCTCGGACGAATCTACCTGCGGGCGCCGACACCGCCGGGACACGGGGGCGCCGGGGCGAGCCGGGCCCGGGAGCTTTCACCCGGTGTTTCCCCTGGAGAACCCGGTTGCTCACCGGCCGGTGGCCGCCCACGCCGCCGGACCCGTGATTCCGGCCACTTCCGCGTCGGTGCCCGTCGCCTACCCGTTCACGCGGGCGGGCCCTCCTCCTCGTCGCCGTCGTTTTCGGCCAGAACCGGGGAGGCGTGGTGCGACCAGAGCTTCCAGCCGAGCGGGGTGCGCCGGAACACGTTGGTGGCGACGACGAGCTGTCCGACCAGCGGGCCCAGCTCGTCGCCGGCGGCGGGCGCCGGACCGCCGCTGAGGATGTTCTCGGTGCAGGTCACCAGGGCGGTGTCGCCGGTGACCGAGACATGCACATCGGTCAGGAAGAACTGGATGTAGTCGGTGTTGGCCATGATCAGCGCATAGCTGCGCAGGACCTCGCCGCGGCCGGTGAGCACCGGCCAGCCGGGGTGCACGCAGGAGATCACACCGGTGTCCGCCGGGTCGTGGTACTCCTCGTCGACGCCCAGGTCGGACGGGGTGAGCCAGAGGGAGGTCAGCTCCTCGAAGTCGCCCTGCTCCAGTGCCTCGTAGAAGGCGGTGTTGGCCGCTTCCACCTGTTCCACGTCCGTGTGGGGAGCGCTCACCGGGCTCCTTCGGGGGAGCCGGCCGGGCCGTCCGCCGGGGCGGTGCCGCCGGTCGCGCGCGCCTGTTCCACGGCGCGTGCGACCCGTACCGCGTCCGCTGTGGCGCGTACCTCGTGCACGCGGACCGCCCACGCTCCGGCGTGCGCCGCGAGCGCGGAGACGGCGGCCGTGGCCGCGTCGCGCTCCCGGGCGGGCGGCGGCGCGCCCTCCGGTCCGGCCAGGACGCGGCCGAGGAACCGCTTGCGGGAGGCGGCGACCAGGACGGGGTGGCCGAGACCGAGGATCCGTTCGAGACGGGCCAGGAGCATCAGGTCGTGCTCGGCGTCCTTGGAGAAGCCGAGGCCGGGGTCGACGACGACGCGGTCGGGGGCGATGCCGCCCTCCAGGACGGCCTCCACGCGCGCGTGCAGTTCGTCGGCGACCTCGGTGACGACGTCGGCGTAGACGCCCCGGACGTTGCCGCCCTGGAGGAAGCCGCGCCAGTGCATCACGACGAAGGGCGCGCCCGCGTCCGCGACCGCGGGGATCATCGCGGGGTCGGCGAGGCCGCCGCTGACGTCGTTGACGAGGGCGGCGCCGGCCGCGAGCGCCTGCTCGGCGACGCGGGCCCGCATGGTGTCCACGGAGAGGACGACGCCCTCGGCGGCGAGGCCCCGGACGACCGGCAGGACGCGCCGCAGTTCCTCGTCCTCGTCGACGCGGGGGGCGCCGGGGCGGGTCGACTCGCCGCCGACGTCGACCAGGTCGGCCCCTTGGGCGACCAGGTCGAGGCCGTGCTTGACGGCGGTCGTCGTGTCGAACCAGCGGCCGCCGTCGGAGAAGGAGTCGGGTGTCACGTTGACGACCCCCATGACCGCGCAGCGGTCCCATGCCGGTAGGCCCGCCACTCGGCCGCGCCCGCTCTGGTTGCTCATACGTTCAGCGTAGGCCCCGGGTCCGGGGCCGATCCCGTTGGCCCGGCTGGCCGGGGGCCGGTACGGGAGCGGCCCGAGCGGTCGCCGCCTCCGGTCGGGAGGCGGGCGGTCACTCGGGCCGCGGGGTGCGGGGCGCGTGGGCGCGGGGCGTGCGCGGGTCAGGCCGCGCGCACGTCCCGTTCGGCCACTCCGTGGGCGCACGGGCGCTGTCCTGCCTTGCGGCGGCGCAGGAAGCGCGGCACGGGCAGGGCCAGGGTGACGAAGCCCTCGGCCTGCATGGCGGCGAAGCCGATGCGGGCCAGATCGGAGGAGGAGCGGTAGACGACGAACCGCGGCTCCCAGCGGGGCTGGAACTTGGCGTTGAACTTGTACAGCGACTCGATCTGGAACCACCGCGACAGGAACACCAGCAGTCCGCGCCAGGCGCGCAGCACCGGGCCCGCGCCGATCTTCTCGCCGCGCGCGAGGGCGGAGCGGAACATCGCGAAGTTGAGCGAGACCCGGCTGATGTCGAACTTGGGGGCGGCCTGGAGCGCCGCGACGATCAGCAGTTCGTTCATGCCGGGGTCGGCGGAGCGGTCGCGCCGCATCAGGTCGAGGGAGACGCCGTCCTCGCCCCACGGCACGAAGTGCAGGATCGCCTTCAGGTCGCCGAACTCGCCCGGCTCGTCGTCCTGCTTGTGCGCGGTGGCTATGAGGCAGTCGCCGTCGGCGGGGTCGCCGATGCGGCCGAGCGCCATGGAGAAGCCGCGCTCGGTGTCGGTGCCGCGCCAGTCCTCGGCGGCCTCCCGGATGCGCTCCAGCTCGGCGTCGCCGAGGTCACGGATACGCCGTACCCGGGTTTCGTAGCCGGCCCGTTCGATGCGCTTGACCATTTGGCGGACGTTGCGCATCGCGCGTCCGGCGAGTGAGAAATCCGCGACGTCGACCACCGCCTCGTCGCCCAGTTCCAGGGCGTCCAGACCGGTCTCGCGGGTCCAGACCTCGCCGCCGGTCTCGGAGCAGCCCATGACGGCGGGCGTCCAGGAGTGGGCCTTGGCCTCGTCCATGAAGCGCTCGATGGCGCCCGGCCAGGCCTCGACGTCACCGATGGGGTCGCCGCTGGCGAGCATCACACCGGAGACCACCCGGTAGGTCACCGCGGCCTTGCCGCTGGGGGAGAACACGACGGCCTTGTCGCGGCGGAGCGCGAAGTGGCCGAGGGAGTCGCGGCGGCCGTGCTTGGCCAGCAGCGCGCGCAGCTGGACCTCGTCCTCCTCGGTCAGCCGGGCCGCCGGGTGCTCGGGGCGGAAGGCCAGGTAGATCGTGGTGACCGCGGTGATCCAGCCGAGGGCGCCCAGGGAGAAGGCGACGGTCCAGGAGGTGTTGCCCTGGTAGTCGACGGGGCCCTCGAAGCCGACGAGGCCGTAGACGACGTGGGTGAGCCGGTCCGCGACGCTCGGGTCGCCGAGCATGCGGTCCGTGTGGACGCTGACGATGAGCATGCCCAGCGCCAGCGAACCGGCGCTCATCAGCACGAAGTTGGTCAGCGCCCGCCACCTGCTGCGCGGGTCGGGCAGCGCCGAGAACTCCTTGCGGTGGAGCACCAGCGGGGTGAGCAGCGCGAGGGCGATGACGACGCCGACCACGGAGTGCCGGTAGACGAACTCGGCCGCCGCGCCCGCCGGGAGCAGTGCCACGGCGGCGCGCCAGGCACGGCGCTTGCGCCGGCGCAGGCCGTGCGCGAGCAGCAGCAGGAGTACGCCGGCGCTGAGCGAGAGCGCCGCGGCGAACGGTCCGAACGAGCCCGGCAGCACCTCGGCCCAGGCGTGCATCCGGCTGTGCCGGAAGCGTGGGAAGACGCCCGCGGCGATGTCCAGCAGGCCCACGACCGCGCAGGCCCGGCCGATCAGCGTGGGGACCGCCTCAGGGCGTGGACCGCGCAGTATGCGCCGTACCCGGCCTGATCCGCTCGGAACCCCGCCCGGCTTTTCCCCATCTATCCTGACAGACATCGCATCCCATAGTTCTGCGAGAGACCTTGAATCCGGTGCCGATCCGGGCATCCGGCGACATTGCGCCCTCTAGGACGGTGTCTGGGGCAGGAAGGTTCACTCCCCACCCGGAATCCGGGTCAAAGGCCAGGGAAAGCCTGGGTCCCGCTGCCGCCGTCGAGGCGCCGGCGGGCCGGGCATGGAATGCAGGCAGGAAAGAGCTCATGGGTCTCACGAGCAAGAAGGTGCTGGTACTGGCGGTGCTGTTCGCCGTACTGCTGTTCGTCGCCACGGTGTGGCTGTGGCCACGGCTGGCGCGGCGCAACTGGCGGGCGGTCAGCGGCCGGATCGGCATCCTGGCGGCCACCCAGGCAGCGATCTTCGCCTGCGTCGGCCTCGCCGCCAACCAGGCCTTCGGCTTCTATGCCAGCTGGGCCGACCTGTTCGGCCAGGAGACCGACCAGGGTGTGGTCGTCGACCATATGGCGGGCGGTGCGACCGGGCCGCTGCGTGTGGTCGGCACCCAGCAGGTGCAGATGGCAGGCGGATCCCGGCCGCAGCTGACGGGGCAGATACAGAAGGTCGACATCGTGGGCCGTACGTCCCACATCGCCTCGCCCGCGTTCATATACCTGCCGCCGGAGTACTTCCAGCCGCAGTACCGCACCCGTACGTTCCCCGCGTCCGTGATCCTCACCGGCTACCCGGGCACCGCCCAGGCGCTCGTCAGCAAGCTCAACTACCCGCGCACGGCGCAGCAACTGGCCAAGCAGGGGCGGATGGAGCCGATGATCCTGGTGATGCTGCGGCCGACGGTCGCGCCGCCGCGCGACACCGAGTGCGTGGACATCCCGGGCGGCCCGCAGACCGAGACGTTCTTCGGCCGCGATCTGCCGGACGCGGTGGCCGCGCACTACCGGGTCGGCAAGAAGCCGGGCGGCTGGGGCATCATCGGCGATTCCACGGGCGGATACTGCGCGCTGAAACTCGCCATGCACCACCCCGAGGTGTATGGCGCGGGGGCCGGTCTGTCGCCTTACTACAAGGCGCCGATCGACCCGACGACCGGTGATCTGTTCCAGGGGAACGAGCAGCTGAAGAATCGCGCCGACCTGGCGTGGTTCATCAAGCACCAGGCGGCTCCCGACACTTCGCTGCTCGTCACCAGCAGCAAGCACGGCGAAAGCAACTACCGGTCGACGATCAGGTTCATAGACGCGGTCAAGGCGACGAAGAAGACCCGTGTCTCGTCGATCATCCTGGACAGCGGCGGCCACAACTTCAACACCTGGCGGCGCGAGATCCCGCCGACCCTTCAGTGGGTCAGCGCGCGGCTCGCGGAGCGCTGAGACGGGGCTGTGCGAGGTGCCCTGGAGAGGCACCGATGAATGATCTTGGAATTGCTCCGGAGTTCGGCCGAACTCGCCCCGCGCCCGGTCCGAACTCCTGATGTGCTGTGAAGATTTCGGTATGGCCGCCTTTTTGCGGGGCGGCCCACCATGATTCGCCTACGCGCGGTAAGTTTCTGGCCATGCCACGTGGACGTCACCGCCATTCCCCTCCCTTGCACAGGCTGCTGCCCCCCACGGCGATCGCCGGCGTCTCTGTCGTCTGCGCCCTGGGGCCCTGGGTGTTCACGGCACCGGTGGTGCTGCGGTCTCTCGCGGCGGCCGCCGCGGTGACGGCGGTCGCCGGTGCGGTCGTCCTGCGCCGCTGGGACACCCAGGCGGGCCGCCGGGTGGCCGACCTCACGCGCGCGCGTGCGAGCGACGAGTGGCGCTTCGAGGAACGCGTCGCCGAACTCGAGTCGGACTTGGAGGAGTCGCGCGGACTGCGCTCCCGTCTGGAACAGAAGCTGCGGGCCAAGCGGTCCGAGCTGGCGCGGCTGCGCAACGAGCACGCGGCCCTGCTGCGGCGCTACGCCACGGCCGAGACGGAGCGGGCGAGCGCGCTGGAGGGCCGTCGCCTGCTGGAGCTTGAGGCGGCCACCGACCTGCCCGCGCTGCCCGCGGGCCCGAGCGCCCAGGCCGTCCCGGCCGCCGCGCAGGGGACCGGGGCCGGGGCCGGGGCCAGGTCCGGGGCTGGGGCCGATGGGCGCGCGCAGGCGCAGGCGCCGCAGGAGCCGGAGGAGCAGCGGGTGGGCGTGGCTCCCGCCGTGTTCTCCCCCGAGGGTTCCGAGCTGTTCGCGCGGGCCGGGGCGGCGCTGGCGCGGCTCGGCACGGACGGCGAGCGCGGCGCGCGGGATCACCGCGACGCCGGTGACGGTGCTGGCGCCGATGGCAGCGCTGGTCCCGATGACGCCGATGACGCCGATGGCGCCGATGACGACGTTGTCGATGTTGTCGACGGTGACGACCGCGGTGAGGGTGCTGACCGCGGCGAGCGGGCCGGGCGCGCGGACGCGGCCCCGGACGCCGACGCCGAGGCGGGTACGGCCCGTGCGCGGGAGACGGCGGACGGGCCGGAGGGGGAGACGGGGACGGCCCGGTCCGCCGAGGCCGAGCCCACGGACGCCGCTGGGCCGACCGATGGCGCCGACGACGCCGGTGCCGCCGACGCGGCCGCTCCGGGCGGCAGGCCGCAGCACCCCGCCGGACACTTCGCCGTGCCGACCGCGGTGGCCGTCGTGCCGCCCGCGCCCGCACGGCGCCAGGTGACCGCGGGCGGGTTCGACTTCTTCGGTACGAAGAAGGGCGCGCCGCCCGCCGCCCTGGAAGCCGTCCAGAACGAGGACCTGGCGGACGTCGTCGGCCCGGAGGCGCTCGCCCTGCACAAGGCCGAGTCCGAAGCCGAGTCCGAGGCCGAGTCCGATTCCGGGAGGTCCGATTCCGAGTCCGGGAGGACCGAGACCGGGACCGGGGCCGGGCACGAGCCCGCCGACGCGGCGGCCGGGGCCGAGGCGGCGAGCCAGGTCATCGACCTCACCGCCCACGACGAGACCGAGCAGCTCGACGTCCTGGACCTGCGCACGGCGGCGTCCTGAGGGCGGACCCACGTCGAAGAGCGAGCATCGGCAGATCGGTAAGGGGCACGGTCCTTTGGACCGTGCCCCTTACCTCTACCTCTTGCCGCCGCCGGGCCTCGTCACGGCCCTTCGGCTCCGGCCGCTTCCGACGGCCCCGCGGCCGGGTCCGCCTGCCCGTCCCGCTCCATCCACCGGTCCGGCCGGGCGTCCCGCCGTCCCGTACGGGAGCGCTCGGCCTGCGTCCGCAGCAGCCGCTCCGCCTCACCGGTGCCCCGCAGCCGCGCCGTCACCGTCTTGTTCGCGCCGGTGTCCACCTGGACGTCGGCGACGCCCCAGAGGCGCTCCCAGGGCCCCTGGGTGAGCCGTACGCTCTGCACCTTGGCGTGCGGGACCAGCGCGAGCCGCCGCCGCAGCAGTCCGTGCCGGGCGGCGAACACCGTGCCGGTGACGGCGACCCCGTAGCCCCGCCACCGCACCGGAGCGCACCACCGGGCACCGCGCGGCGGCCGGGCCAGGGACGAGGTCTCCGGCACGGCGACGCCCGGCAGCACCCGGGAGATCACTGACTCGGCGATCTCCCGGGGGGCCACCGGCAGCAGCACCGAGTTCGAGGACCCGGCCACGTCCAGCTCCACCCGGACCCAGCCGCGCCCGGTGCCGGGTCCGCCCGCGCCCGGCGCCCGCCAGCGCCGCCACAGCAGCGGTTCCACGATCCGTACGGTCTGCACGCGTCCCGGCGGCACGGTCTCGTGGGTGCGGTCCAGCAGGCCCCGGTCGATGCGCAGTCCGTCGGGCGACTCGCTCAGCGTCCAGTCGTAGGCGGCGACGAAGCGGCCCACGCTGCTCGTCACGGCCCCGCCGAGCAGCGGCAGGGCGGTGGCCAGGACCGTCCACAGGCTGTGGGTGGCCAGCCACAGCAGGGACGGCACGACGACGGCGGCGAGGAGCGAGCCCCAGGTCGCGCCCATCAGCAGCAGCGAGACGGCTATCACGCGCGCGGGGACGCGGACGAGCTCCCGCGCGGGTGCCTCGCCGACCTCCTGGGCGGTGTCGGCGGAGAATCCGGCGGCGCGCGCGAGCAGTTCGGCGCGCAGCGCGCGGGCCTCGTCCTCGCCGAGGAAGGCCAGTTCGTCCTTCTTGTCGGTCCCTATGACGTCGAGCTTCAGCTTGGCGACGCCCGCGAGGCGGCCGAGGAGGGGCCGGGTGACGTCGACGGCCTGGATGCGCTCCAGGCGGATGTGCGCGGTGCGGCGGAACAGCAGTCCGGTGCGGATGCGCAGTTCGGTGTCGGTCACCGCGAAGTGCGTGAACCACCAGGACAGGAAGCCGTAGAGGGCCGCCGCCGGGAGGAGCACGGCGAGGCCGGCCAGCAGCCAGGCCGTGGTCAGCCGGGTCAGCTGCTGCTGCGCCTGGCCGGGGTCGTGGACGGCCCAGCCGGCGAGCACGGCGACCGGCGCCCAGGCGCGGCGCAGCGGGGTCACCGGGTGCAGCCGCCGCTCGGCCACGGGCCGCGCGGCGGCGGGCCCTCCCGCGGTGCCCGCGTCCTTCGTGGCGTCCGCCTCCGGCGCCGTCACAGTCCCGCCGATCGGGCCTGGCCCAGCTCGGTGAGCCGGTCGCGCAGCCGTTCGGCCTCGGCCGGGTCCAGGCCGGGGATCGTCGCGTCGGTGGCGGCGGCCGCCGTGTGCAGCTGCACGGTGGCCAGCCCGAAATGCCGTTCGACCGGGCCCGAGGTGACCTCGACCAGCTGCATCCGGCCGTAGGGCACGACGGTCTCCTCGTGCCACAGCACGCCCCGGACGATCAGCAGGTCGTCGGCGCGCTCGGCGTAGCGCCAGGAGCGCCAGTTGCGCCCCAGCAGCACCCAGCCCCAGGCCGCCGCCGCGAGCGGCACCAGCGCGAACGCCGCCCAGGCCGGTCCCGCCACCGCGCCGAGCACCCAGCCCACGGCCACCGCCGCCGGTCCCAGCCACACCACGAGCAGCAGGCGGCGCATCCGCAGCAGGCCGGACGGCAGTGCCGTCCACCCCGGCTCGGCCCCGGCCGCCCGTTCGTTCTCCGGACTCCCCGTCTCCATGGGGCAAGCGTACGTAGGGGAGACTGGGTCCATGACTCCTACGACGGAGACGACGGTCGGGATCGGCGGTGCCGCGGAGAGCACCGACATGGTGCTCAACATCGGTCCCCAGCACCCGTCCACGCACGGGGTGCTCCGGCTGAAGCTGGTGCTGGACGGCGAGCGCATCAGGAGCGCGGAGCCGGTGATCGGCTATATGCACCGCGGCGCCGAGAAGCTGTTCGAGGCGCGGGACTACCGGCAGATCATCATGCTGGCCAACCGCCACGACTGGCTGTCGGCGTTCTCGAACGAGCTGGGCGTGGTCCTGGCCGTGGAGCGGATGCTCGGCATGGAGGTGCCCGAGCGGGCGGTGTGGACGCGCACGCTGCTCGCGGAGCTGAACCGGGTGCTCAACCATCTGATGTTCCTCGGCTCCTATCCGCTGGAGCTGGGCGGCATCACCCCGGTCTTCTACGCGTTCCGGGAGCGCGAGATCCTCCAGAACGTGATGGAGGAGATCTCCGGCGGCCGGATGCACTACATGTTCAACCGGGTCGGCGGCCTCAAGGAGGACATCCCGGCCGGGTGGCCCACGCGTGCGCGCGGCGCCGTCGCCGCCGTGCGCTCGCGCATGGACGTCTTCGACGACCTGGTGCTCGGCAACGAGATCTTCCGGGGGCGCACCCGGGGCGTGGGCACGCTGTCGCAGCGCGCCGTGCACGCCTACGGGGTGAGCGGGCCGATCGCGCGCGCCTCGGGCGTCGACCTCGATCTGCGCCGCGACGAGCCGTATCTGGCGTACGGGGAACTGGCGGACGTCCTGAAGGTGGTCACCCGGCAGGAGGGCGACTGCCTGGCCCGCTTCGAGTGCCTGCTGGAGCAGACCCACAACGCCCTGGACCTCGCCGACGCCTGTCTGGACCGGCTGGCCGCCCTGGCGCCGGGGCCGGTCAACCAGCGGCTCCCGAAGGTCCTCAAGGCGCCCGAGGGGCACACCTACGCCTGGACCGAGAACCCGCTCGGCATCAACGGCTACTACCTGGTCAGCAAGGGCGAGAAGACCCCGTACCGGCTGAAGCTGCGCTCCGCCTCGTACAACAACATCCAGGCGCTGGCCGAGCTGCTGCCGGGCACGCTGGTGGCCGACATGGTGGCGATCCTGGGCTCAATGTTCTTCGTGGTCGGGGACATCGACAAGTAGGGCGGCCCGCGCCCGGGGGAGGCCCACCGGCTGGAGCAGCCAGCCGAAGTCGCCGAGTCCGCCGGACGCGGTGAGCTCCGCGGCCTCCCCGGCGCTCGCGAGGGCGCGCACATACTCCGCGGGGCGCGTGGAGGCGAGCGCCAGCGGAGGGCGTGCGCCGGTGAGACCGAGGGCGTGCAGCGCGGTGCGCTGGGTGAGCAGGCGTGCGCGGGGGAGTGCGTCAGGGGTGTGCGCGGGGCGCGTGCCCGAAAGGTGCGCGGCGCAGGCGTCCAGGGCCACGTGCGCCGTGAGATCGCAGGTGCCGTCCGGTACGGGCCGGGTCTCCCGTCCGTCCCGGAAGCCGGTGAGGGTGCCGAACGGCGGCCGGGCGCCCGAGCGGTGCGCGTAGTCCACGGCGACCGCCAGCCCCCGGTCGAGGCAGGAGACCGCCTCGGCCCAGGCGGTGTCCCTGGGCAGGCCGATCTCCGCGCGCAGGCCCTCCTCGGGAGGCAGCGGCCACCACCGGGCCAGCCAGGCGGCCTCGGCGCCCGCCACCGGCTCCCCGAGCCGTTCCGTGCCGTCGCGCCGGACGAGCACGCGCCGGGGCACACCCGCCGCGTCGGTCTCCGCCACCTCCACCGGCACGTTGTCCAGCCACTCGTTGGCGAGGAGCAGCCCGGTGACGTGCCGGGGCGGGGCGCTCAGCCACTCGATCCGGTGATCGAGTCCCGGCGGCCGGCCGGCGACCTCGACCGCGTACACCCGGGTGCGGGCGGCCACCGGGGCGGGCAGCGCGGCCAGCACCCCCGCGGCCAGCTCCCCGTGACCGGCCGCCATGTCGACGAAGCCGAGCACCCCGGGCCGCTCCAGCGCCTCGTCGAGGTGGCACAGCAGCCGTGCCACGGCGGCCGCGAAGAGCGGTGAGGCGTGCACGGACGTGCGGAAGTGCCCGGCCGGTCCCTCGGGCCGCCGGTAGAAGCCGCCCGGCCCGTACAGGGCGTCCCGGGCCGCCGCGCGCCAGCCGCGCCACTCGCGCGCGCTCTCCCGCGGGCGTTCCCCCGCTGTGTCGTCCGCCACCTCGCCAGCGTAGGCGTACAGGCGATCACGACCTCCACCTTGGGGAGTACGCCCGGGGGGTGCGGATCGGCCCTCCGGTTGACCCGTGCACCACTCACGTTTCCCTACTCTGGGTTACGTGCAGCGTCTCTACGACTTTCTCCGCAGGCACCCGACATGGGTCGACGGCTTCTGGGCCCTCGTCCTGCTCGGGTTCTCCGGCCTGGGTGCGGTGAGTGTCGACGGGACGCCGGGCCACCACGGGACGCTCCCCGCGGCGCTCGCGGTGTCCGTGGTGCTGAGCGTGGTGGTCGCCCTGCGCCGCCGGATGCCCGAGAAGATGGTGCTGCTGGCGGCGGCGACGGGCGCGGCCCAGCTGGTGCTGGACATCGAGACCACGGTCGCCGACTTCGCCATGCTGGTGATCATCTACACGGTCGCCGCGATCGGCGCCCGCTGGGCCTCCCGGTTCGCTCTGGCGGGCGGGATGTCCGCGGCGACGCTCGCCCAGATCCGCTGGCCGCAGGAGAACTCCAGCGTCGCCGGGAACGTGGCGATAGCCGTCTTCACGACCGTGCCGTTCGCCCTGGCCTGGGTGCTCGGCGACTCCATGCGCACCCGCCGCGCCTACTTCGCGCAGCTGGAGGAGCGCGCCGCCCGGCTGGAGAAGGAGCGCGAGGCGCAGGCCAAGGTCGCGGTCGCCGCCGAGCGCGCCCGCATCGCCCGCGAGCTGCACGACGTGGTCGCGCACAACGTGTCGGTGATGGTGGTCCAGGCCGACGGCGCCGCCTATGTCCTGGACGCCGCGCCCGACCAGGCCAAGAAGGCCCTGGAGACGATCTCCTCCACCGGCCGCCAGGCCCTCGCCGAGATGCGCCGCCTGCTGGGCGTGCTGCGCACCGGCGAGCACCAGGAGGGCGGCGAGTACGTGCCGCAGCCCAACGCCGAGCAGATCGAGGACCTGGTCGAGCAGTGCCGGGGCTCCGGGCTGCCGGTCGACTTCCGGGTCGAGGGGACACCGCGTCCGCTGCCCAGCGGCGTCGAGCTGACCGCGTACCGGATCGTGCAGGAAGCCCTCACCAACACCCGCAAGCACGGCGGACCGAACGCGGGCGCGAGCGTGCGCCTGGTGTACTTCGACGACGGTCTCGGCCTGCTGGTCGAGGACGACGGCAAGGGCGCCCCGCACGAGCTGTACGAGGAGGGCGGCGCCGACGGGCAGGGGCACGGCCTGATCGGGATGCGCGAGCGCGTCGGTATGGTCGGCGGCACGCTGGACGCGGGACCGCGCCCCGGTGGAGGCTTCCGTATCAGTGCGCTGCTGCCGCTCAAACCGGCGCACTGAAGCCGACGCACACTGCCGGTGACACCTGTCACGCCGTTGTGCGCCGGTGCACCGCCCGACCGGCCGCGACCCGCTGCCCGCCCGCTCGCGCCGCTGTGCCGCCCGTACGACGCTCCTATGACGAAGAGGAACCCCGATGACGATCCGCGTGATGCTCGTCGACGACCAGGTGCTGCTGCGCACCGGATTCCGGATGGTGCTGGCCGCCCAGCCGGACATGGAGGTCGTCGCGGAGGCGGGTGACGGCGTCGAGGCGCTCCAGGTGCTGCGGGCCACCGCGGTCGACGTGGTGCTGATGGACGTCCGGATGCCGAAGCTGGACGGGGTGGAGACCACCCGCCGCGTCTGCGCGGAGCCGAACCCGCCCAAGGTGCTGATCCTGACCACCTTCGACCTGGACGAGTACGCCTTCTCCGGGCTCAAGGCGGGCGCCTCCGGGTTCATGCTCAAGGATGTGCCGCCCGGCGACCTGCTCGCCGCGATCCGCGCGGTGCACAGCGGTGACGCGGTCGTCGCGCCCTCCACCACCCGGCGCCTGCTCGACCGGTTCGCGCCGATGCTGCCCTCCGGCGGCCAGGAGCCCCGGCACAAGGAGCTCCAGCGGCTCACCGAGCGGGAGCGCGAGGTCATGATCCTGGTCGCGCAGGGCCTGTCCAACGGCGAGATCGCCGCCCGGCTGGTGCTGTCCGAGGCGACCGTGAAGACCCATGTGGGCCGCATCCTCACCAAGCTGGGCCTGCGTGACCGCGTGCAGGTGGTCGTCCTGGCCTACGAGACGGGGCTGGTCCGCGCGGGCGGCCACGGCTGAGACCCGCACCGCCCCGCCCGGGGCCGCGGACGTGCCCCGGGTCCCCGGGCGCGCGGGTCAGCGCAGGATCCCCTCCAGGAAGTCGCTGCCCAGCCGGGCCACCATCGTCACGTCCAGCTGGTGGTAGACGTACCGGCCGCGGCGCCGGGTGGTGACCAGGCCGGCCTTCTTCAGCACGCTCAGATGCCGGGATATCTCCGGGGCGGTCATGCCGTGCGCCTGGGTCAGCTCACCGGTGGTGAACGCGCTGCGGGCCAGGCTGCGGCACAGCCGCATCCGCACCGGGTGGGACAGCGCGGACATCCGCAGCGTCAGCTGCTCCACGGAGGGCGGCGCGGCCGGCTCGGGCGAGCCGACCGGGTAGTGCAGCACCGGCTGCCAGGCGTGGCGGTGCAGCACCATCAGGTGCGGCCAGCCCAGGCTCGTCGGGACGAGCAGCAGGCCGCCGCCCGCCGTGGCCGTCCGCCCGTCGCCCAGCTTGTCGACCGTGATCCGGGCCGCGGCCTCGTCCAGCGCGACCGCCGGGGACACCGCGGTCAGCGCGTCGGCCAGGCCCCGGCGGCGCAGCAGCTCCGTCTTGTGCCGGGCGTCCGCCGCGAGCTGGTGGCGCAGCCGGGCCCAGGTCTCCGCGAAGAACGCCTCGTCGCAGTCCTGGAGGAACTGCCGCAGCCAGCCCCTGATGTGCGGCGGGTCGGCCAGCAGCCGCTCACTGAAGAGCACCTGCTGCGGCCCGCGCGCGGCGGCCAGCTCCAGCGCGCGGCGGCGCAGCCGCGCATCGCCCAGCGGGCCGGGGCCCGGCCCGCTGTAGGGCAGGGCGCAGGTGAACTCCAGGGCCGCGTCCACGAACTGCTCGTCGGACAGCTTGTCCAGCAGGTCCAGCTCCTCGGCGAGTGTCTGCCCCGGCAGTCCGCTCGCGCCGGGCAGCCCGGCGAAGGGCAGGAAGAGGTCGGAGAACGTCGTACGCCACAGGAAGTCCGCCTCGCACATCCGGTCGGCCAGATGCGGGTCGAGCCGGGCGGTGACGCCCGTGACCCAGCCCTGGAGGCCCGGGTGGTGTGCCGGCTCGGACAGCGCGTGCAGCGCCATGCCCAGCTCGGCCAGGGGAGAGGGCACGACGGCGATCCCCTCCGGCCGCAGCCCCGTGATGTCGATGCGCACGCTCATGCCCCCATGGTGCACGCGCCCACCGACAACGCGGATCCCGATTGACGGCCGCCGTCAATCGGCGGGACTTCGGCGGGGCGGCGGCGCAGGGTGGAGGCACCGGGGCAGCCGCGGAGCCTCTTCCATCCACCCGTCCCGAGAGGGCGATACGGCCATGAGCCTCACCGAGCAGTACTTCCTCGACGTCCACCGCGCCCGCCGCCACGGCGAGCCGGAACCCCCCGCACCGGGCCTCAACGACTGGCAGGTGGTGCGTGAACTGCGGGAGCGGCGGCGCTTCGGCGCGGTGCTCGCGGGCCGCCCGGCGCACGGGCGGCTGCGCCTGGCCCTGGACCGGTGGCGGCACCGGCAGGCGCGGCGGCCCCGCCCCACGGGGTGCTGAGCCGCACCGGACCGCGGCCGCCGCCGCACCGCGCCGGGACGCCGCCACCGGAGGCGTCTCCGGCGCCGGAGAGGGCCCGCCCGTGCCACCTGCCCCGACCTCGTGGGTACGCCGGGTCAGGTCCGGGCGCACGCCTCAGCGAGGCACGCGGCGAAGCCGGCGACCGCCGACCGCACGTCGTCCGCCGTCCACTCCAGGCCCGCGGCGCGCACGGTGACCTCGGTGAAGGCGAGCCCGGGGCCGCCGCGGTCCCAGGGGCGGGCGAACAGCAGCGTCCGCGTCGCCTCCCCGTGGAGCACCGCCGCCTCGGCGAGCACCTCCGCGTCGTACGGCAGCCAGACCTGGAACTCGTGGGTGTGCGGCACCTCGGGGTGCACACGGAACCAGGGCACCCCGGCCGCCGCGAAGCCCTCGCGCAGCGCGGCGGCCACCACGCGCGCGTGCCGCACGTACGAGGGCAGGCGGGGCAGTTCCCGGTCGAGCCCGGCCAGCGCCGACAGCGCGGTCGGGAACTGCTGGAAGACCGTGCCGCCGTACCGGTGCCGCCAGGTCTTCGCCTCGGCCACCAGCTCGGCCGGCCCGGCGAGCACCGCGCCGCCGAGGCCCTCCAGGGACTTGTAGAGCGACACGTACACGCTGTCGGCCAGGTCCGCGATCTCCGCCAGCGGCCGACCGAAGTGCTCGGTGGCCTCCCACAGGCGCGCGCCGTCGAAGTGCACCACGGCGTCCCGCTCGCGGGCCGCGGCGACGACGTCCGTCAGCTCCTGCCAGGTGGGCAGCACGAAACCGGCGTCCCGCAGGGGCAGCTCCAGCATCAGCGTCCCGAAGGACTCGTCCAGGCCGCGCACCTCGTCGGCGGTCGGCTGCCGGGGCTCGCTCGTCACCCGGACCGGGCGCAGCCCGCTGACCTGGCTGAGCGCATGGCGTTCGTGCACCTCGGGGTGGGCCAGGGCGTGCAGGGCCACGGCCCGGTCGCCGGTGCGGGCCGCCCAGCAGCGCAGCGCGACCTGCTGGGCCATCGTGCCGGTCGGGAAGAAGGCGGCGGCCTCCTTGCCGAGCAGGGCCGCCGTCCGCTCCTCCAGGGTCTCGACGACACCGCTGCCGTACATGTCCGACGTCTCGTCGAGGTCGTGGACGTCCCGTGCCTGCTCCAGGTCCGCCAGCCGCTCCCGGAGCGTGCCGAGATAGGCGGGGCGCGACAGGACGCGCTCCGCGCTCCGGTAGGCGGCGAGGCGCCGTTCGCGCAACCGCGTGCGCCGCTCCTCGGCCGCGGCCGGGTTCTCGGCCGGGTCCTCCTGATGATCTGTCCGGCCCGTGCCGTCCGCCCGGCCGTGGTGCCGGTCCTGGTGCTGGTCCTGGTCCGCCGTGTCGTCCATGCCGTGGATCATCCCCCGCGCCGCTCGCACGGGGCACCCGGATTTCACCGCCGGCCGCGCGGGCGTGCCGCGGGCCGTGGTGTGACCCACAGCCTGTGGACGAACGGACGCCTCCCGGACGGATAGCGTTAACATGACGAGAAATCGTCCGGTACCCGGAGCGGACTGGAACGGGAAGGCCACTGCCGCGTGAGTACAAGCCAACAGCCAGACCCCAGGGACCGCCCCGCGCGGCTCACCGTCGGCGTCGTCGGCGCCGGCCGGGTGGGTCCCGCGCTCGCCGCGTCCCTCCAGCTCGCGGGCCACCGTCCGGTGGCCGCCTCGGGCGTCTCCGACGCCTCCAGGCGGCGGGCCGGGCACCTGCTGCCCGGCGTCCCCCTGGTGCCGCCCGCCGAGGTCCTGCGGCGCGCCGACCTGGTGCTCCTCACCGTCCCCGACGACGCCCTGCCCGCCCTCGTCGCGGGCCTCGCCGAGACCGGCGCCGTACGCCCCGGCCACCTGCTCGTGCACACCTCGGGGCGGTACGGCACGCGGGTGCTGGACCCCGCCCGGCGCGCGGGCGCCCTGCCGCTGGCCCTGCACCCGGCGATGACCTTCACCGGCACCCCCGTGGACGTGCAGCGGCTGGCCGGGTGCTCGTTCGGCGTCACGGCGCCCGAGGAGCTGCGGATGGCCGCCGAGGCCCTGGTCATCGAGATGGGCGGCGAACCGGAGTGGATCGCCGAGGAGATGCGCCCGCTCTACCACGCGGCCCTCGCCCTGGGCGCCAACCACCTGGTGACGCTGGTCGCGCAGTCCATGGAGCTGCTGCGCGCGGCCGGTGTGACCGCCCCCGACCGGATGCTCGGCCCGCTGCTCGGCGCTGCCCTGGACAACGCCCTGCGCTCCGGCGACGCGGCCCTCACCGGCCCGGTCGCGCGCGGGGACGCGGGCACGGTCGCCGCGCACGTCGACGAGCTGCGCCGACACGCCCCGCAGACCGTCGCGGGCTATCTGGCGATGGCCCGCGCCACCGCCGACCGCGCCCTCGCCCACGGGCTGCTCAAGCCGGAGCTGGCCGAGGACCTGCTCGACGTCCTGGCCGAAGGGACCGCGCGCCCCGGCGGCGCCCCGGGCCATGGCGGCACCGACGCCGGTGAGGACGAGGGTGATGCCCGATGACCCGCGCGGGGCACTCGGCGAACCGGACGGCGCGGACCGCCGCGGAGGAGGGCCGTCCGGTGACCCCGGCGCCCGGGAACGGAGACGCCCGATGACCACAGCCCTGCTGCGCACCGCCGACGAGCTGCGCGCGCGCGTGCGCACCGGCCGCCGCGCCGTCGTGATGACCATGGGCGCCCTGCACGACGGGCACGCCGCCCTGATCCGCGCCGCGCGCCGGAGTGCGGGCGACGGCGGCGAGGTCGTCGTCACCGTGTTCGTCAACCCGCTCCAGTTCGGCGCGGGCGAGGACCTGGACCGCTATCCGCGCACCCTGGAGGCGGACGTCAAGCTCGCCGAGCAGGCGGGGGCCGATGTCGTCCTCGCGCCCTCCGCCGACGAGGTCTACCCCGGCGGCGAGCCGCAGGTGCGCGTCACCGCCGGGCCCATGGGCGGACGTCTGGAGGGCGCCTCGCGACCCGGGCACTTCGACGGCATGCTCACCGTCGTCGCCAAGCTGCTGCACCTCACCCGCCCGGACGTCGCCCTGTTCGGGCAGAAGGACGCCCAGCAGCTCGCGCTGATCCGCCGCATGGTGCGCGACCTGAACTTCGGCGTGGAGATCACCGCCGTCCCCACCGTCCGCGAGGACGACGGACTGGCCCTGTCCAGCCGCAACCGCTACCTCTCCCCGCAGGAGCGGCGCACCGCCCTCGCGCTCTCCCAGGCCCTGTTCGCCGGACGCGACCGGCACGCCGCCCAGGAGGCGCTGCGCGCCCGCGCCCGCGAAGTGCCCTCCACGCGCGCGCGTGCCGACGCGCTGAGCGCGCTGGGCGAGTCCCGTGCCGCGGCCGACGCCGCCGCCGTCGCCAAGGCGGCACCCGGCGCGCCCGACGCCGTCCGCGCGGCGGCCCGGCTGGTCCTCGACGAGGCCGCCCGCCTCGATCCGCCGCTCGAACTGGACTATCTGGCCCTGGTCGACCCGGCCGACTTCACCGAGATCGGCGACGGCTTCACCGGCGAGGCCGTCCTCGCCGTCGCCGCCCGGGTCGGGGCGACCCGGCTGATCGACAACATCCCCCTGGCCTTCGGCGCCCCCGGGGACCCGGCAACCCTTGGAGCCGCCTTGTGACCAGCACCGGCATACGCCTGCACGCGCCCGCGCCCGGGTGGTCCGTCGCCGCGGACGTCGTGGTCGTCGGCTCCGGCATCGCCGGGCTCACCGCCGCCCTGCGCTGCGAGGCCGCCGGGCTGACCACGGTGGTCGTCACCAAGGCCCGCCTGGACGACGGGTCCACCCGCTGGGCCCAGGGCGGCATCGCCGCGGCCCTCGGCGAGGGCGACACCCCCGGGCAGCACCTGGACGACACCCTGGTCGCCGGGGCCGGCCTGTGCGACGAGGAGGCCGTACGGATCCTCGTCACCGAGGGCCCCGACGCGGTCCGGCGGCTCATCTCCACCGGGGCCCGCTTCGACACCGACGACGCGGGCGGCATCCAGCTCACCCGCGAGGGCGGCCACCACCGCCGCCGCATCGTGCACGCGGGCGGCGACGCCACCGGCGCCGAGGTGTCCCGGGCGCTGGTCGAGGCGGTCCGCGCGCGCGGGATCCGCACTGTGGAGAACGCCCTCGTCCTGGACCTGCTCACCGATGCCGAGGGCCGTAGCGCGGGCGTCACCCTGCACGTGATGGGCGAGGGCCAGCACGACGGCGTGGGCGCCGTGCACGCGCCCGCCGTGGTCCTCGCCACCGGCGGCATGGGCCAGGTGTTCTCCGCGACCACCAACCCGGCCGTGTCCACCGGTGACGGTGTGGCCCTCGCCCTGCGCGCCGGTGCGGAGGTCTCCGACCTGGAGTTCGTGCAGTTCCACCCGACCGTGCTCTTCCTCGGCGCGGACGCCGAGGGCCAGCAGCCGCTGGTCTCCGAGGCGGTCCGCGGCGAGGGCGCCCACCTGGTCGACGCCGACGGCGTGCGCTTCATGCTGGGACAGCACGAGCTGGCCGAGCTGGCGCCCCGGGACATCGTCGCCAAGGGCATCACGCGCCGGATGCAGGAACTGGGCACCGAGCACATGTTCCTCGACGCCCGGCACTTCGGCGCCGCCATGTGGGAGCGGCGCTTCCCCACGATCCTGGCCGCCTGCCGGGCCCATGGCATCGACCCGGTCACCGAACCCATTCCCGTCGCCCCGGCCGCCCACTACGCCTCCGGGGGCGTACGCACCGACTCCCGCGGCCGGACCACCGTGCCCGGCCTGTACGCGTGCGGGGAGGTCGCCTGCACCGGCGTGCACGGCGCCAACCGGCTCGCCTCCAACTCCCTCCTGGAGGGACTGGTCTACGCCGAGCGGATCGCCGCCGACATCGCCCGCGAGCGGTCGGAGGGCGCTCTGCACGCGCGCGTGCCCGAGCCCGTCCCGCACCCCGGGCAGCCCGCGCACCCGCTGCTCGCCCCCGAGACCCGGTTCGCGATCCAGCGGATCATGACCGAGGGCGCCGGTGTGCTGCGCTCCGCCGCCTCCCTGGCCACGGCCGCCGACCGGCTGGACGCGCTGCACACCGAGGCCCGTTCCGCGCTCGACGAGAACGGCAAGACCGCCGAGCCCGGCATCGACACCTGGGAGGCCACCAACCTCCTGTGCGTGGCCCGCGCCCTGGTGGCCGCCGCCGGGCTCCGCGAGGAGACCCGCGGCTGCCACTGGCGCGAGGACCACGCCGAGCGCGACGACGCCCGCTGGCGGCGCCACAACGTCGTACGGCTGAACCCGGACCGTTCGCCGGTCGTGCACACCACGGACACCGCAGACTTCCCCCCGACCCGTCCCGGGGCCACCGGGCCCCGCCGTCCCCAGGAGCAGTGAACAAGTGAGCACCGAAGACCTTCCCCTCGCCCCGAACGGCGGCTGCGGCGACGGCTGTGCCTGCGGCGCGGACACCGACGAGGACCACGACGGCTACGACGAGTGCGGGCTCGACCCCGCGCTCGCCGAACTGCTGGCCGGTGCCGGACTCGACCCCCTGGAGGTCGAGGACGTCGCCAACGTCGCCGTCCAGGAGGACCTGGCCCACGGCGTGGACGTGACGACGGTCGCGACCATCCCCGAGGAGGCCGTGGCCACCGGCGACCTCACCGCCCGCGAGGCCGGTGTGGTGGCGGGCCTGCGCGTCGCCGAGGCGGTGCTCTCGGTGGTCTGCACGGACGAGTTCGAGGTCGAGCGGCACGTCGAGGACGGCGACCGCGTCGAGGCCGGGCAGAAGCTGCTGTCGGTCACCACGCGCACGCGCGACCTGCTGACCGCCGAGCGCAGCGCGCTGAACCTGCTGTGCCGTCTGTCCGGCATCGCGACCGCCACGCGCGCGTGGGCGGACGCCCTGGACGGCACCCGGGCCAAGGTGCGCGACACCCGAAAGACGACGCCGGGCCTCAGGTCCCTGGAGAAGTTCGCCGTCCGGGCCGGCGGCGGCGTCAACCACCGCATGTCCCTCTCGGACGCGGCCCTGGTCAAGGACAACCACGTGGTCGCCGCCGGCGGCGTCGCGGCGGCCTTCGCGGCCGTACGGGGGGCCTTCCCGGACGTGCCCGTCGAGGTCGAGGTCGACACCCTGCACCAGCTGCGCGAGGTGGTCGACGCGGGCGCCGATCTGATCCTGCTGGACAACTTCACGCCCGGTGAGTGCGAGGAGGCCGTGGCCATCGTCGACGGCCGCGCGCTGCTGGAGGCCTCCGGCCGGCTCACCCTGGACAACGCGCGCGCCTACGCGGAGACCGGCGTCGACTTCCTGGCGGTCGGCGCCCTCACCCACTCCTCGCCGATCCTGGACATCGGCCTGGACCTGCGCGCGCCGGAAGCGGAGCAGGCATGCTCCTGACCATCGACGTGGGCAACACGCACACGGTCCTCGGCCTGTTCGACGGCGAGGACATCGTCGAGCACTGGCGCATCTCCACGGACGCCCGCCGCACCGCCGACGAGCTGGCCGTCCTGCTCCAGGGCCTGATGGGCATGCACCCGCTGCTCGGCGACGAACTGGGCGACGGCATCGACGGCATCGCGATCTGCGCGACCGTCCCCTCGGTGCTGCACGAGCTGCGGGAGGTGACCCGCCGTTACTACGGCGACGTCCCGGCCGTCCTGGTCGAACCGGGTGTCAAGACCGGTGTGCCGATCCTGACCGACAACCCCAAGGAGGTCGGCGCGGACCGCATCATCAACGCGGTCGCGGCGGTCGACCTGTACGGCGGCCCGGCCATCGTCGTGGACTTCGGCACGGCGACGACGTTCGACGCGGTCTCCGCGCGCGGGGAGTACATCGGCGGCGTCATCGCCCCCGGCATCGAGATCTCCGTGGACGCCCTCGGCGTCAAGGGCGCCCAGCTCCGCAAGATCGAGGTGGCCCGGCCGCGCAGCGTGATCGGCAAGAACACGGTCGAGGCGATGCAGGCGGGCATCGTCTACGGGTTCGCCGGGCAGGTGGACGGCGTCGTGGGCCGCATGGCCCGCGAACTGGCCGACGACCCGGACGAGGTCACGGTGATCGCGACCGGCGGCCTGGCACCCATGGTGCTCGGCGAGTCCTCCGTGATCGACGAGCACGAACCCTGGCTCACCCTGATCGGCCTGCGGCTGGTCTACGAGCGGAACGTGTCCCGGCTCTGAGGCACGCCCCCGCGTGACGCCGCGCCGTACGCGTGCCACCGTGCGCGTACGGCGGTCCGGGCCCTCCCCAGGATGCGCCGGCCGACCGAGCCGACAGGCGCACGGCCGCCCGCGCCCGCGTGCACGCCCCGCCGCGTCGCGCCGCCCGCGCGCGGCGGCTTCCCCGGCCGGACCCCGCCGACCTACGGCCGGACCCCGCTCCCCCCCTTGCGGCCGGACCACCCATCCGGACCGCCCCCGTCCGGGCCGCTCCGATCACCCGCTCACCCGCGCCGGCCGAATGCGCGGCCGGGTGCGCCGGTCGTGCGCCCCACGGGACCGGGCAGCCAAGCCGACCGGATGCGCCCGCGCGTGCGCCCCGTCAGGTCGGGCCGCCCGCGTATGGCGCCTTCCCTCCCCGGGGCCCCTCCCTGACTGCCCCTGCCCCCTGCCCCCGGCCGAACCCCCGACTGGTTCCCGACCACCCGCGCCAGCCCGACGCGCGGTCGCCCGCGCCCGCGCGCGTAGGCCCTGTCGGGCCGCGCCACGCGCCCGGCACGCCACGCCCGCCACGCACGCGCCTTATGTCGAATTTGTCTGATTAGCGCGTATCGTCGGGCCCATGCCCACGCCATATGGAACCCGCGGCGGCATGGCGTTCGGCGCGGAGGAGCTGCGTGTGCTCCGCCGCGCCCTCGCCGTTGCCCTTCATCTCCGCCCCGCCCGCGCCGAGGACGTGCAGGACTGCCTCCGCCTCGCCGAGTCGCTCGACGAGGCGATGCGCGAGGGTGCCCGGCTGCGCGCGTTCCTGGTGGCCGACCTGGCCCGCTACCGTGACGCGCTGCCCGGCTCGGCTTCCGGCTACTTCGCGCTCCTCGACGAGGCCCTGGACGCCGGATACCGGCCCGTCCCCGACGACCTCGCGGCCCTGCGCGCCCTGCGCGGCACCCCGGCCGCCGCCGCCCTGCTGCGCCGCTGCGCCGGGCACGGCGCCGTCCCGGCGGTCCCGGCCTCCCGCGCCCCGCGCGGGGGCTTCGGCCCGCTCACCGCCGTCCAGGCGCCCGCGCCCGGTGTGCCGGCCGCCCGTTCGGCCCAGGACGGCGGAGCGAGTCCCGGGCCCGCCAAGCGGCCCGCGCCCAAGCCGGGCGAGCGCCCCGCCCCCGCGCGGCCCGCCCCGGCCCAGCCCGCCCCCGCGCAGCCCAGCCCGGCCCAGCCCGCCAGGCCCGCGCAGCCCGCCCGGCCCGGTCCGGCGCCCGCTCCCGGGGGCGGCAAGCCCGCCCGCCGCCCCGTCCCGACGCCCGGCGAGGTCTTCCCGCGCCGCAGACCGGCGCCGCCGTCCCCCGGCTCCGGCCAGCGGCTCGTCGCCCGTCTGGCCGCCGTGTAGCCGTCCGGGCGACCCCGCCCCTGTTTGTCCCCGGGTCCTGGCTACTCTGGATCCATGGACTACGTCTCCGCACTCGTTCCGCCGATCGTGATGGCCGCGTTCTTCATCGGCCTGGTCAGGGTGATCGTGAAGACCCAGGGCGGTGCCGCCAAGGCCAAGGAGGACGCGGCCGTCGACGCCGCGCTGGCCCGTACGGGAGGCGGCCGGAACGCCGCCTCCGCGGGGACCTCCGCCCCCGACGCCTGACCCGGCGTCCGGCCCCGGGCCCGGCCTGCCGTACGCCCTTTTTGTTCGCTTTCGTGGCGTAATCGGATGTTCGGCACGCTTCTGGCCGCATCTCCCACTAAGGTCTGAGGTGTGCCTCGCCCCTTGGGAGAACTCGAAGACGCGGTCATGACACGGGTGTGGAAGTGGAACCGCCCGGTGACCGTTCGAGAAGTCCTGGAAGACCTCCAGCAGGAACGGACCATCGCGTACACCACGGTGATGACCGTTTTGGACAATCTCCATCAGAAGGGCTGGGTGCGCCGGGAAGCGGAAGGCCGGGCCTATCGATATGAGGCCGTCTCCACCCGGGCCGCCTACGCGGCCGCACTGATGAACGACGCCTGGTCCCAGAGTGACAACGCCGCCGCCGCTCTCGTCGCCTTCTTCGGCATGATGAGCGAGGAACAGCGGCAGGCCCTGCGGGACGCCGTACGGATCGTCGAAGGCGCGCCGGAGGCCACGGCGGCGGGGTTGCGCACGGAAGGCACCGAAGCCGCCGCCGGTGAAACCGCAGGCGAAACCGGCGGTGAAACCCATGGCGAAGCCGACGGTGAAACCGGCGACCGGAACCCCGGCGCCGGAGCCGGCGGCACCGGGCGATAGCGTCCGCCCATGCCCGCAGAGCAACCCGCAGAGCATCCGGCGAAGCGACCCGCAGCGCAGCGCGAAGTCACCGCAAAAGCCATCACCGTCCGGCGGGCCCGGACCAGCGATGTCCCGGCGGTGCGCCGACTGCTCGACGACTACGCCCGCGGACGCATCCTCCTCGACAAAGCGACCGTGACGCTTTACGAGGACATCCAGGAGTTCTGGATCGCAGAACGGGACGACAACGCCGAGGTCGTCGGGTGCGGCGCACTGCACGTGATGTGGGAAGACCTGGCGGAAGTGCGCACGCTCGCGGTGAAGCCGGGCCTCAAGGGCGCCGGTGTCGGGCACCGGCTGCTGGAGAAGTTGCTCCAGACCGCACGCTGGCTCGGCGTTCGCCGCGTATTCTGCCTGACCTTCGAAGTCGACTTCTTCGAGAAGCACGGCTTCGTGGAGATCGGTGAGACACCCGTCGACACGGATGTCTACGCCGAGCTGATGCGTTCCTATGACGAGGGCGTCGCGGAGTTCCTCGGTCTCGAACGAGTGAAACCGAACACCTTGGGCAACAGTCGGATGCTTCTGCATCTGTGATCCACACCGGCGCCCGGAGAGGACGGCGGTGCCGAGCCGTGGAAGCCGCATTCCGCCGGACCGGCCATGCCCGCGTTCCCTATGTCCGAAACGCGCATGTTTCCGGGCGGGGATGAGGGTCCGGTCTCTCCCAGGGGTTTGTGTTTTTCCCGCAAAAGCGGTTTGCTTTCCGACGTACTGCTGTACTGCATATAACAGGGGACGGTGAAACGGCGGACGCCGACCCACCCCGGCCCTGACGTTATCGATGAAAGGAAATCCGGTGGCACAGAAGGTTCAGGTCCTTCTTGTCGATGACCTCGACGGCGGCGAGGCGGACGAGACCGTTACGTTCGCACTGGACGGCAAGACCTACGAGATCGATCTCACCACCGCCAATGCGGACAAGCTCCGCGGCCTTCTCGAGCCGTACGTGAAGAGCGGCCGGCGTACCGGCGGCCGTGCTTCGGGCGGGCGCGGAAAGGCGCGTGCGGCGGCGGCCGGCGGCAGCCAGGACACCGCGCAGATCCGTGCGTGGGCCAAGGAGAACGGCTACGACGTCAACGACCGCGGCCGTGTCCCCGCGACCATCCGCGAGGCGTACGAGAAGGCCAACGGCTAGTCACCGCCGGCGAGACCTACCGGACCGGTGACCGGCCCCGCGGGTGCCGCAGCCGGACCCGGTGGCACTGCGTAGCGGCGGTGCGCACCAGCCGTACGAGATCGGGGGCGCCCCCACCGGCCCCCTGCGCCGACATCGTCGGCAGCGAGGACTCGACCTCGCCTCCGGACTCGGGGGGCCGCAGCCACTCGGCGGCCCCCTGCGGGTACGTCCGCGCCCCGGCGCCGGGCGGCGGCGGCGCGTCCATCAGCGCCCCCGCGCCGAGGCCCACCAGGTCCAGGTCCAGCGCGTCCCACTCCAGCCAGCGCAGCAGCCCCGGCAGCTCCTCCGCGCTGCCCGCGGCCACCAGCAGCCGCATCCGGTCCCCCTGCACGGCCACCGGGGACGCGGGCACGCCCGGACACGTCCCCAGGCGGCGCAGCGTCGCACGGCCCGCCTCCAGCGGCATGTCCAGGACGTCGAAGCCGCGGCCCACGACAAGTCGTGCCGGTGCTCCGGGCACCGTCGCCCACCCCAGCTCGTTCTCGTACCAGCGGCGTGCCCGGTCGGCGGGACCGAGCGGCCGGCGAGGGGACGGGAGCGGAAGGGGAGCCGTGGGGATCGCTGGGATCACCGGGACCACCGGGATCGCGGAGAGGCTGCCGACCATGCCGGTCCAACCGCCGGGCCCGCCCGGAGGTTACGGTGAGTCGCCCTCCGTGCGCCCTGCGTGTCCGAAGCGGGGTCGCCCGGCGGCGGTACGGCGCGCAAGGGTGTTCGCCCATAGCGGAGGGAACCGGGGCGTCCCGCATGGAGTGTCCGTTCCCGCGGGTAAGACATGCCTAGTGGGAGGGGGCGACACGCAGGCCGCACCCCGGGCAGAGGAGTCTCACGTTCGCCATCGGCGTACTGGCGACTGGGGTAACTGCCTGGCCTGCGGGAACATCGTCTCGCACCATCGGGTTGGAGCAGATGTCGGCGTTCGGGGTCAGGAGGCCATCGACGGTGTCGGCAGTTGGAATGAGCGGTCCCCGCTTGCGGGACTAAGCTGCGGAAGGACAGGGAGGGGAAGTTCCCCCCACTGCCTGACCGCTCTGAGGAGCGATTAACGATGTTCGAGAGGTTCACCGACCGCGCGCGGCGGGTTGTCGTCCTGGCTCAGGAAGAAGCCCGGATGCTCAACCACAACTACATCGGCACCGAGCACATCCTCCTGGGCCTGATCCACGAGGGTGAGGGTGTCGCCGCCAAGGCCCTTGAGAGCCTCGGGATTTCGCTCGAGGCGGTCCGCCAGCAGGTGGAGGAGATCATCGGCCAGGGCCAGCAGGCGCCCTCGGGCCACATCCCCTTCACCCCCCGTGCCAAGAAGGTCCTGGAGCTGTCGCTCCGCGAGGCCCTCCAGCTGGGGCACAACTACATCGGCACGGAGCACATCCTGCTCGGCCTGATCCGCGAGGGCGAGGGCGTCGCCGCCCAGGTCCTGGTCAAGCTGGGCGCCGACCTCAACCGGGTGCGGCAGCAGGTGATCCAGCTGCTCTCCGGTTACCAGGGCAAGGAGACCGCCACCGCCGGCGGCCCTGCCGAGGGCACCCCCTCGACGTCCCTGGTCCTCGACCAGTTCGGCCGGAACCTCACCCAGGCCGCCCGCGAGTCCAAGCTCGACCCGGTCATCGGGCGCGAGAAGGAGATCGAGCGGGTCATGCAGGTGCTGTCCCGCCGCACCAAGAACAACCCGGTGCTGATCGGTGAGCCCGGCGTCGGCAAGACCGCCGTCGTCGAGGGCCTCGCCCAGGCCATCGTCAAGGGCGAGGTGCCCGAGACCCTCAAGGACAAGCACCTCTACACCCTGGACCTCGGCGCGCTGGTCGCCGGCTCCCGCTACCGCGGTGACTTCGAGGAGCGCCTGAAGAAGGTGCTCAAGGAGATCCGCACCCGCGGCGACATCATCCTGTTCATCGACGAGCTGCACACGCTGGTCGGTGCGGGTGCCGCCGAGGGCGCCATCGACGCCGCCTCGATCCTGAAGCCGATGCTGGCCCGCGGTGAGCTCCAGACCATCGGCGCCACCACGCTGGACGAGTACCGCAAGCACCTGGAGAAGGACGCGGCCCTGGAGCGCCGCTTCCAGCCCATCCAGGTCGCGGAGCCGTCCCTGCCGCACACCATCGAGATCCTCAAGGGTCTGCGCGACCGGTACGAGGCGCACCACCGCGTCTCGATCACCGACGAGGCCCTGGTGCAGGCCGCCACGCTGGCCGACCGGTACATCTCGGACCGCTTCCTGCCGGACAAGGCGATCGACCTGATCGACGAGGCCGGTTCCCGGATGCGCATCCGCCGGATGACCGCGCCGCCGGACCTGCGCGAGTTCGACGAGAAGATCGCGGGCGTGCGCCGCGACAAGGAGTCCGCGATCGACTCGCAGGACTTCGAGAAGGCCGCCTCCCTGCGCGACAAGGAGAAGCAGCTCCTGGCCGCCAAGGCCAAGCGGGAGAAGGAGTGGAAGGCCGGCGACATGGACGTCGTCGCCGAGGTCGACGGCGAGCTGATCGCCGAGGTCCTCGCCACGGCCACCGGCATCCCGGTCTTCAAGCTGACCGAGGAGGAGTCCTCGCGTCTGCTGCGCATGGAGGACGAGCTGCACAAGCGGGTCATCGGCCAGGTCGACGCCGTCAAGGCGCTGTCCAAGGCGATCCGCCGTACGCGCGCCGGTCTGAAGGATCCGAAGCGTCCCGGTGGCTCGTTCATCTTCGCCGGTCCGTCCGGAGTCGGTAAGACCGAGCTGTCCAAGGCGCTCGCCGAGTTCCTCTTCGGTGACGAGGACGCGCTGATCTCCCTCGACATGTCGGAGTTCAGCGAGAAGCACACGGTCTCGCGGCTCTTCGGTTCGCCCCCCGGCTACGTGGGCTACGAGGAGGGCGGCCAGCTGACGGAGAAGGTGCGCCGCAAGCCGTTCTCGGTCGTCCTCTTCGACGAGGTCGAGAAGGCCCACCCGGACATCTTCAACTCGCTGCTCCAGATCCTGGAGGACGGTCGTCTGACCGACTCCCAGGGCCGGGTCGTGGACTTCAAGAACACGGTCATCATCATGACGACCAACCTCGGCACCCGGGACATCTCCAAGGGCTTCAACCTGGGCTTCGCGGCCACGGGTGACACGAAGACCAACTACGAGCGCATGAAGAACAAGGTCTCGGACGAGCTGAAGCAGCACTTCCGGCCCGAGTTCCTCAACCGCGTCGACGACGTGGTCGTCTTCCCGCAGCTCACCCAGGACGACATCCTGCGGATCGTCGACCTGATGATCGGCAAGGTGGACGAGCGCCTCAAGGACCGGGACATGGGCATCGAGCTGTCCCAGTCCGCCAAGGAGCTGCTGTCCAAGAAGGGCTACGACCCGGTCCTGGGCGCCCGGCCGCTGCGCCGGACGATCCAGCGGGAGGTCGAGGACACGCTCTCGGAGAAGATCCTCTTCGGCGAGCTGCGCCCCGGTCACATCGTGGTCGTGGACACCGAGGGCGAGGGCGACGAGAAGACCTTCACCTTCCGGGGTGAGGAGAAGTCGGCGCTGCCCGACGCTCCGCCGATCGAGCAGGCGGCCGGCGGAGCCGGGCCGAACCTGAGCAAGGACGCGTGATCCCGCGGGACGACGCGTGACGGAAAGGGCCGGTGCCTTCGGGCACCGGCCCTTTCCGTGTGCGGGCGCGGTCAGGAGCGCAGATAGGTGATCTCGGCCGCCGGGAAGAGCTGGGCGTGCAGCTCGCGCGGGTCGGCGTAGTCCCAGCGGGACCGGAAGACGACACGGCGCACATGCGGCAGCCGCTCGGCCAGGGCGCTCAGAAGGTGCGCGTCGTGGCGCGAGGTGAGCCTGAGGTCCCGTACGCCCGGCAGTTCCGGCATGGTCCGGAGGCCGTGTTCGAGCATGAGCCGGCGCAGGACGAGGCTCGTCAGCGCGGGCAGCGCGGCCACCTCCCGCCAGTCGGCCCCGGTGAACCCGTGCGGGTCGCCGAGGCTGAGCGAGGTCAGGGTGGGCCAGGCGCTCAGCCCGCGCAGGGCGTGGCCGCGCATCAGGGCGACGGTGCCGAGGTGCAGGTGCTCCAGCGGGGCGCCCGTGGGCAGTACGCCGGTGAGGCCGCCGTCGGGCAGGAGCTGGTCCAGGGAGAGCCGCCGCAGCTGCCGCAGCGCGGTGAGCCCGGACAGATCGGCGATCTCCCCGAAGGCGAGGTCGGTGAGGGGCAGCGGGGCGAGCCGGTCCAGGCCGTGGGCCCAGCCGCAGCCCTTGAGCCACAGGCCGTCGAGCCCGGAGAACGGCAGCAGGGCGCCCAGGTCGTCGATCAGCGGGTTGTCGCACAGATCGAGGAGGCGTACGCCGTCGCGCCCGGGGACGGCAGCGGCCATGTCCGCGGCCGGGTGCGCGCCCCGGAAGGTCACCCGCTGCCAGGGCCGCATCCGGGCCAGTGCCGCCCGCTGCGCGTCCGTCTCGCAGGTGATCAGGAGGCCGTCGCGGTCGAGGTGGTCCAGGACCGCGGCCGCGTACTCCTCGGTGCCGAAGCGGCTCCAGGTGCCGACGAGCTGGCGCCGGACGCCGAGGTCCGGGTGGGAGCGGAAGCGGCGCAGCACACCGAGGGCGCCCGCGGGCTCGTCCGCGCCGAGCACCGACGCCGTGACCGTGACGCCCAGTGCCTCGGCGTCGGTCAGTCCCTCGGGCCCCGGCAGCAGCTCCAGCACCAGGGGGCCCGCCTCGGCCAGCGCCTTGGCGTCCTCGGGGGTGCGCGGCGGGATCAGCGCGGCGGCGCGGGCCTCCACCTCGGCGCGCACCGCCGGTTCCAGGGCCGGGGTGTGCTCCAGGCAGGCCAGCGCCAGCAGGGCCAGCCGCGGGGTGCCCCGGCCGAGCAGCCGCCGCAGCACCGAGGCGCGCTCGCGGGGGCGGGCGTGGGCCACCGCCATCCGGACGACGTCCTCCCACTGGGTCTCGTGGGCGCGGTCGGCCAGCAGGTCGAGGTGGCCCTCCTCCACGGCGTGGCGGGCACCCAGGTAGTCCTGGAAGGTGCGGTGCACGAAGTCCACGGCGCCCTCGGCCGGGCGGCGCAGCAGTCCGCTGCGCAGCAGCAGGGTGCGCAGGACGGCCGCGGCGGTGGCGGGGTCGGCGGGCAGGGCGAGCGAGGGCAGGCGGCGCTCCACGATGCCCTCGGCGGTCTCGGTGTCCATCTCGGTGCGGCCGCTCAGCACCAGTGCGTAGGCCAGGCGCTGGAGGAGTTCGAGGGCGGCCTCCTCACCGAGGTCCACCTCGTCCGTGCCGGCCAGGCCGCGTTCGCGGTCCCGGCGGGTCAGCAGCATCGCGAGGGCGGCGTCGTACAGCTCCTTGCGGCCGGTGGGGAGATAGCCGCGCCGCTCGCGGTGCAGGGCGCAGATCAGGCCGCACATGAGCGGGTTGGTGGCCAGGCGCGCGAGATCGCGTTTGGTGCGCAGGGAGTCGATGAGCGCGCCCGCGTACTCCGGGGCGTGCGCGGCCTGGTGCCAGCGGTGGACGAAGGTGGCGACCTCGGGTTCGCGCATCGGGGCCAGGGTGAGTTCGCGGAAGCCCTCCTGGGCCAGCCAGTCGGGGCGTACGGCGGTGGGGCGGGAGGTCAGCAGCCACTGGTTGCCGGGGTAGGCGGCGAGCAGGGCGCTCAGCCAGTCGCGGGTGCGGTGGCGGTCGGCGGCGGGGATCTCGTCCAGGCCGTCCACCAGGACCAGGGCCCGGCCCGCGGTGAGGACGCGCTCGGCCCAGCCCTCCGGCTCGCCGAGCGGGCAGCCGGCCGCCTTCAGGAAGCCGTCGGGGGCGGGGAGGGGGCCGGTGCGGGCCAGGGTGCGCAGAGGCAGCACGAAGGGGACGCGGTCGCCGTCGCGGGCCGCGGTGACGGCCAGCCACTGCACCAGGGTGGTCTTGCCGGACCCGGCGTCGCCGCGCAGCAGGACGCGGGGGGCGGTGCGCAGCGCCTCCTCGGCCGGCAGCCGGGCGGCGTCGGCGACCGCGTGCTCCTCCGGTGCCGGGACCGGTGCGTCCTCCTGGGCGCCGGTGGCCTCCAGGCTCAGATAGGCCACTTCCAGGGGCCAGCGGTCGGGGGAGTCGCGCAGGTCGATGCCGTAGATGGTGATGTGGTTGTGCCGCTGCGCCAGGTGGGGCAGGTAGCGGCGTTCGAAGGCGGTGTCGCGGGCGTCGGGGCGCGGGGTGCGGACGATCAGCTCGTCGATCCGGGCGATCAGCTCGGACTGCGTCCGGGTCTGCTCCACCAGGGTGCGGGCGACGAAGGTGGAGCGGCGGGTGAAGAACTCCAGGATGTGCAGGCAGGCCCATTCGGTGGCGCTGTCCAGGAAGTACGCGGCGTCGGCGGACAGCCCGTGGGCGGCGGGGGCGGCCTCGGACAGCCGCCGGGCGAGTTCGCGGTGGCCCAGGCGTACGGCCTGGACGTCGTCCATGCCGAGGTCGCCGAGGGCGAGCAGGCGCGCGGCCAGCGCGTCGGTGACGGCGTCCTGCTCGCCCGGCGGGAAAGGCGGCTCGCCCGGCTGGTCCGCGGCGCCGCCGACCAGCCGTCCGGCAAGCCTGTGCACCTCTTTCTCGCCCAGGGAGCGCTTCTCGCCGCGGAAGGAGACGAGGTCGCTCATCCGCACGGGCCGGTCCACCAGTGCGGCGCCCGGCCCGTCCGCCACGAACAGCTTCCTGACCAGCGGCGCGATCAGGCTGGACGCCAGTCTGCCGCCGAGTGCCATGGGCTCCATCCGCCGCACCCCCCGTGATGTCGCGAACGGCTGGAGCCTATGCCCTGGCCGGAGGATCAGGACAACTGGCCGTCGTAGTCCGGGAGTTTGAACGTCTTCTCGGCGTGGCCGCCGGACAGGTCGGTGGCGCTGTTGCCGATGTTCGCGATGATCGTGTAGCCGTCGGCCTCGATGCCGGCGCGCTGGGCGGTCTTGTAGTCGGCGACGTTCTTGAACAGGTCGAACAGACCGCGCACGGCGAGGCCGTCGACGCGGTAGCCGTCGTGCTCCAGGTTGTACCGGGTCGGGGCCTTGACGATGCCGGGGCGGGCGGTGACGAAGAACAGCGCGACGCCGTGCTCCTGGGCGTACCGGGCGACCTCCAGCACAGGCTTGTTGGCGGGCTGGGGCCAGGTGAAGCCGAAGTCCGTCTCCAGGGTGGTGTTGTCGACGTCGAACACGACGGCCTGCTTCTCGCCGGGGGTGCCGTGCGCGATGCGCTGCTTCAGATAGGGCAGGGCCTGGTCCATCACGGCCTGGCAGTCCCGCTGCCAGGTGGTGTGGTCGACCTTCCCGGACGGGGTGGCGTTCGCCGTGGTGACGGCCGTGGTGGTGGCCGCGGGGGCGGGCGCCGGGGCGCCGGCCGCGGCCTCGGCGCCCGCCGGGACGGCCAGTGCGGCGACGGCGACCGCGGCCAGGGCGGTCGTACCGGTGCGGCGCGTCCAGGTGCCTGGGGTCATGGAGGGGTCCTCTCGCGTGCTCAGCGCTGGGGATGGGCTGGGAGCATGCTCGTGCGCCCGGGTGGCGGGAGGGGAACCGAATGATTACTTGCGGGTAACTCTGCTGAGACGGGCACCACATGAGCCCGGTCACAGGAAAGGGGGCGCCAGGGGGGTCCACCGGTGACATGGGGCACAGGCGTTTTCTCCCGCACTAAGGCGCCTAGTAGGGGACAGGCACCCTTAAATCGGACATTTCGTCCATCAGGGTGGAGGGGTGTGGGGGTTTTACAGCGGTTTTGTCCCAGATGCCCGAGGTGTCAAGAGAGCTGCATCACTGCCCGCTGTTACTAGTTCGTGTCGTAGTGGGGGTGTTTGAGGGCCGGTGACCGGCGGGGTTACCAAGGTGGGGCCCCGCCCGGCGCAGCACCTGCGTCCCGGGTGGTCCACATGTCCCCCACCCTCAGAGGTTTCGATGTTCCAGCGCGCCACCGTCCGTTCTTCCCGTGCGACCAAGCTCCGTACCCGTGCCGCCGTCCTGGCCGCAGGCCTGGGAGTGACCGCCGCAGTGGGTGCGGGCGCCGCGTCGGCCGCCGAGATGGCGGCCCCGACCGCCACCGTCGCCAAGTCGGCGGCGGCCTGGGTCGACCCGGTCAAGAGCTACACCCTGAGCGCCAGCTTCAACCAGGGCGGCAGCCACTGGGCCCACAAGCACAGCGGCCAGGACTTCGCCGTGCCGATCGGCACCAACGTCGTCGCCGCGCACGGCGGCACGGTCGTCAAGGCCGGCCCCAACGGCGGCGGTGACGGTCCGGCCTACGGCAACGCCATCGTCGTCAAGCACGCCAACGGGCTGTACTCCCAGTACGCCCACCTCTCCCGTATCGACGTGAAGGTCGGCCAGGTCGTCACCACCGGGCAGCACATAGCCAAGTCCGGCAACACCGGCAACAGCACCGGCCCGCATCTGCACTTCGAGATCCGCACCACCCCGAACTACGGCTCCGCCGTCAACCCGGTCGTCTTCCTGCGCGCCCACGGCGTGAAGGTCTGAGCCACCGGCCGACGGCCCGCCGGGCCCCGAGTCTGCCCGGCTGAACGTTTCACCACCGTGCCGTCCCGTCGCTTCCGCGGCGGGGCGGCACGGTGCTGTCCGCCGTCCGGGACGCTCAGCCGCCGTGCGCGCCCCGGTGGGCCTGGGTCACCAGATCGATGGAGACCTCCAGGACGGCCTTGCGCCGCTCCTCCGGGTCGCCCTCCAGGTCCTGCATCACGAACATGCCGGCGTGCAGCGTGAAGAGCGCGCTGATGCAGCGGACCTGGTCGGTCAGGCTCGCCTCCGGGTCGGTGATGATGTCCCGCAGGGCGCGCATCCAGTCCTTGAAGCTCTCGCCGATGCGCAGCTCCCGTACCGTCGCCTGGTTCTCCTGCATGAAGCGGAACAGCGGCGACGCCCCGGCGAGCGCTTCGCTGTAGCGGCGGACGATCTCCTGTTTGGTCTCCAGTGTGCGCGGCTGCTCCCGGCCCCACACGATCAGGTCCTGGAGCGGCTGCGTCAGATCCTCGAAGAGGCTGACGACGATCTCTTCCTTCGTTCTGAAGTGGTAGTAGAGAGCCGCTTTGGTGACGTCCAGGCGCTCGGCGATCTCGCGCAGGGACGTCTTCTCGTAGCCCTGCTCCGCGAAGAGTTCGAGGGCCACGTCCTGGATGCGCTGGCGGGTGTTGCCGCGGCGCTGCTGCTTCGTGCCGTCCATCGTGACGCCCATCCTCGTACTCCTTGCGCTGTCCGGGAAACTTACCTGCCGACAGGCCAGCAGAAACTTACTTGACGCCCGGCTAGTTAAGCTCTACCTTCCCGAGTGTAGTAACTTGCCGGTCGGCAAGTAAGTAGGCAGGCACCTGGGGGAGCTGGGGAACGATGGCGGACACAGCGATAGCGGACACCAAGACCGGCGCGGACGCCGGTCCACAACCGAGGAGCGTGCGGGTCGTCCTGCTCGCGCTCATGATCGCCATGATGCTCGCGATGCTCGACAACATGATCGTGGGCACCGCGATGCCGACGATAGTCGGCGAGCTGGGCGGGCTCCAGCACCTGTCCTGGGTGGTGACCGCCTATACGCTCGCCACCGCCGCGGCCACACCGCTGTGGGGCAAGCTCGGCGACATGTACGGGCGCAAGGGCGCCTTCATGACCTCGATCGTGATCTTCCTGGCCGGCTCCGCGCTGAGCGGCATGGCGCAGGACATGGGCCAGCTGATCGGCTTCCGGGCCATCCAGGGCCTGGGCGCCGGCGGTCTGATGGTCGGCGTGATGGCCATCATCGGCGACCTGATCCCGCCCCGCGAGCGCGGCAAGTACCAGGGCATGATGGCCGGCGTCATGGCGCTGGCGATGATCGGCGGCCCGCTGGTCGGCGGCACCATCACCGACAACTGGGGCTGGCGCTGGGCCTTCTACATCAACCTGCCGCTCGGCGCGGTGGCGCTGGTCGCGGTGAGCGCCGTGCTGCACCTGCCGAAGAAGCGCGCGCAGGCGCGCGTGGACTACGTGGGCGCGGCGCTGCTCACCCTCGGCATCAGCTCCATCGTGCTGGTCACCACCTGGGGCGGCACGGAGTACGCCTGGACGTCCGCGCGGATCATGGAACTGATCGCCATCGGCGTGGTCGCGCTCATCGGGTTCGTGTTCTGGCAGACCAGGGCCGCCGAGCCGATCGTGCCGCTGCACATCTTCCGCAGCCGCAACTTCACCCTGATGTCGCTGATCGGCTTCGTCACCGGCTTCGTGATGTTCGGCGCGGTGCTCTTCCTGCCGCTGTACCAGCAGGCGGTGCAGGGCGCCTCCGCGACCAACTCCGGCTTGCTGCTGCTGCCGATGCTCGGCGCCATGCTGGTGGTGTCGATGGTCGCGGGCCGGGTCACCACCAGCAGCGGCAAGTACAAGGTCTTCCCGGTGGTCGGCAGCGTCCTCATGGTCGTCGGTCTCTACCTGCTGTCCATGATGGACACCGGCACCACCCGGCTCACCTCGGGCCTGTTCATGGCCGTCCTCGGCGCGGGCATGGGCTGTCTGATGCAGATCACCATGCTGGTCGCGCAGAACAGCGTGGAGATGAAGGACATGGGCGTGGCCTCCTCGTCCACCACCCTCTTCCGTACGCTCGGCTCGTCCTTCGGTGTGGCGATCATGGGCGCGCTGTTCAACAACCGGGTCCAGCACGAGATGGCGGAGCGGGCCGGTGCCGCGGGCTCGAAGATGACCGAGAAGTCCGCGCAGCTCGACGCGGCGAGCCTGGCCAAGCTCCCGGCCGCCGCCCGCGAGGCATACCAGCACGCGGTGTCCTCCGGTACGCACTCGGCGTTCCTGCTCGGCTCCGTGGTCGGCGTCGTCGCGCTGGTCGCGGCGGTGTTCGTCAAGGAGGTGCCGCTCAAGGGCGCGGGACCGGCCCCGGCCGAGACGGCGGTCGAGGCGCAGATGTAGCGGCAGCGGCGGCCCGGACGCGCCGCCGCCCGTACCGTACGAAGGCCCCCCGGCCGTCCGCCGGGGGGCCTTCGCCGCGTCGGGACCGGTGGGTCACTCCGGCAGCGTCGGGTAGCTGCCCGTGCTGGTCGGCGCGTGTTCCGGGAGCCACAGGACGGCGACCGCGCCCTCGGCCGGTACGTGCTCGGGGGCGCCCGCGGGCCGGACGTTGCGGAAGGTGAGCCGGGCGCCCAGCACCCGGGCCTGCCCGGCGGCGATGGTCAGACCGAGGCCGTGGCCGCGCCCGGCGCGGTCCGCGCTGCCGGTGCGGAACCGGCTCGGGCCCTCGGCGAGCAGCGCCTCGGGGAAGCCGGGACCGTGGTCGCGGACCCGGATGACCCGGCCCTCGACGGTCACCTGGATCGGCGGCCTGCCGTGCCGGGACGCGTTGGTGATCAGGTTGAACAGCACCCGCTCCAGGCGCCGCGGATCGGTGGTGACCATCGACTCGTGCACCACCCGCACCTCGACGTCCGGGTCCTTCGCCGCCACCCGGCGGGCGACGAACTCGCCGAGCATGAGGTCCTGCAACTCGGCCCGCTCCGAGGCGCCGTCCAGCCGGGCCACCTCCAGGACGTCCTCGACCAGCGTGCGCATGGCCTTCGCGCGGTCCAGGACCAGCTCGGTGGGGCGTCCCGGCGGCAGCAGCTCGGCCGCCGTCAGCAGCCCGGTGACCGGGGTGCGCAGCTCGTGCGCGATGTCCGCGGTGACCCGCCGCTCCGCCTCCAGCCGCTGCTGGAGGGCGTCCGCCATGGCGTCCACCGCACGCGCGAGATCGTCGGTCTCGTCCCGTACGACACCGCCGATGGCGTCCCGCACCCGGATGTCCGGCTCGCCGTTGGCCACCTGGTTCGCCGCGGTGGCCGCCTTGCGCAGCCGCCGCGAGAGCTGGGCGCCGATGAGCACGCCCAGCGCGCTGCCGCCGAGGACGACCGCGATGGAGCCGATGACCAGGGCCTGGTCGAGGTCCCGGAGGATGTTCGCGCTGCGGTCGGTGAAGTGGGTGTGCACGGACAGCACATGGCCGCCCTTGATCGGCATGGCCGCCCAGATGTCCGGCACCCCGCCCCGGTGGTCGGAGACATAGGTGGCCCGGCGGCCCTCCCGGACCTTCTGCTGGAGCGCGGGCGGCAGCATCGGGTCGTCGACCTTGATGATCGTGGAGGTCGGCCGGTGCCCGGGGCGCTCGTAGAGCGGCTGGGCGTACACGAGCCGCGAGTCGGCGAGGTCGCGCGCGTTGTCCAGCATGGACACCCGCGCGGCGTTGTGCACGACCAGGCTCAGCGCGACGGCGATCAGCGCGCCGACCAGCGCGATGGCCGCGCTCAGCTTCCAGCGCAGACCGGTACGGATCTTCGCGTGCTCCAGGCGCCCGGGAATCCGGCGCCGCGTGTTCCCCCGCATGCCCGCCCCGCTCAGGCCTTCAGCTTGTAGCCGAAGCCGCGGACCGTCTCGATGCGGTCCTGGCCGATCTTGGTGCGCAGCCGCTGCACATGGACGTCGACGACCCGGGTGTCACCGCCCCAGCCGTAGTCCCACACGCGTTCCAGGAGCTTGTCCCGCGACAGCACGGTGCCCGGCGCGGAGGAGAACTCCAGGAGCAGCCGCATCTCGGTGGGGGTGAGGCCCACCGGCAGCCCGGCCCGGCGCACCTCCATGCCCTCGGTGTCCACCTCCAGGTCGCCGAAGGTCAGCACCGCGCCGTCCACCCCGGCCGCGTCCGCCTCGGCGCGGTCGCCGCCGGCGTGCCCGAAGCGGCGCAGCACCGCGCGGATCCGGGCGACCAGGACGGCGCCGTCGAACGGCTTGGTCACATAGTCGTCGGCACCCGCCTCCAGACCGAGGACGACGTCGATGGAGTCGGCGCGCGCCGACAGCATGATCACCGGCACCGTGGACTCGTCGCGGATGCGGCGGCACAGGCTGACGCCGTCGAGGCCGGGGACCATGACGTCCAGCAGCGCGATGTCGGGCCGCCGCGCCCGGAACGCCTCCAGGCCGGACAGTCCGTCGGGCATCGCCGTGACCGCGAAGCCGTCCCGCTCCAGGGCGAGCTGGGTGGCCTCGCGGATGACATCGTCGTCCTCGACGAACAGGACATGGGTCTGGTCTGCCATCCCGGTGCTCTCAGTCCTCTGTGCTTCAGGCGCGTCCACGGAGGTGGACGCACCGGACGGGTGGTGCGTTCAGCGGTGCCGTGCCCGCCGGTGCCGCGCCGGTCCCGCGGGGAGCGGGTCCGTGCGGCGCCTACCCGGTCGGTGCTGCGTTCATGGGGTCCGCCCGGCGGGTCCGGTCCGCCGGGCGCCGCCGACGGGCCGGGGCCGCCGGGGCACCGCGTTCACGGGGTGTTCGGACCGGGAGGCCCGATCGGTTCACCCCGCCGGCGGGCCGTCGCGACCGGTGCCGCCGGTGCTACGGCTCGGCCGGTTCCGGTTCCGGCTCCGAGGGCGGCGTCGCCTTCGCGCCCCCGCCGACGGTCTTGCTGTACTCGTTGCGGGTGCTGAACGCCTTCGTGAACCCGCTGCCGGACCAGCGGTAGGTGATGACGTCCTCGCCCGAGGGGTTCGAGACCGGGTCGCCGCGCTCGTACACCTGCTTGGTCACGACGAGGTCCCCGCGGTCGATCTCGGCGTAGACCGGCGGCTCCTCGGCCGAGAACACGTTCTCGTAGCCGTCGCCCGGCTTGCGCTCACGGTACACATAGGCACCGAGCCCGACCGCGTCCCCGCAGGTCAGCACGTTGACGACGATGTCCTCGACGGAGGTGCCGGTCAGCTTGCCGTACGACACGTCGACAGGGTACTCGTCGGCGACGCACGGCTTGAGGCCGTTCTTGACGGTGGGCGAGACCTTCGGGTCGTCCTTGATCAGCCGGACCGCGTCCACCGCGCGCGGGGTCTCGCTCGGGCTGGGCGAGGGCGCGGCCGGGGTGCCCGCCACCGAAGGGGCGTCGGCGGGTCCCTCGTCGCGGGCGCCGGTGCCGCCGGTGCCGCAGGCGGACACCAAAAGCCCGAGGGCGGTGACCACGGCCACCGCCGTACTCACCGCCTGGAGGGTCCCTGGAGCCCCGGTGGGCTCAGGGCCGGTACCAGCCCTGCCGGTCAGGCCGCGCAACGCTCCCGCTCCTCACGCTCCAGCGCGCGTGCGTCCAGATCGCGGGCCTCCAGCTCCTCGCGGAGCCGGGCGAGCGCCCTGTGCAGCGTGCTCTTGACCGTTCCCGCTGACATGCCGAGTGCCGCGGCGGTCTCTTCGGTGGACATCTGCTCCCAGTGTCGCAGCACGACGACACTGCGCTGCTTCGGAGCGAGGACTTTCATGATGTCCATGAGCAGCGCGCGGTCGGCGTGCTGCTCGGTGGCGTCCTCGACGGAGGCGTCCGGCAGCTGCTCGGTGGGGACCTCCTCCAGCTTGCGGGCCCGCCACCACTCGGTCCGCGTGTTGATCATGACACGGCGCAGATAGGCGTCCGCGAGCCGCTTGTCGGCGATGCCGTCCCAGCGGCCGTACGTCCGCACCAGCGCGGTCTGGAGCAGGTCCTGGGCGTCGACCGGGTCCGGCACCAGCCGGCGTGCGCTGCGCAGCAGCGCGTCCTGCCGGGTACGCACGTACTCCTCGAACTCGAGCACCTCACCCTGCGCCATGATCAACCGCCTCCGCTCCCCGTTTCCCGGCCTGTTTCCCGCCGGACCCCGAGCCTGTGATGCGGGCGGGCTGTGGTCGGCAGCCGCCCGGTGCCTGTCGGGCACGAAGATGAAGCTACGGAGGGCTTGTCACGGCGTTGTCCGAAGCAGCCTGCGGAAAGCGCGCGGCTGTACGTCGGTTGTGTAACGGACGACGTAACGGGGTAGAGAACCAGGCCGGTTGGCGTGGATATGGGGTGATTTGCCCCCCAGGTCGGCGCGCGGGTCTGTGACACAGAGACCCGCGGCGCCCCCTGAGGCTGTGACGCGGCTGTGCGGTGACGGGCCGTCAGGCGGGGTCCGTCAGGAGAGATCCGTCGGGAGAGGTCCGCCAGGTGAGGTCCGTCAGGTGAGCGGCAGCCGGTACAGGCCGCCCGCCAGGGGCTCGACCAGTCCGTCCGCGACGAGCCCGTCCAGGGCCCGCGCCCGCTGCACCGGTTCGTGCCACACCCGGTCCAGTGCCGCCTGCGGCACCGGCGTGCGGGCCTCGCGCAGCACGGCGAGCAGCTTGCCGCGCACCTGCCGGTCCGTCCCGGCGTACGTCTGGCCCCGGCGCGGCGGCCCCTCGTGCTCCGGCTTGCCCGCCTGCCGCCAGGCGCAGTGCGCGGCGATCGGGCAGCGGTGGCACGACTCGTTCTTCGCCGTGCACACCAGCGCGCCCAGTTCCATGGAGGCGGCGGCCCAGCGGGCGGCGGTGCGCTCGTCCTCGGGCAGCAGGGTGCGGGCCAGCCGCCGTTCGGCGGCGGTGGTGGCGTTCGGCGGGTAGCGCACCCCGGTGACGGCGCGGGCCAGCACCCGGCGGACGTTGGTGTCCAGCACGGCGTGCCGCTGCCCGTACGCGAAGGAGGCGACCGCCGCCGCCGTGTACTCGCCGATGCCGGGCAGGGCCAGCAACTGCGCGTGCTCGGCGGGTACGTCGCCGCCGTGCCGTTCCGTTATGGCGACCGCGGCGCCGTGCAGGCGCAGCGCGCGGCGCGGGTAGCCGAGCCGGCCCCAGGCGCGCACCGCCTCGCCGGGCGCCTCCTTGGCGAGGTCGGCGGGGCGCGGCCAGCGCTCCAGCCACTGCTCGTAGACGGGCAGCACCCGGCTCACCGGGGTCTGCTGGAGCATGAACTCGCTGACCATCACGCCCCAGGCGCCGGCGTCGGCGCGCCGCCAGGGCAGATCGCGGGCGTTGCCCTCGAACCAGGTGATGACCTGGGTGTGCAGGGTCTCGCCGAGCGGGGCGCCGGCGGACGAGGAGGCCGCGGCGGAGGACTCGGGGCCGGTCTCGGGGCCGGCCGCGGAGACGGTCCCGGCGGTGGGGGCGGCCGTGGTCTCGGTCGGGGTCCCGGATGCGGGGGCCGGGGCGGAGGGGGTGCTGTGTGGGGGCAGTGTGGGCGCAGTCATGTCGCCATCGATCCTGCCACGCGGGGGCGCACGGGCGGGTGAACCGGCGCGGACCGTTTCGTCACCGTGCGTCTCGGAGCGGTCACCGGACCCGCAAGGCGGGCCTGCGGGACGGGCGTTGTTGAAATGATGATCCGGAAAAGTTGCGTCCGGCGCGGCGGGTGCGTCGGGGGAAGCGCGGGATCTCTCGTAGGGTTGGGGCGTGGGATCTCTGCGCAATCCGGTCGGGCCGCTTCCCTCCTCCATCTACTGGCGACGGAGGGTCGTCCTGGTGTCCCTGGCCGCCCTGTTGGCCCTGCTGGTCATCTGGATCGTCACCTCGGGCGGCGGAGGCGGGGGCCGCAAGGACGCCGGGGGCGCGGCAGGCGGCAAGAACCCCACCCCCTCGGCCATCGAGCCGGGACCGTCCCAGTCCGGCCCCGCGATCAGCCAACACCCCGGCGGGCGCGACGAGTCCGGCGGCGGTGACTCCGGCGGGAGCGGCGCGTCGTCGGGCGGCAGCGGCAGCGGCAGCGGCGGCGCGGGCGGCGCGGGCTCGGGGGGTTCCGGCGCGGGCGCGTCCACGGGCGGCGCGGGCGACGACGGCAAGGGCGGCTTCACGGGCGGCGGTACGGGCGCGGTGCTGCCCGCCGGGAGCACGCTCCCCGACTGCACCGCCTCCGCGGTGAGGCTGAGCCTGCGCAGTGTGCGCAACTCCTACGGGCCCACCGAGACGCCCGCCTTCGAACTGATCGCGAAGAACGCCTCCGGCAGCGACTGCAAGGTCGATCTCGGCCCGAGGACAGCGGTCCTGACGGTCGGCCAGGCCGGTGGCGACGGCGGCTACTGGTCCTCGGCCGACTGCCCGAAGACGGCCGGCAGCCTGCTGTACCGGGTCCCGGCCGGCAGCGGCATCACCTCGACCGTGCGCTGGGACCGCAGGCCGAGCGCCCCGCAGTGCGCCACCCCGCCGTCCGGCACCGCCGCCCTCGGCAAGACGTATCTGGTGGAGGCGAAGGTGCCGGGCTACGGCAAGCTCCAGACGTCGTTCGTGCTGTCGGCGGACTGAGCCGGGCGCCCGGCCCGGTCCGGCCCGGCCGCGCGAGGACGGCCGCGCGGGGGCCGCTGCGCGAGGACTCCCGCGTCCAGGGCTCCCGCGTCGAGGACTCCTAGACGTACCGCTCAAGGATCGACGACTCCGCCAGCCGCGACAGCCCCTCGCGGACGCTGCGGGCGCGGGCCTCGCCCACGCCGTCCACCGTCTGGAGGTCGTCGACGCTCGCGGCGAGCAGCTTCTGGAGGCCGCCGAAGTGCTCGACCAGGCGGTCGATGATGGCGCCGGGCAGCCGGGGGACCTTGGCCAGCAGCCGGAAGCCGCGCGGGGAGACCGCCGAGTCCAGGGTCTCGGGCGAACCGGTGTAGCCGAGGGCGCGGGCGACGGTGGACATCTCCAGCAGCTCCGCGTGCGAGAGCTTGTCCAGCTCGGCGAGGGCCTCCTCGACCGTACGGGAGCGCTTGGCCGTGGGCTCGGGCACATAGTCCCGGACGACCAGCTCGCGCTCGGGCTCCACGCCCGCGATCAGCTCGTCGAGCTGGAGGGCCAGCAGCCGGCCGTCGGTGCCCAGCTCCACCACGTACTCGGCGATCTCGGTGGCGATACGGCGGACCATCTCCAGGCGCTGCGCGACCGCGGAGACGTCCCGGACCGTGACCAGGTCCTCGATCTCCAGCGCCGACAGGGTGCCCGCGACCTCGTCCAGGCGCAGCTTGTAGCGCTCCAGCGTGGCCAGGGCCTGGTTGGCGCGGGAGAGGATCGCCGCCGAGTCCTCCAGGACGCGGCGCTGCCCGTCGACGTACAGCGCGATCAGGCGCATCGACTGGGAGACCGAGACCACCGGGAAGCCGACCTGCTTGCTGACCCGGTCCGCCGTGCGGTGCCGGGTGCCGGTCTCCTCGGTGGGGATCGTCGGGTCCGGGACGAGCTGCACGCCCGCCCGCAGGATCTTCGACAGGTCCGAGGACAGCACGATGCCGCCGTCCAGCTTGCACAGCTCCCGCAGCCGGGTCGCCGTGAACTCGACGTCCAGCACGAAACCGCCCGTGCACATCGTCTCCACGGTCTTGTCGGAGCCGAGCACGATCAGACCGCCGGTGTTGCCGCGCAGGACCCGCTCGAGTCCGTCCCGCAGCGCCGTGCCGGGTGCCACGGCGCTCAGTGAAGCGCGCATCAGGCCATCGGCGCCGGAGCTCCCACCGGACTTTCCGGGAGCTGCTGCCCGGTCGTTGGCTGCCACTGCACTCCTCCGGTCGCAGGTCTTCGGGCGCCCCCGCCGCCGCACTCGGCGCGTACGCCGTGCCGGACGGGCGGGCGGGACCAGCGCAAAGTCTACCGGCGGTCCTCCGGCTCCCGCGGGGCCTCTCGGCGACGCGAGCGCGGCAGGACCCGCAGCGCGTCCCCCATGTCGGCCACTTCGAGGACCTTCATCCCGGGCGGCACCTTGCCCGGATCGCCCGGTACGAGCGCGTGCGTGAAGCCCAGGCGGTGCGCCTCGGAGAGCCGGCGCTGCACGCCCGTGACCCGTCTGACCTCGCCCGCGAGGCCCACCTCGCCGATCGCGACCAGGTTCTTCGGCAGCGGGGTGTCGCTCGCGGCCGAGGCCAGCGCGAGCGCGATGGCGAGGTCGGCGGCGGGCTCGGACAGCTTCACGCCGCCGACCGTCGCCGAGTAGATGTCCCGCTTGCCCAGCGCGCTGATCCTCCCGCGCTGCTCCAGCACGGCCAGCATCATCGACACCCGGGAGGTCTCCAGGCCCGACGTGGTGCGCCGCGGCGAGGGGATCTGGGAGTCCACGGTGAGCGCCTGGACCTCGGCGACCAGCGGGCGGCGGCCCTCCAGGGTGACGGTCAGACAGGTGCCGGGCACCGGTTCGGCGCGGCGGGTCAGGAACAGGCCGCTGGGGTCGGCGAGGCCGGTGATGCCCTCGTCGTGCAGCTCGAAGCAGCCGACCTCGTCGGTCGCGCCGTAGCGGTTCTTGACGCCGCGCACCAGGCGCAGGCGCGCGTGCCGGTCGCCCTCGAAGTGCAGCACCACGTCCACCAGGTGCTCCAGCAGGCGCGGACCGGCGATCGCGCCGTCCTTGGTGACATGGCCGACCAGCAGGGTGGACATGCCGCGCTCCTTGGAGGCGCGGATCAGCGCCCCGGCCACCTCGCGGACCTGCGCCATGCCGCCGGGGGCGCCGTCGATCTCGGGGGAGGCCACCGTCTGCACCGAGTCCATGATCAGCAGCGAGGGCTTCACCGCGTCCAAGTGCCCGAGGACGGCGGCCAGATCGGTCTCGGCGGCCAGATAGAGATGGTCGTCCAGGGCGCCGATGCGGTCGGCGCGCAGCCGCACCTGGCTCGCCGACTCCTCGCCCGTGACGTACAGCGTGCGGTGCTCGTCGCTCGCCGCCTTGGCGGCCACGTCCAGCAGCAGCGTGGACTTGCCGACGCCGGGCTCACCGGCGAGCAGGACCACGGCGCCGGGCACCAGACCGCCGCCCAGCACCCGGTCCAGCTCGGGCACGCCGGTGGTGCGGGCCGTCGCCTGCCGCCCGTCGACCTGGCCGATGGGCAGGGCGGAGGTGGTGACCCGGCCCGGTGTGGTCGTCCGCACCGCGGGCGTGCCGTACTCCTCGACCGTGCCCCATGCCTGGCACTCGGGGCAGCGGCCGAGCCACTTCGCCGTCTGCCAGCCGCACTCGGTGCAGCGGTAGGACGGACGGTCCTTGGTGGTCTTCGTACGGGCAGCCATGCGTAAGACCGTAGCCGCAGCCACTGACAGCGCCGACGCCCGCACGGCCACCGGCTCGAACGGCATCGAACACGCGCGCCCGAAGGGAGGAGCCGCCGGTGCCCGTCCCCGTATGAGGGATCGTTTCACCCGTACGGATTAAAAGTGCGCAACAGGGAAGAACGGACGAACCTCCGCCGCCTACGGTCGCACAGGTGATGAGCAGCAGTCCGGAGACCTCGACCCGTACGAACCGTACGACCGGTGAGCACCGGGCGGACCGCGAGGCGCGCGAGGCGCGCGACCGCGCTGCCGCGCGCACCCTGGCGCAGCACCCGCCCGCCGCCTACGACCCCCACCTCGACGGCCTGTTCACCTACTGCCTGTCCGTGCTGTGCGACCACGACGCGGCGACCGCCGCGCTGGGGGACGCGCTGGCCTTCGCCGAGCGGCGCGCGCCGCGCCTGCCGCAGGATCCGGCCGAGTACCGGGCGTGGCTGTACGCGCTGGCCCGCTGGGCCTGTCTGCGGGAGCTGGCCGAGGCCCGGCTCAGACGCCGGGCGGGCCATGCCGCGGGCCGCCCCGGCGGTTCCCGGCACCGCCCCGGGTGGTCCGCGGCGGTGCCGGTCCCGGCGGACGTCCAGGAGCGGCGGCGCCGTGAACTGGCCCTGCTGGCCTGGCCGGAGGCGGCCGGCACCACCCCGGAGCAGCGCGAGGCGCTGGAGCTGGCCGTGCGCCACCACCTGAGCGGCCACGAGACCGCCGCCGTGCTCGGTCTGAGCACCGCCGCCGCCCGCGAACTGCTCGCCGCCGCGGCCTGCGAGGTGGAGCGCACCCGCGCGGCGCTCGCCGTCGCCGAGGCCGGCGGCTGTCCCGGCGTCGCCGCGCTCACCGGCGACGGCAGGCTCGTCCTCGGCACGGCCCTGCGCCGCGAACTCGTCCGGCACGTCGACGACTGCCCGCGCTGCCGCCGCACCGCCGAGCGCGCGCACCCCGCGCGCTGGCCCGGCGCCAGCGTCACCCCGGCCGCGCTGCCCGTGCTGGCCGCGCCCCGTACGGACCTGGGCCTGGCCATGGCGCACCACTCGCGCGCGCGGGGTGCCGCGCCGCGCCTGGACCGGCGCGGATTCCCGATGGACCCCAAGGACCGCGCGGCCCGCAGGGAGCGCCTGCGCGCGCGTGCGGTCACGACGACGGTCGTCGCCACCGTGGTGGCCGCGCCGGTGCTGGCCCTGTGGGCGGCCTACCGGGGCACCCCGACCGGCGAGGGCCATGGCGGCCCGTCCGCCACCGCGCGCGAGGGGCACGACTCCGGTGCCCTGGCCGGGGAGGACACCGGCGGCTACGAGAACACCGGCAGCGCCCGGACGCGCCCCGGCGGCCCGTCCGGCGGCGCGGGGCCCGACGTCTCGGTGGAGGTGCTGGGCGACGCGGGCGCGGGCGACGCCCAGGGCGCGAACGGCACGCTGACCGTGACCGCCGCCTCGGGCACCGCCGACACGACCCTCGTCACGCTCACCGCCTCCGGCCCGGAGCCGGTCCGCTGGATCGTGTCCACGCAGGCGTCCTGGCTGTACTTCAGCCGCTCCTCGGGGACGCTGGAGCCGGGCGCGTCGATCACGGTCAAGGTGTACGTCGACCATCTGCGCGAGCCCTCCGGGCCCTGGAGCGCGCGCGTGGAGATCACCCCGGCGGGAGCGGTGGTCTTCATCTCCGGCCACGGCCGGGCCCCGAGCCCGACCGTCCCCCGGCCGACCCGCACCGCGGGCCCGGCACCGGGCGACGGCACGCACAGCCCCACACCGGATCCCACGGGCACCGCGGACCCCTCGGGCCCGCCCACGACCGATCCGCCCTCGTCGGGCCCCTCCACCCCGCCGCCCACCGGATCGTCCCCGTCCGACCCGGGAGACTCGCCCGCGCCCACCGGCGACGACGGCACACCGGGCCCGAAGGGCGGCTGAGCACCACAAGGGCGACGGATCTCCGGAGGAGACCCCGCCCCGGACGGGGTGGGGCCCCTGCCGGTCGCGTCCCGGCTCGGTCCCGGCTCAGTCCCGGCGGTCCGCCGGGTGCGCGGCCAGCAGCGGCAGCCGCGAGGCGAGCCGCTCCTCGCACAGCTCGACCAGCCGGTCGTAGCCCTTCTTGCCCATCAGCTCGGTCAGCTCGGCCCGGTAGGAGACGTAGACGGGGTCGCCCGCGCCGTGCGCCGACGTGGCCGAGGTGCACCACCAGTGCAGGTCGTGGCCGCCCGGACCCCAGCCCCTGCGGTCGTACTCGCCGATCGACACCTGGAGCACGCGTGTGTCGTCCGGGCGGTCGATCCACTCGAAGGTCCGCCGGACCGGCAGCTGCCAGCACACGTCCGGCTTGGTCTCCAGCGGCTCGCGGCCCTCCCTGAGCGCCAGGATGTGCAGCGAGCAGCCCATGCCGCCGGAGAATCCGCGCCGGTTCTGGAAGATGCACGAGCCCTGGAAGGGACGGGTCTGCCGGGAGCCCTCCTCGTCCTCGGACACCCAGCCGTTCTCCGTGCCCTCGGCGTGGTTCTGCCAGATGTCCGGGGTGAGCCGGGCCACGTGCCCCGCGACCCGCTGCTCGTCCTCCTCGTCGGAGAAGTGCGCGCCCAGCGTGCAGCAGCCGTCCTCGGCGCGGCCCTCCTGGATGCCCTGGCAGCCGCTGCCGAAGATGCAGTTCCAGCGGGAGGTCAGCCAGGTCAGATCGCAGCGGAAGACCTGCTCGTCGTCCGCCGGGTCCGGGAACTCCACCCACGCGCGCGCGAAGTCCAGTCCCTTCTCGTCCGGCTGCGGGCCCGCCGGGGCACCGGTCTTCGCCTTTTTCGTCTTTGGCACGCGTCCAGGGTAAGTCGCCCGGCCCCGCACCCGGGGCCGCCGCGTCCGGGCGCCCGGAGCCGCCGCCTCCGGCCCCCACCGGGCGCGCTCCGCACGGTGCCGGGAATCCGGGTCAGGGCCGGAGCACGCGCCCGATGGCAGTAGCGTTTCCGTACATGAGACTCGGTGTCCTCGACGTGGGTTCGAACACGGTGCATCTGCTGGTGGTCGACGCGCACCCGGGCGCGCGCCCGCTGCCCGCGCACTCGCACAAGGTGGAGCTGCGCCTGGCCCAGCTGCTCGACGAGGGCGGCGCGATCGGGGCCGAGGGCGTGGAGCGGCTGGTGGCCGTGGTCAGGGACGCGCTCCAGGCCGCCGAGGACAAGGGCGTGGAGGATCTGCTGCCGTTCGCGACGTCGGCGGTGCGCGAGTCGAACAACGCCGACGACGTCCTCGCGCGCGTGCAGGCCGAGACGGGCGTACGGCTCCAGGTGCTCAGCGGCGCCGAGGAGGCCCGGCTCACCTTCCTCGCCGCCCGCCGCTGGTTCGGCTGGTCGGCGGGCAAGCTGCTGGTCCTGGACATCGGCGGCGGCTCCCTGGAGATCGCCTTCGGCATCGACGAGGAGCCCGACGCCGCCGTCTCGCTGCCGCTCGGCGCGGGCCGGCTCACCGCCGGCTGGCTGCCCGGCGACCCGCCGGACCCGGAGGCCGTCCGGGCGCTGCGCCGCCATGTCCGTGCGGAGATAGCGCGGACGGTCGGCGAGTTCAGCCGCTTCGGCGCCCCGGACCACGTGGTCGCCACCTCCAAGACGTTCCGGCAGCTGGCCCGGATCGCCGGGGCCGCCCGTTCCGCCGAGGGCCTGTACGTGCAGCGCGAGCTGAAGCGCGAGTCCCTTGAGGCATGGGTGCCGCGGCTGGCCGCGATGACGGCCGGTGAGCGCGCCGAGCTGCCGGGCGTCTCGGAGGACCGCGCGGGCCAGCTGCTCGCCGGTGCCCTGGTCGCCGAGGCCGTGATGGACCTCTTCGGCGTGGAGCGGCTGGAGATCTGCCCCTGGGCCCTGCGCGAGGGAGTCATCCTGCGGCGCCTGGACCACATGGGAACGGCCTAGCCGCAATCGCGGCGCGGGCGTGGGGCGTACGCGGGCGGGACGTGAGACCGGCCACGACGGGCGGGCGCGGGCCCTGGAGCGCCCTCGCCACCCCGTAACCTGTCCCTCGTGGTGGAACCCGTCGTGCGCATCCCGGATGCGAAGGTCGCCCTGTCGACGGCCTCCGTGTACCCGGAGTCGACGGCGACGGCCTTCGAGATCGCCGCGCGCCTCGGCTACGACGGCGTCGAGGTCATGGTGTGGACCGACCCGGTCAGCCAGGACATCGACGCGCTGCGCCGCCTCAGCGACCACCACGGCATACCGATCCTGGCCGTGCACGCCCCCTGTCTGCTGATCACCCAGCGGGTGTGGTCCACCGATCCCTGGGTCAAGCTCCAGCGCGCCCGGTCGGCGGCCGAGCGGCTCGGGGCGAGCACCGTCGTCGTGCACCCGCCGTTCCGCTGGCAGCGCCAGTACGCCCGTGACTTCGTCTCGGGGATCTGGCGGATGGCGGACGAGACGGACGTGCGCTTCGCGGTGGAGAACATGTACCCCTGGCGCTACCGCGACCGCGAGATGCTCGCCTACGCGCCCGACTGGGACGTCACCAAGGACGACTACCGCCACTTCACGATCGACCTCAGCCACGCGGCGACGGCCCGCACCGACGCCCTCGCCATGGTGGACCGCATGGGCGACCGCCTCGGCCACGTCCACCTCGCCGACGGCAAGGGCTCGGCCAAGGACGAGCACCTGGTGCCGGGCCGCGGCGGACAGCCCTGCGCGGCGCTGCTGGAACGCCTCGCCGGATCCGGTTTCGACGGCCATGTGGTGATCGAGGTCAACACCCGCCGCGCGATGTCCGGCGCCGAACGTGAGGCCGATCTCGCCGAGGCCCTGGCCTTCACCCGCCTGCACCTGGCCTCGTCGGCGCGGCTGCGCGGGCGCTGACGCCCCCCCCGCCGCACCCCCGGCCGGGCACCGGCCCGAGACGGCCGTCCCGTATTCCGGACAGGGCGTCCCGCCCCGTGGATGACCGGCGTACGCTCGACGGAGTCAGAACTCTGTCCGCCGCAGGCATCCGGACGCACCGGCGCCACCAGCGGCAGAACCCTTTGAAGGAGCGAGCGACGATGCCCGAGCTGAGGTCCCGCACAGTCACCCACGGCCGCAACATGGCGGGCGCCCGCGCCCTTATGCGCGCCTCCGGTGTACCCGGTGCGGACATCGGCCGGAAGCCGATCATCGCCATCGCCAACAGCTTCACCGAGTTCGTGCCCGGCCACACCCACCTGGCCCCGGTCGGCCGGATCGTCGGCGAGGCGGTCCGCGAGGCCGGCGGCATCCCGCGCGAGTTCAACACCATCGCCGTCGACGACGGCATCGCCATGGGCCACGGCGGCATGCTGTACTCGCTGCCCTCGCGCGACCTGATCGCCGACAGCGTCGAGTACATGGTCGAGGCGCACTGCGCCGACGCCCTGGTCTGCATCTCCAACTGCGACAAGATCACCCCGGGCATGCTGATGGCCGCGCTGCGGCTGAACATCCCGACGGTCTTCGTCTCCGGCGGCCCCATGGAGGCCGGGCGGGCCACCCTGGTCGACGGCACCGTGCGCACCCTCGACCTGATCGACGCCATCGCCGACGCCGCCAACGACAAGATCTCCGACGAGGACATCCTCCGTATCGAGGAGAACGCCTGTCCGACCTGCGGCAGCTGTTCCGGCATGTTCACCGCCAACTCGATGAACTGCCTGACCGAGGCCATCGGCCTCTCCCTGCCGGGCAACGGCTCGGTCCTGGCCACCCACACCGCCCGCCGCGCCCTGTACGAGGACGCGGCCCGCACGGTCATGGACATCACCCGCCGCTACTACGACCAGGACGACGAGACGGTCCTGCCGCGCAACGTCGCCACCTTCGCGGCCTTCGAGAACGCCATGGCCCTCGACATCGCCATGGGCGGCTCCACCAACACGATCCTGCACCTGCTGGCCGCCGCACAGGAGGCGGGCGTCGAGTTCGGCCTGGAGCAGATCGACGCCGTCTCCCGCCGCGTCCCCTGCCTGGCCAAGGTCGCCCCGAACGTCGCCAAGGACCGCACGTACTACATGGAGGACGTGCACCGCGCCGGTGGCATCCCCGCCCTGCTCGGCGAGCTGCACCGGGCCGGACTGCTCAACGAGGACGTGCACGCCGTGCACAGCCCCTCCCTGGCGGACTGGCTCAAGACCTGGGACGTGCGCGGCGGCTCCCCCTCGCCCGAGGCCGTCGAGCTGTGGCACGCGGCGCCCGGCTGCGTCCGCTCCAGCGAGGCGTTCTCCCAGTCCGAGCGCTGGGAGGCGCTGGACACCGACGCCGAGGGCGGCTGCATCCGCTCCGCCGAGCACGCCTACTCCAAGGACGGCGGCCTCGCGGTCCTGCGCGGCAACCTCGCCGTGGACGGCTGCGTGGTCAAGACCGCGGGCGTCGACGAGTCCATCTGGACCTTCGAGGGCCCGGCCGTCGTCTGCGAGTCGCAGGAGGAGGCCGTCGAGAAGATCCTCACCCAGCGGATCACGGCCGGTGACGTCGTCGTCATCCGCTACGAGGGTCCCAAGGGCGGCCCCGGCATGCAGGAGATGCTCTACCCGACCTCGTACCTGAAGGGCCGCGGTCTGGGCAAGGTCTGCGCGCTCATCACCGACGGCCGCTTCTCCGGCGGCACCTCGGGCCTGTCCATCGGACACGCCTCCCCCGAGGCGGCCTCCGGCGGCACCATCGCGCTGGTCGAGGACGGCGACCGCATCCGCATCGACATCCCGAACCGCTCCGTCGAACTCCTGGTGGACGACGCGGAGCTGGCCCGCCGCGAGCAGGCCCTCGGCGGGGTGTACGCCCCGAAGAACCGCGACCGCAAGGTCACGGCCGCCCTGCGCGCCTACGCCGCGATGGCCACCAGCGCCGACAAGGGCGCCGTCCGGGACGTCTCGAAGCTCGGCTGACCCGCGGAACACACCGAGGGGCCGTCCCGTCCGGGGCGGCCCCTCGCGCATGCCGCCGGGAGGCCGCGCGCCGTCGGCGGACCCCCGGGGCGTACGGACGTCACCAGGCGGACGGATCCCGCGCGTCCACCGCGAAGACCGTGCCGTCCGGCGCGCCCCCGCACACATGCCCGGCCACCGGCACCGGATCCGGGACCGAGGAGGCCACCCGGTCCCCGCCCGCGCCGAGCCGCGCCGGTGTCTGGCCGACCAGCGCGCCGCTGCGCGCGTCCACGGCCAGCAGCCGCCCGTCCGACGACAGCACGTACACATGCCGCGCGTCCGCGACCGGCGCCGAACCCCGGCTCACCGATGTCTCCAGGGACCACAGCTGCCGCCCGGCCGCCAGATCGACGGCCACCAGCGAACCGCCCGCGGACAGCAGGTGGACCACGTCCCCGCGCACCGTGGCGTGCGCCTGCTGGAGCGGGACCGACAGCGCCACCTCGCGCGTCGCGCCCGCACCGGGGGAGTAGCGGACCACCGCGCGCGTGTCGCCGTAGACCCCGTCGACCGACTGGAGGAACAGGGAACCGCCCGAGGAGCCGAACGGCCGCAGCGTCCCCGCCAGCCGAGCCTGCCAGCGCACGGCGCCCGTACGGGGGTCGACCGCCGTCACCCGCGTGCCCTTCCCGCCGTCGCCCGGACCCGTCGCGTACGCCAGCGGATCCCCGGCGAACGAGATGAAGGACGGCAGGCCGAGGCCGGGCACCCGCCTGCTCCACCGGACCGCGCCGGAACCGGCGTCCACCCCGGTCACCGTGCCGTCCGCGGCGGTCAGCAGCAGCGTGTCCCCGGCGAACCGCATCCCCCGGTACGCCGACGCGTCCCGCTGCCAGCGCACCTCGCCCGTGGCCGGGTCCAGCGCCCGCAGCACCCCGTCCCGGCCGGCCGGCGCCACCACCAGACGGCCCGCCACCACCGGAGCGCCGGTGACCGGCGCGGCCGCGGCCGGGCGCCGCCACAGCACCGTGCCGTCCGCCGGGGCGAGCGCGAACACCAGCCCCGGCTCCGCGCACACCACCCGCCCGGCCGCGGACACGCAGTGCGGCACACCGCCGCCCTGCGCCACCGGCCGCGCCTGCCACCCGGCGAACGCCGCCGAGGCGGTGCGCGGCGCGTCACTCCCGTGCGCGGCCTCCTTGCCGCCGCCCAGCAGCTCCACCGCCGTCAGCGTGGAGCCCACGACCAGGACGCACACCCCCGCCACCAGCGCCAGCCGCCTGCCCATCCACCGGCCCGGCCACCGTCCGGGGCGCCGCACCGGCTTCCCGGCGGCGCCGTCCGCGGGCCCGGCCCCGGCCTGATCCGCCGCCGGTGCGGGGTGCGGCACGGAGTCCGGCGCGGGACCCATTGCCGATCCCGGCTCCGATTCCGGCTCCCGCTCCGGCCCGGCGGCACCCTGCGCGCCCGCCCGCTGCCCCGGCACGAACAACTGCGTGTCGTACGAGGCCGCCACCGACCGCAGCTCGCGCATCAGCTCGTCCGGGGTCGGCCGGTCCTCCGGTTCCTTGGCCAGGCAACGCCGGATCAGCGGGGCCAGATCCTCCGGCACACCGGTCAGATCCGGCTCGTCGTGCACCACCTGGTACGCCACCACGTACGGGCTGTCGGAGTCGAAGGGACCGCGGCCCGTCGCCGCGTGCACCAGCACCGACCCGAGCGTGAAGATGTCGGCGGCCGGTCCCACCTCGCGCGGGCGCCGGAACTGCTCGGGCGCCATGAACGGCGGCGTACCGATCAACTTGCCGGTCTCGGTCCGCAGTTCGCTGTCCTTGGGACGCGAGATACCGAAGTCGATGACCTTCGGGCCGTCCTCGGCGAGCAGTACGTTGCTCGGCTTGAGATCGCGGTGCACGACCCCCACCCGGTGGATGTCGCGCAGCGCCTCGGCGAGCCCGGCCGTCAGCCTGCGCAACCGCGCCGGAGCCATCGGTCCGTTCCGCTTGACCTCCTCGGCGAGCGTGGGACCCGGAATGAACAAGGTCGCCATCCAGGGCCGCCCGGCCTCCGGATCGGCGTCCACGACCGACGCGGTGAAGGCACCGCTGACCCGGCGGGCCGCCGCCACCTCCTGCCGGAAACGCCCCCTGAACTCCGGATCCCGGGCGAACTCCGCGTGCACCACCTTCACCGCGAGCCGCAGCCCCGAGGTGCTCCGGGCCAGGTGCACCACCCCCATGCCACCGGAGCCCAGACGCGCTTCGAGCCGGTAGTGCCCGGCATATTCCGGAAGTTCCGCTTCCGCGCCCGCTCCGATGTTGCGCTGTGGCGACATGGACCACCCCCGTGCTGTTCGTCCGCGCGCGCGACGCACCGACCCTAGTCGATGACTCGAACGGGACTGAGGCGGCTTGCTAGCGTTCGCGTGCGAGTCGCGCACACCTGTCCCACCGCGCGGCCCAGGGGAACGAACACCTCCGCGGCGCTCATGCCGCGGGGCACGACGGGGGAGGTCCTTTCATGACGGTCGACCATGCCGAGGAGACGGCCGGCGGAACCGGCACAGCCGCAGGCGAGGACAAGGAGCAGCAGATCACGGCCCACGCCGCCGCCCTGCGCTACTACTCCGTCGCACCCGGCGTCGCCCTGAACGTCCGCAGCGGCCCCGGCACCGGATACCCGGTCGTGCGCACCCTGCCGGTCGGCGCCAAGGTCCCGGTGTACTGCCAGTCGCCCGGCACCAAGGTCTCGGGCCCGTACGGGACGTCGGGCATCTGGGACAACATCGACAACGGCGAGTTCGTCTCCGACGCCTACATCTACACCGGCGCCGACGGCTACATCGCCCCGCGCTGCTCCTGAGCCCGCCCGGGGCCCGCGGCCCCCGGGGCGCCATAATCGTCGGGTGAGCGACGAGAACGGCACCCCGGACACCCCCGCGGGCCCCACGGCCACCGGCACCGCCGGGCCGCGCCCCGAGCCCCTGCGCTTCTTCGGCACGACCTGGGTGCACCACGACAACGGCTACGCGCTGCGCCGCGCCGGGGTCGCCGCCGGTTCGCTGCTGGCGGCGGCAGCGGCCTGCTTCGTGCTCCGCTTCGCCTACGAGGGCATCCAGATCGCGGACTCGGGCGCCTTCGTCAGCCTGCTGGTCGTCATCATGTTCGCCGTGTGCAGCGCGCTCGCCTTCGGCCACACCTGGGGCGGCTTCAGCACCCGTCCCGACCCCGAGCGCCAGTCCTCCCTGCGCGGCCTGCTCGCCATCGGCTTCGTCGGCTCCCTCCTCGCGTACTTCTTCCGCTCCCTGACCGAGGCACCCGGCGAGGGCCTGCACCGCAAGGAGTACGAGCAGGCCCGCGAGCAGTACGAGCGCCGCAGCACCCGGCGCACGGGCAACCCCTCGAAGAAGAAGCGCCGCCGCGACTGACCGGCGGCACCCGCCCGCCGCCACCCCGCGAACCCCGGCGCCCGCCCGACCCGTACGGCCCCTGCCCGGCGCGGCGCGCGCCCCGCGCAAACCACCGGGAAAATCCCGCCCGCCCGGCGACCGCCTGGACGACCATGGGTCCATGACCGTCTCTCCGCCGCCCGCCCCGGACCCCGCCGCCCACGCCGTCCGCGCCCGCTCCTTCGACGCGGCCGCCGCCCAGTACGCGGCCAACCGCCCCTCCTACCCGCCGGCCCTGTTCGACACGGTCGAGGAACTCGCCGGCCGCCCGCTCGCCGGGGCGCGCGTCGCCGACGTCGGCGCCGGTACGGGCATCTCGACGGCCCTGCTGCACGAGCGCGGCGCCCAGGTCCTGGCCGTCGAACCCGGTGACGGCATGGCCGCCCAGTTCCGCGCCGGCCACCCCGGCATCCCGATCGTGCGCGGCAACGGCAACGCCCTGCCGCTGGCCGACGCCTCGGCCGACCTGATCACCTACGCCCAGGCCTGGCACTGGACCGACCCGGCCCGCTCGGTCCCCGAAGCGCTGCGCGTCCTGCGCCCCGGCGGCTCCCTCGTCCTGTGGTGGAACACCGACGCCCTCGACATCGACTGGATAGCGGAGGCCGGCCGCCGCACCGGCCGGTTCTTCGGCGTCGACATCCCCGCCGAGAAGCAGCGCGCCGCCCGCACCGAACTGGCCGACCCCACCGGCCGCCTCCGCTTCACCCGCCGCGCGGTGCGCTGGAGCCGCCGCGTCCCGCTCGACACCCACCTCGCCAACATCGGCAGCCACTCCTTCTTCCTCGTCTGCCCCGAGGAGCGCCGGGCCGACTTCTTCGCCCGGGAGCGCGCCCATCTGCTGGAGGTCTTCCCGGACGGCGTCGTCGAGGAGACCTACGACGTCCTCCTCCTGGTCGCCGCCAACGACTGACCCGCCCGCGCACCCGGCCGCACCGCCGCCCCCGGGCACATGTCCCGCCAGCCGGACAACACCCCGTATCCCGGACCGCCGGTGCGAGGATGAGGCCCATGAGCCAGAAAGTCGCAGTCCTCGGCACCGGCAAGATCGGCGAAGCCCTGCTCAGCGGAATGATCCGGGCCGGCTGGGCGCCCGCCGACCTCCTGGTCACCGCCCGCCGTCCCGAGCGCGCCGAGGAACTCCGTGCCCGCCACGGCGTCACCCCGGTCACCAACGCCGAGGCGGCGAAGACCGCCGACACCCTGATCCTCACGGTCAAGCCGCAGGACATGGGCACCCTGCTCGACGAACTCGCCCCGCACCTGCCCGCGGGCCGGCTGGTCATCAGCGGCGCGGCCGGCATCCCCACCTCCTTCTTCGAGGAGCGGCTGGCCCCGGGCACCCCGGTCGTGCGCGTCATGACGAACACCCCGGCCCTGGTGGACGAGGCCATGTCCGTCATCTCCGCCGGCACCCACGCCACCGCCGGGCACCTCAGCCACGCCGAGGAGATCTTCGGCGCCGTCGGCAAGACGCTCCGCGTCCCCGAGTCCCAGCAGGACGCCTGCACCGCGCTCTCCGGTTCGGGTCCGGCGTACTTCTTCTACCTGGTCGAGGCCATGACCGACGCGGGCATCCTGCTCGGCCTGCCCCGCGACAAGGCGCACGAGCTGATCGTGCAGTCCGCCATCGGCGCCGCCGTGATGCTCCGCGACAGCGGCGAGCACCCCGTGAAACTCCGCGAGAACGTCACTTCGCCGGCCGGGACGACGATCAACGCCATCCGCGAGCTGGAGAACCACGGGGTGCGGGCCGCGCTGATCGCCGCGCTGGAGGCCGCCCGCGACCGCAGCCGCGAACTGGCCTCCGGCAACAGCTGACCCGCCGCCCGCCGCCTGCCCGCTGTCAGGCGGGCAGCAGCCCGATGGCCCGGTACGCCGCGTCGACCGTCGGCCGCGCCATCGTCCGGGCCTTCTCCGCGCCCGTCCGCAGCACCTGCTCCAGGTACCCGGGATCGGCGCACAGCTCCCGGTGCCGCTCCTGCACCGGCCTGAGCACCTCCACCACGGCCTCCGCGGTGTCCTTCTTCAGCGCGCCGTACGACGAGTACGACGCGGCCAGGTCCTCCGGGTCCCCGCCCGCGCAGGCGGCCAGGATCTCCAGCAGGTTGGTGACGCCGGGCCGCGTCGCCCGGTCGTGGACGACGTCCTGACCGCTGTCGGTCACCGCGCGCATGACCTTCTTCCGCACGGCCTCCGGCTCGTCCAGCAGATAGACGATGCCCGGTCCGGTGTCGTCGGACTTCCCCATCTTCGACACCGGGTCCTGGAGGTTCATCACCCGCGCCGCCACCTTCGGCGACGTCGCCTTCGGCACCGTGAACGTCTGCCCGTACCGGTGGTTGAACCGCACCGCCAGGTCCCGGGCCAGCTCCACGTGCTGCGTCTGGTCGTCGCCGACCGGCACCTCGTCCGTGTCGTACGCGAGGATGTCCGCCGCCATCAGCGCGGGATACGTCAGCAGGGAGAGCCGGACGCTGCCGCCGCGCACCTGCTCGCGCGCGGACTTCTCCTTGTACTGGATCATCCGGCGCATCTCGCCGTCGGTGGCCACGCATTCCAGCAGATAGGACAGCCGGGCGTGCTCGTCCACATGGCTCTGCACGAACACCGTGCACCGCTCGGGATCGAGTCCGGCCGCCAGCAGCAGCGTCGCCGCCTGCCTGCTGAGTCTGCGCACCCGGGCGGGGTCGTGGTCCACGGTCAGGGCGTGCAGGTCCACCACGCAGAACAGGGAGTCCGCCCGGTGCTGGTCGGTCTCGGCCCACTGCCGCAGGGCGCCCAGGTAGTTCCCGAGCGTCAGATGCCCGGTCGGCTTGACCCCGCTGAAGACCCTTGTCATCTCTGTTCCCTCTCCGGTCGAGGCCGCCGTCCCTGCGGGCCGGCCCCCGGAGTCCTGGAGGGGAAACGAGAACGGCCGCCGAGGCGGCGGCCGTTGTCTGCGTACGTGAGCAGGGCCGCCGTCAGGCGGGCCACCACTGCTGGTTGTACGTACGCGTCGTCATGCCCGTCAGCGTACGCCTCCGCCGCCCGCCCCAGCCATGGGTTGACACGCCGCTGGGGGATCCGTAAGGTACTTCGAGTTGTCCGACGTGAGAGCCGACTCCGGTCGGTCCCCGGGCAGCCACTCCGCACGTACTCATCACTACACGGCGACAGTCGTTTTACGTCTGTCTGGCGTCGTGCATTGTCATGTGTATTCACGGAATGAGGAATCCGCGTTCGCGAGAACGCAGGCCCCCGATTCGCTCGGGAGCCCGGAATCCGCTAAAGTCTCACTCGTCGGAACGGCCCAACGGCTGGGAAGACGGAACCCGCTGACTGGGGGTCAGGTCGAGAAAAGATCTGATAGAGTCGGAACCGCCGGAAAGGGAAACGCGGAAGCGGGAACCTGGAAAGCACCGAGGAAATCGGATCGGAAAAAGATCTGATAGAGTCGGAAACGCAAGACCGAAGGGAAGCGCCCGGAGGAAAGCCCGAGAGGGTGAGTACAAAGGAAGCGTCCGTTCCTTGAGAACTCAACAGCGTGCCAAAAGTCAACGCCAGATATGTTGATACCCCGTCTCCGGCCGTCATGGTCGGGACGAGGTTCCTTT